>CAZAQS010000041.1:0-25584 GCA_964486825.1 uncultured Anaerolineaceae bacterium | reverse complement strand
ATCCAAATCGTTACGAAAAACACAGGTGGACACTAGACATTTAATAATTCTACGGATATACTACAATTCGGAAGCGCCCTTTTGAAGGTCTATAATCCAGGAGTTGGTAGCGGGGAACCCTGGCGATTTGAACGAAAGAATTCCGCCAGAAATACCAGCGCGAAACCTGGACCACCCATTTGGGTCTTCAATTGATACTATATGATCGCGAACTCCTTATTCCTTCCCCTGGCTGCCTGTCTTGGCTCTACAGCTCTGTCAGCATGGACCGGCATTCCCAGGATCAAACAGTATATATCCAATACACGCCTGGGATGGCTGGTGGCCCTGGGTCCGTTGGCTGCGTTCCTGTGGATCGCATTACGGGTAGGGCAGGTCTTTGAAGGCGGCCGGGTCATTCAAGAAATCCAGTGGATGCCATCCCTGGGCATCCAGGCTGTCCTGTACCTGGACGGTTTAAGCGCCCTGTTCGCGTTACTGGTCACCGGTATTGGCACGCTGGTGATCATTTACTCCGGCTATTACATGAAAGAGGACAGGGATGCCTGGAAGTTCCTGGCCTATATGATGTTGTTCATGACCTCCATGCTGGGCCTGGTGCTGGCAGGGGACGTGATCACCCTGTTCGTTTTCTGGGAAGGCACGAGCATCACATCCTTCCTCCTGATCGGGTTCAAATACAAAGACGCAGATGCACGCCGGAGCGCCTTCAAGGCATTGTTCATCACGGGAGGTGGAGGGATTGCGCTGCTGGCTGGCCTTTTAATTGTCAGCAGCGTTAGCGGTAGCTTCGAATTTGCAGATATCCTGGCCAGCGGCGATCAACTAAGAAGTAGCCCCCTCTACCTGGTTATGCTGGGGTTGATCGTCATGGGAGCATTCACCAAGAGCGCCCAGGCGCCATTCCATATCTGGCTCCCGGATGCGATGAGTGCGCCCACACCTGCCAGCGCCTACCTGCACTCAGCCACCATGGTGAAAGCAGGCATTTATTTGATGGCCCGTATGAACCCCGCCCTGGGGCTGACTGACACCTGGTTTTGGATCCTCAGCCTGGCCGGTATGGTGACCATGTTGATCGGAGCTTACCTGGGCCTCAAGCAAAACGATTTGAAGGCCCTGTTGGCTTACTCTACCGTGAGCCAGTTGGGCGCCTTAATGATGCTGATCGGGCAGGACAGTGAGATCGCCTTCAAAGCGCTGGTAGTGGGTTTGCTGGCCCACGCCCTGTACAAGAGCGCTCTCTTTTTGATCGTGGGAATCGTAGATCACGAGGCCGGCACGCGTGACCTGCGCAGGCTGGGAGGCATCCGGCGCGCCATGCCGGTCACCTTCCTGGTGGCGGCTATTGCTTCCCTTTCCATGGGAGGCTTGCCGCCTTTGTTCGGCTTCCTGGCTAAGGAGACCCTGCTGGCAACTACCACGCATCCTGGCGTGCCTGCCATCATCGAAATCATCTTCCCGGCTGCGGTCGTCATCTCCGGAGCACTTATCCTGGTCCAGGCTGGAACGCTGCTGGTGGACACTTTCCTTGGCCAACAGCGTGATCGTAGTATCCACGCCCATGAAGCCCCGCTTGGAATGCTTTTAGCTCCCGTCTTGCCGGCAACCTTCTCCCTGGCATTAGGGGTCCTGCCTGAACCGCAACCAGTGGCGGCGTTGCTGGCAGCAGGAGCGCAGGCCGCCCTGGGAGAGCCTGTGCAGGTCTCCCTGGCGCTCTGGACTGGGATCAATATTCCATTGCTGCTTAGCATGGTGGCGATCATACTCGGGGCCAGCATGTTAGCCTTCCGGGTACGCGTGCGGAGACAGATCATGCAGGCAGCCAATGGCCTGACTTTCAATATCCTCTACCTGGGCGCCCTGAGATGGATCGACCAGGCTGCCTATTGGGTCACCAGGGTGCAGAATGGAAAGCTGCGTTTATACCTGGCTACCATGCTTCTGGGAATTGGAGGCCTGATGGTTGCCTTTGCTGCCCTGCCCCCCTTGACTGCGCCGGTGGGAATTCGTTTGACCGCGGATATTTTTACCACCGAGCTGGTGCTCCTGCGGTTGTTCGCTCTACTCCTGGTGGTAATTTCGGCCGGAGCCAGCGTATTCCTGCAGCGAGACCTGCCGGCTATCCTGGCGCTGGGTGTATCAGGTTTAGCAGTAGCCGTCCTGATGGTGCTGGAGCCCGCTCCCGATGTAGCCCTGGTCCAGGTGGTGGTGGACATCTTGCTGACCATCATCCTGGTGCTCTTGCTCACCCGCCTGCCCCGTCCACAACGCCAGCGGGCAGCCGAATTTACCTTCCGCCAGTCCCGACCCGGGTTGCTACGGGATGGTCTGATCGCCATAAGCAGCGCCTTGGTGATGACGGTTCTGGTTTACAGCATGCTGGTGTCCCGTCCACGCCAGAGTCTTTTGACGCCCTATTTCGAAGAGAATGCTCAGGCGCTGGCAGGGGCTACCGATATCGTCGGGGCCATAATCATTAGCTTTCGAGCCTTCGATACCCTGATCGAGGTAGCCGTTTTTGGCATGGGCGGCATTGGCGTTTACACTTTACTGCGCTATGCTTCCCGAAAAGCCGGCGATAAAGAAGACCCTATCGTTCACGATCAAAGAAGCCAGTTGCGCACCTTTGGAATCGGAGGCGTCCTGGTCTCTCCTTTCGTACGCTTGCTGGCTTATATGATTTTGCCGCTTACCCTGGTCATTTCCGTGACGCATATTTTCTTCGGGCACGACCAGCCCGGCGACGGTTTTACAGCGGGAATCATGATTAGCCTGGCGGTAGGCCTGTGGTATGTTGTTTTCGGCTATCGAGAGACCAAGCGACGGCTGGGCTGGCTCAAATCCACGCAACTGATCGGGATTGGGCTGCTGCTGGTTTTGAGCGGAGCATTGATCTCAGGCTTTGTGACCGGCAGTTTCTTTACACAGGTGAACCTGGGGGATTATCTTCAAATACCGCTGCCGAGAGGTTTTTACCTGAATACCGGGCTGTTGTGTGAGCTAGCCATCTGCGTTATCGTCCGCGGCAGCGCTTCCCTGGTTATCGATACCTTGGGAAGGCCAAAGGACGCGGACCGGGAAAGCCAGCAGCAAATGCGGGCTATCTCTTTCCTGGAGCGGAAGGGCATCGTCACCCGAGATGAAGAATCACCAGATTGGTCAACAGATTGAAGGCAATAATATGGAGATATTAACCGCTTTAGCAATTGGCATCTCCTTCGGGATCGGTATTTTTCAGCTGCTCCGCCGCAACCTGATCCGTTCAGCGATTGGCATCATTATCATTTCCAACGCCGTCAACCTGTTCCTCCTTTCTGCCGGAGCTTACCAGGGTGAGGTAGCCGCATATACAAATGTAGTGGGCCAACGTGCAGATGCACTGCCCCAGGCGCTGGTTTTGACTGCCATCGTGATCAGCGTGGGCGGCTTCGCATTTGTTTTAGAGATGCTGTACATACTTTCCATCCGTTACCATACCAGCGATTCAGATGAAGTGAACCGGTTAAAACACTGACCGGAGGAGAACAACGATTTACTTGTTATGGATGCTCTAATCGGATATCTCGTCCTGCTCCCAATCCTCATCCCACTTACCGGAGCGGCTATTGGGCTGCTCCTGCGCACCAACCACCGCTTGCAAGCCAGCTGGTCTTTTGGAAGCATCCTGACATCGCTGGGCTTCAGCCTGGCCTTGCTATACCAGGTTTGGGACCAGGGCGCTCCACTTGTATTTCAACTGGGTGCTTATCCTGCTCCATTCGGGATCTCCCTGGTCGGAGATTTGCTTTCAGCAACGATGGTGGTTATGAGCCAGATCGTTCTCTCCGCCGGTATACTATATGCCCTGGACAGCAGGGACCAGGTGACCCAGTACCCAACGTTTTACCCGCTCTTCTTGATGCTGGCTGCCGGGCTGACCGGGGGAATGCTTACGGGTGACCTGTTCAATCTGTTCGTTTTCACCGAGCTGCTGGTTATTTCTGCTGCCATCCTGACAGCGATCTCGGACGATAAGATGGGAACGGAAGCAGCCTACAAATACTTCTATATCAGCCTGCTGGCTGCAATTTTCCTGTTAATCGGTACCGGCCTGCTATACACTTCCTATGGGACCCTGAACATGGCCCAGCTGGCTCAACTGATCAGCATGGACGAAGAACAGGTGCTGGTCCCAATGGCGTTGGTTTTCATCCTGTCCTTCTTCATGGTGAAGAGCGCCGTCATCCCATTTCACTTCTGGCAACCCGATTTCCACACGGCCGCACCGACACCCGTCCATGCTGTCCTGTCCTCTGTGGTTGTTAAGCTGGGGATCTACGGCTTCTTCCGTATGACCACCCTGTTGTTTGTCGACCAGGCAGCCGGGATTCAAACCATCCTGGTGATCCTGGGGGTTGCTGGGATCTTCTTCGGCGGCCTGGGAGCCACAGGCACGTACGATGCAAAACGCATGCTGGCTTACTCCACCCTGGGACAACTTGGCTTCATCCTGGTGGCCATCGGTTGGGGCACTCCCCTGGCGTTGATGGCAGCCATCGTTTATGCATTCAATCACAGCCTGCTGAAGGCAGCCATGCTGATGCTGGCTGGGAGCGTAGCAAGCCGGGCGCCGGTAAAAACAGCCGCTTTCTCGGCCATTACCGGACTGGGGAAGAAGACGCCCCTGGCCGGCGTGCTGTTTTTACTGGGGAGCATGGGATTAGCAGGCATCCCCCCCACCAACGGGTTCATCAGCAAGCTGGCCTTGTTCCATAGCGGTGTACAGAACCAGGCTTATCTACCGCTGGCCTTGCTTGCTTTAGCCAGCATCATCACGGTCGTTTATACATCCAGGGCTTTCCAGAAGATCTGGTGGGAACCGCTACCAGAAAACGTAGAGCCGAAGAAATATGGAGACCGGCTGATCGCTCCAGCCATACTGATCAGCTTGTGCCTTATTCTGGGGTTGTGGGGAGAGCCGCTGTTGCAGCTCGCCTCGGCTACCGTAAATTGGATCGGGCAGCCAGCTGATTATATCCAGGCAGTCTTAGGAGGCTAAAGGATGAGAGTTATCGGAAGCTACGTGCGAATCATCATCCCACTTCTGATCATTTATCTCGCACTGACATCCAACCTGGAGCTGAGTAATGTCCTGCTAGGTCTGGTCGTTGCGTTGGCGGTTGCATTATTGATCGGTCCGCAGCGGCATCCATACGAGCTGCGCCGCTTGCCGGCGGCTTTGCTTGCAACCGGGCAATACGTACTCATCTTGCTGGTGGATATCATGAAGAACGGTTTGCAGGTCGCTCGCATCGTGCTCACACCCAGCCTGCCGATAAAACCCGGGATCATTTCTATCCCCTCCCATTGCGATACGGAGCTCGGGACCGCGCTCAGCGCTCATGCGATAACCGTCTCACCGGGAGAGCTGGTGGTAGAGGTAGGAGAAGATGGGACCATGTACACCCACTGCCTGGATGCCACGGACAGCGATGTCAAGGCAGCCGAAGCGCAAAAAATGCGCGTGAATCTACTTCGCAAGATTTTCCCCTGAGTGGGCATTTTTTGAGCGGACCCAACCGTAGCATGCTAAGCGAAAACTTGTGGGTAGATCATTAGGACGAAAATGGAAACGATTCTCATTTATGCTTTGAATATTTCCCTGGCCATCCATATCGCTCTGATCGCGGTGTCTGTTTGGCGAGTAGGGCGTGGAGAAAACCTGATCGACCGCTTGATCGGGCTGGACATGACAGCTACACTGATCCTGGCTGTGCTCGTGCTGTTAACCTTTCTGACCGGGAATGTGATCTATATCGATATTGCCCTGGCATTGGCTGCGTTGGGCTTCATCGGGACGATTGCCCTGGCGCGCTATATTGCTGACCAGGAGATGTTTTAAAGAGGAAATAGAAATTTATCAGGTTTTTCTGAACCTGTTCACACAAAGAGAGGGGAGTATGGAATTTATCCTTCAATTAATCGCTCTAGTTGCCGTCATCTTGGGAACGATATTCTCGATCCTGGGCGTTTTGGGTTTGATCCGCCTTCCGGACGTTTATACCCGCTTACACGCAACAGGTAAGGTCGGCTTGTTCGGAGTTGTGCTGCTGCTCATCGGAGACGTGATTTTTACCCCACTCGGGCTCAGCAAGGGCCTGGTGCTGATCGTGCTGCTGATGATTGGCGGCCCAGCCACTTCACACGCCCTGGCATCTGCCGCTTACCGGACAGGGATTCCCATGAAGCCAGCCATAAGAGATGACCTGCGAGAGCATCTCCAATCATGAGCGAGGGTACACTGGATCGTAATCGAAACGAAACGCAAGCCTGGCATTCACTGGCAGTCGAGGAAGTCTTCGAGGTTCTGGAGACAGGCCCAAAAGGACTGTCCCAGGAAGAAGCAAAGAAACGTCTTGAAAAGTACGGCCGGAACGAGGTGGCGAAAACCCAGGAGACTAGCTGGATCCGCATCTTACTTCACCAGCTAATCAACCCGCTTGTGGCTGTATTGGTGGTTGCGGGTGTGATCGCCTTGCTGGCCGGTGAAGTGATCGACACGATCGTTATTGCGGTCGTCATCCTGGTCAATACCGCCATCGGTTTTTTTCAAGAATACCGGGCAGAATCGGCCATAGAAGCCTTGAGATCCCGGGCTGCGCCGCAGGCGGATGTCCTGCGCTGCGAAGAGGGAGATCGCTGTACAGACCTCAGCATCGATACGGCTGAGGTCGTCCCGGGAGATATCATCTTGCTCGAAGCAGGCGACAGGATCGCTGCGGATGCCAGGATCTTTGAAGCTGTTAACCTCGAAATTGACGAATCGATGTTGACCGGAGAGTCCCTCACGGTTTCCAAGACAATCGAACCACTGGAAGGGGATCTGGCGGTAGCAGATCGCACCAATCTGGCCTATGGGGGTACCATCGTAACCGAGGGAAGGGGTAAGGCCGTTGTTTACGCCACCGCAAATGATACTCAATTGGGAGAGATTGCGTCCCTCATTCAAGAGACTGAAAAAGCAGTCTCCCCCTTACAAACGCAGACCCTGGAATTAGGAAAACGGCTCGGCTTCCTGGCTTTTGGGGCAGGCCTGCTGATTATGATCATGGCATGGATTCGGGGCCTGGAGTTACAGGAGGTATTCCTGTTCGCGCTGGCTGCCGTGGTGTCGGCAATCCCAGAAGGCCTTCCGGCGGTTATGACGATTACCCTTGCAGTCGGAGTGAACCGCATGGCGAAGCGTAATGCCATTATTCGACGCCTGCAGGCGGTAGATACGCTTGGCGCCACCACGGTAATCTCCACCGACAAGACCGGCACCCTTACAACCAACCAGATGACCGTCCAAAAGGTGTTGGCAGGTGGAAAGCTGATCGAGGTGACTGGCCTGGGTTTCGAGCCACAAGGCGAGTTCAAGTTCGATGGAACATCCCTCGAGCCAGGCGAGGATGAAGACCTGCGACTGGCGCTGCAGATCGCTTCCCTGACAAACGATTCCCGCCTGATCCACGAAGATGGGGAAGGCGGAGCGCGCTGGAGCATCCGTGGCGACCCAACCGAAGCAGCCTTGATCGTAGCCGCCAGAAAGGCAGGCCTGGATAAGCCAGACCTGGAGAGAGAACACCCGCGCCTCGACGAAATCCCCTTCAGCTCTCAAAAGAAATACATGTCCACCTTCCACAAGACGCCGGAGGGAGGAAGAACCCTGTATTTGAAAGGAGCCCCGGAAACGGTGCTGGATTTCTGCAGCTCGGTCCGCAAAGACGGAGAAGTCGTAGAGCTTACCCAGGAGGAGCGTGAGGCCATTTTGAAGGCTAATAACGATATGGCAGAACAAGCATTACGAGTGCTAGGCGTGGCTTACCAGCAATTGGACGATCAGCAGGTCCAGCAGGTCAAGGATAACCTGGAGCAAGGCCAGGGAGAATTGGTTTTCGCCGGCTTGTTCGGGATGATGGATCCGCCCCGGGAGGAGGTCTTTGAAGCGATCGAGCGCTGCAAAAAGGCTGGAATCCGGGTGATCATGGCAACCGGAGATCACCAGGTGACCGGAGAAGCTATTGGGCGACAGGTGGGCATCCTGGAAGGCGATGGAAGGGTTTGCACAGGCACAGATATCGATAAAATGAGCGATGAAGAGCTGGACGAAATCATCCTGGATACGGCGGTCTTCGCCAGGGTATCGCCAGCTCACAAGCAGCGCATCGTCGGCTCATTGCAACGCCACAGAGAAGTGGTCGCCATGACGGGAGACGGGGTGAACGACGCTCCGGCGCTCAAAGCAGCCCAGATCGGTGTTGCCATGGGGATAACGGGCACGGACGTCACCAAAGAGACGGCTGAAATGGTGCTCACCGATGACAATTTCGCCAGCATTGTCAACGCAGTGGAGGAAGGCCGGGTCGTGTTCCAGAATGTGCGTAAGGTGGTCAAGTTCCTCATCTCAACCAACGCTGGTGAAATCCTGACCATTATAGGGGCCATCTTTTTGCTCCCGGTTGGCCATCTCATTTTTACCCCCGTTCAAATCTTGTGGGTGAACCTGGTTACCGACGGCTTGCTCGATATCACCATCGCCCTGGAACCCAAAGAAGGGGATGTCATGAACGAGCCACCGCGCCGTCCGGATGCGCGTATCATCAACCGCAGCATGTTGTACATTGTCCTGTTTGTAGCCATCATCATGGCCGCTGGCACTTTGGGTGTCTATCTGAGCATGCAGAACACGGAGAATGCCTTCCGGGCTCAAACCATGGCATTCATCACGATCGCCATGTTCCAGGTCTTCAACTCTCTAAACGTACGCTCGCAAAACAAATCACTGTTCGAGATCGGCGTGTTCACAAACAAATACCTGATCGGCGCCATCATCATCTCAGTTGGCCTGTTATACCTGGCGACGATCGTACCTTTCATGCAGGTTGCCTTGAATACCGTGCCCCTTAGGGCGGTAGATTGGGGTCGTATCGTTTTGGTGACCAGCTCGATCTTTATCCTGGCTGAGATCAGAAAGTACATATGGAGAAGGATGAGCAAGAGCTAATACGTAGCCTGGAGAAAAAATGGAAACCAACATGGCAATCGAAGAGGACAAAAAAGCTCAGATCGAAGAAGTATTGAAGGAGGTCGTGCTGGCTCGATTGGCGCCGGCCAATTCCAAAACCTGCCAACCGCATGTCGTTCCGGTATGGTCCTTATGGGATGGAGAGAGCATCTGGATCAGTGCATTGAGCCGAGACCCGGAGAACCCTTGAGATTATCCCTGGCCCAGGAGGCGACCCCAATCACGCCGCCATCATTGCCGAGCCTGGCGGTTAAGATCTCGACCTGTTCGACCGGCATCACGAAGACGCGTTCCTTCACTACCCGGCGAATTGGTTCCAGCAACAGATCACCCGCCTGAGAGACCCCCCCGGCAATTACTACTGTACGGGGGCCAACGGATACCAACAAGTTAGCAACCGCGATCCCTAAATACGAGCCCGCTCGCTGGAAGATCTCCCTGGCGATGCGGTCGCCTCTTATTGCTGCCTCATAAATAATCTTAGGCGTGATCCTGTTCAAGTCATTCTCGACCAGCTCTGCGATCTGGGTGGTAAGGCCCTGGCTAACGGCCTTCATCCCCATGGCGGCGATGGCCGGACCTGAGCTGTATGCCTCCAGGCAGCCCCGGTTGCCACAACCGCATAGGTAGCCATTCGGCTCCACGGTCTGATGTCCGAGCTCCCCGGCTGTTCCACCAATCCCGAGGTGCAGCCGGCTATCAATGACCAGCCCGCCTCCCACACCCGTTCCTATAGCAAAGCAGCCCATCGTATCGACGCCTTGCCCGGCGCCATAACGCCATTCGCCATAGGTTATGGCGCGTACATCGTTCAACAAGCATACCGGCAAGCCAGTTTGGCGAGTAACTGTTTCTGCCAGAGGCACTTGCGGCCAATTGCCCGTAAGATTGGGCAGGAAGACCACCACTCCGCGTTCCAAATCTACTACCCCTGGAACGCCAATGCCGATGCCGCCGATTTCTTCCCGTGGGAGATTGCTCTCATCGATGATCCTGTTGACTAAACCAGACATACGGGCCATGACGGCCTGGTGGCCTTCGCGCGCCAGGGTCGGGATAGCAGATTGGTGGGATATCCTACCTGCTTCCAGGTCCACCACTCCAGCCCGAAAATTCGTTCCACCCAGATCACAGCCAATGTATTTTCTCATGCCATTGCCTCATCTCTGGATAACTTCTTGACCTTCCAAGCCCTAAGTCCGAGTTTCATTTGACCCTCCAATTACTCTTCAGGAACGTCAACCCAACGGCATTCTTTGGCGCTACTTTCGATGGCTTCACCCACGAGTTGCTCGTAATGCCCATCTATAAAGGTGGGGAAATCCGGCCTGGCAGAAAAATCGCCCGCCTGAATATATTGGTAAACCTTATTCGAAAGCTGTTTGAAGGTGTCGGGGAAACCCTCATTATGCCCGCCTGGATAAGAAGATACAGCGCGTGCATCCGGGCTCAATAGAGAAGGATCTTTCATTAACAACTGGTTCGCTTGGGTACGATGCCCAATCCACAGATCATTCGGATGCTCTGATTCCCAGGCGATAGAAGATTGAGAACCGTTTATTTCATAGGACAGGCGGTTCTTACGGCCTGAGCTGATCTGGGAGATCGTCACCACCCCTCTCACCCCGCTTTCAAAATGCAGCAGGATGGTGGCATAATCTTCCGTCTGAATCTTTTGATCGATATAATCCTCTGCGGACAGGATTTTCCCGCTATAAGTGTCAACCGGTTTGGAGGGTTTCTTCCTGACAGGCAGAAAGGTATTAAAATCTGCAAACACCGATTCGATCCGCAACCCGGTAATAAACGTCATCAAATCTAACCAGTGAGACCCAATATCCCCCACCGCGCGCAGCATACCTCCCAATTCCGGCTCCAGCCGCCAGTTCCAATCCGTGTCGAAGAGCAACCAATCCTGCAAATAGGAGCCATGCACGATGAACAAATCGCCCAGCTCGCGGTTTTGCACGATCGCACGCGCCTGCTGGACGAGAGGGTAAAAACGCAGGTTGAAATGTACTGCGTTGACCAATCCCAGCTCAGCAGCCAGCCGCACCAGCTCGCCAGATTCACGAGTATTCATCGCCAGGGGCTTCTCACAGACTACATGCTTGCCTGCCAGGAGCGCGGCCCGGGCCTGGGGGAAATGCAAATGGTTTGGAGTCGTCAGGTGAACGACATGAACATCTGGGTCAGCGAGCATGGCCTCATAAGAGGCGTAAGCTCGTTCGATGCCCATTTGGGCAGCTTTTGAACGGCTTTTATCTTCGGAAGAAGCTACCAGACCAACGACGTTGACACCGATGCGCCGCAATGCCTCTACATGAGCCGGGCCGATAAAACCAGTCCCTACAATGCCTGCTCCCAGCTTACTTTCAGCAACTGTACCACTTCCCATGGTAGTACCTCCAGAATCGGTTTGAGATTGAATAGATGGTTGATCAATATGCGCCTGGATCTTGATCATGCCCAGACTGCTTCAATTCTGATCGCTCTCCCCCTTGACGCCTCTTGAACTCATCCAATATAGCGGCTGTTGCAGTTGCACCCATGCGGGTCACCCCAGCATCGATCATCTCCAAAGCAGCCTCAAGGGTACGCACTCCACCGGCGGCCTTAACTTGAACGGTAGGGCCAACCGAGGCACGCATCAATCGCACATCTGCCAGGGTAGCTCCCCCAGGTGCAAATCCGGTGGATGTTTTTACAAAATCGGCGCCAGCTTCTTCGGCCAACCGGCAAGCGCTTGCTTTTTCCTGGTCCGTTAAGTATGCGTTCTCCAGGATAACTTTCACGAGCGCCTTCCCACCAGAAGCTTCCACAACGGCGCGGATATCTTCGCGGACCACCTCGAAGTGACCGGAACGATACTCTCCGATATTCATGACCATATCCAACTCTTTTGCCCCATCAGCCAACGCAGCTTTCGCCTCGGCTACTTTGACGAGGGTGGTCGAGCTACCGTGAGGAAAACCGACAACCGTCCCGACCGCAACCCCTGAGCCTTCCAGCAACTGTGAAGCCAGGCGTACATGGCATGGTTTCACGCAAACCGATGCAACCTGATAGCGGGCGGCTATTTCACATCCAGATATGAGCTCCTGCTCTGTCAATTCAGGCCGCAGTAACGAATGATCAATGGTTTTTGCCAGTTGTTTCAAGGTGATCGTCTTGCTGTCCATCGACTGCCCTCACACAAACGATATCGTATTCTTCTAACTTCCACGGAAATGTGGCGTTCGTAACTACCGAGGCTACTATACATGATTAGAAAACAAACGTCAATCGTAGAAAGTCATCTTGAATAGAATCTATTCCTGATAGCTGACGACCAGAACGAGGATCGTCTACAGAGATAAACTTTTGCAATTGCCAGAATTAAAACAGCGCCATGAAGGCGCTGTTTTTTCTGCTGCCACCGTTAAAATTTACCTTTATAAATCTTTTATCAGATTGGCTACTCGTTCCAATCGGTCACGGGCTTCTTGGGCCACGGATTTCAGCTCTTCATCTTCGATGAGCATCAGCATGGATAAAGGATCAACCAGGGATACCTCCACCAGGCCGTCTTCTGCTTGAGCGACAGTCACATTGCAGGGTAGCAGCAAGCCAACCTGAGGAGCTGCGGTGAGGGCGCGATGAGCCAGAGGAGGATTACATGCACCCAGAATCTTATAAGGGCGGAAATCCACATCCAGCTTCTTTTTAAGAGTGTCCTTCACGTCAATCTCGGTCAAAACACCAAAGCCTTCTGTTTTGAGGGCCTCTACTACCCGTGTGAGCGCAGTCTGGTAGTCTGTAGCCAGTCTCACCGTTATTCCAATTTTAGATATCGTCTTTTCAGTCATCAATTTTCTCCAAATATCGTATGAATATCAATCCCAAGCAGTTACAGTTCACTCTCAACATCGAAACCTGCTGCCTTCCATCTGTTCATGCCTCCCGCCATACTGGTAACATCCTGAAAACCTGCCGCCAGCAGGATATCCCTACCGACTGCACTGCGGTTACCCGAACGACAGACGACTACAATCTCCTGGTCCTGCGGTAATTCAGAAAGGCGGTTTTCCAGCTCACCCAAGGGAACCAGGACTGCGCCTGGGATATGATACTCATCCCATTCATAGGGTTCGCGCACATCGAGCATAAAAGCGCCAGCTTCACGCAATCCGGCTGCTTCAGTAACGGATACCTCCTTGGGTAAAATACCTTCGTTCCCTTCTGCGGAAGCCTGCCCATTCCTCTGCAAGAATAACATACCTGCCGAAGCTATTAATATGACCAACGCGGCTGCGATAATGTTTAATTTCCCAGCCTTCCTCTTGATAGCATGCCTGTTTTGCGGTTTACTCATGGTAATCGTCCTCTTATCCGTGAATTCTCATAAGTCAGGCAGATTCTACCGGCTGATAAGAAAGCGGACAACTTCTGAAATCATTATGCCGGATATAAGATAAAACTTATACTTAAGATATCAACATCTAATTAGGGAACTCCCTACCTCAATCAGGTAAACTCCTAATTGTCCCGCTCATAAAAGGGAAATACACTAAGTATAATAAATACCTCTCAGCCTCCCAATGTTTGAGATTAACTATTTTCTTGTCCAGAGGTTGGGCATTATGTTAAATTTATAAAATTATGAGGAGATTTTTTGTTTTATTCGCCATAGCCATATTCTTGGTAGGTTGTAACCCGGAGGAGGAGCCACTACCAACCACCACTTCTGCCAATCCAGTTACACCACCGGCTGTTGATGGCGTCCAAACCACACCCACTCCTTCAGCTACACCCAGACCTCCCCTGGCCTCAGCCTCACCTCAACATGGCGAGACAGGCGCCGGGCAGATAAAAGATTCTGAAGAACCGCTAGATGAATGGGAAACTGGCGGACCCGGAGAAGCTCCCAAGCCTGCCTTAGGCCCAGCCATCCGCAGCAAACCCCAGTACCTGGATCGTCTAGAAACCTACTCCCCCTTCCGCCAATCGCCCCAGTTGCCTGATTTGTCGACACAACAGCCCGAGGTCGAACCTCAACTCCCTGATCTGTACACTCTCCCCCCTTACGACTTGCGCCTGGTGAGAGACGTATCGAGCGGCCGTTCAATTGTCCGCTTCAGTAATGCAATTGCCAATCTCGGTCCGGGTGCTCTCGAGCTACGGGGGAGAATGGACAACAGTACGGGAGTGGTCGAAGTACTCCAGCGGATTTTTACGAGCACAGCAGAAGAAGATATCACCTACCTGGAAAGCGGAGTTGGACAATTCCACTATCATGATATTCACGAACACTGGCACTGGGACGGTTTCAGTCTTTACGAGGTGTATTCCACTCTACCAGATGGTTCTTTGGGAGAGCTGATCTTCAGCAGCGATAAAGTCGGCTACTGCCTTCGGGATGATAGCCAGGTTGAGGAATTAATGGATAGCAATCCATCAGAATTTCCAACCGAAGCGCGCCGCTACCAAACCTGCGGGCATACGATACAAGGATTGTCTGCAGGTTGGGCAGATATCTATGTTCATAACACTCCCGGACAGTGGGTGGATGTCACGGGCCTGGCAGAGGGTGAAATTTATGCCTTACGATCCACAACTGACCCCTATAACCTCATCCATGAAGTAGATCGAAACAACAATACAGCGATAGTCTACTTCCGGTTGTACGGGACCCGAGTTGAATTGGTTGAAAGCGAACAGTTTGTAACCCCTGAGGAAATCAACGAATAGCCCGGCGAGCTGGCCAGCGCCTGAGCATCCCGGCCTGCACTAAGATACCTACCAACGCCAGCACCAAAAAAAGTACGAACTGGAGCTGCGGATCGACGGTCAGAATTGGCACGATCAATGAAGACCCAACCAAGGACGAAAGCAAAATCAGGGCCCAATCAAATAAGACGAACACCAGTATGGCCCCTATAATGCCTCCAATGATTGTGATGATGCCTTCAAACTGGCCCATGTCCACTCCCAGGGAAGCCAATAGATAGGCAGCCAGGTAACTTCCAGCCAGAAAACCGGCCACGGCGACCGCTATCCGTTGAAATAAAACCGCCAGGATAGCGCCGATAACACCGGCGACCAGACCAACAACGATGATTACCCAATCGGACTGGCCTGCCAGGAATTGAGTGGCCAGATTCATACCCGCGATGAACCCGATGATGCCCACAAAAAGCCAAAACAAATGACGTCCCAGAAGTAACAGGAGTATGCCCGCAACCACTGTTAAAATGTCCATTTCTCCTCCCTGATCACGATTGCTTAAAAGTATTTCATCACGACTGACACTTACCTGGGCAGCTCATCCAGCGTGCCCCTACGCTGCTGCCGCAAACCGAGGGTATAGCGATCACCTGGTATATCCTTTACAAGATGATATGGCCGGGGTTGCATTTGATAGAAACCAGGCGCTCGCATCAGGATAACCCTTCCAGGAGCCGAATCGATCTCCATCGCGTCCTGACCGGAACGATCTTTGCATATAAAAAAGCGCCCCTCACCTCCCAGAATGAAAATACAGATTAAGTTAATGTAAATAGCCCTGTCCCGGTGAGGGCTGATGCCTTGGGAACCGGCCGGGTATTTTTGCAAGGTCATGGAGTTGAAGTTCAGTCGTTCCTCAAATGGGTATTCAGGAAGGGAATTGAAATGTCCCTCTAGGTACTCCTGGAAAGCAATCCGCAGGCTTAGAAAGTGGCTGTCATCCGGAAAATCGTCAAAGATACCCAGCTGTTGGCGGACTGCTTGTTCCCCACTTCCAACGTGCTCTTCGGCTTGCTGGTAAGGATATATCTGGGCCTCCGATAGAAGCGATAGCCGGAACAGCTCCGGGAGGATCTTAAAAGAAGAGGCGCCTACCCGTGCAATTTCCTCGAGGAGGCGGTTAAAATCTGGTCCTTCATACTTAAGAATTTCATTCATTTTTTCTTTCCCCACTAAAGCTTCCAACAAGGCAGCCGAATACCACTGCCCGTATTGTTATTCCTATTCTACCAAAGACTGACAAACAACGAGATAAATTAGAATTCACTCAGTTTCTTAAAAAGTGTAACAATCTCTCCCAAATTTCGTCTATATAATATAATAGGAGAAATCGAATCATGCGATTTACGCGCCTGCGCGCTTACCCAATCGGAATTCCATGCAGTTAAGGACGCCGCCTATGCATGATCCAATCGTATTTATACTGGAGGAGTCACTCGAGGCAATCGAGCAAGGGGTATTGACGCGCACCCAATGCCTGGAACGGTATCCGGAACATCGCAACGAATTGGCTACTCTCCTGGATGCGGCACTGATCCTGCGGAGCGCACAATTTCCTTCCCCAAGCCCTGCTTATTTCAAAGCCGGTAAAGCTCGCTTAATCGCACAAATCAAACAGGAACAGCAGGTCACTGTTTTTGATCGTTGGAGCAATTTCGTTCGTGCTCTCACGCCTAGCTCCCTGAAACGGCAAGCTGTCTCCCTGGCTTTGCTGGTGACATTATTATTTGCAATGTTGAGTGGAGGAACGCTCTACGCATCTGCGCATGCTTTGCCAGGGGACGCGCTCTATCCTGTCAAAACAGCGGTTGAAGATTTACGATTGTTCGTAGCGGGGGATGAACGTGACAGCGAGTTACATGGACAATATGCAACCTTAAGGGTGGAAGAAATACAGACCTTGCTTGAAGCAGGACGTGAACAAGATTTGTCGATTGCCTTAGAACGTTTCGAAGAAAACCTGCTTAGTGCAAGCCATCTGCTCGAGAACCCAAAACCCGGGGATGAGGGGTGGGCAGAGCAGAAGGCAGCTCATCTAGAAGACCAAATGTCCCATCATGTCGAGGTACTGGGATCGGTGCTCGAAAAGGCGCCGCCATCTGCAAAACCTGGCCTGGAGCGGGCTATTGCTGTCACCGAGCTGAAACAGGAGAGATTGAATCAAAAGTGGGGAGTCGGGACTCCCCCAGAAACAAGCAGCCCTGAGGAGCCGGCCGAGACCACCACCGGCAGGCCAAACGGCGCAGGCAAGCCAACAGACCTTCCCAGTGGTAGACCTACGGATACCGGCAGACCGGCAGGTGCGGGTAAGCCAACCGACTTACCGAGTGGTAGGCCTACGGATGCAGGGAAACCTGGTGAAACAGGAAAGCCGGAAGATACTCCCGGAGGGAAACCTGATGGAACAGGGAAACCGGAAGATACTCCCGGAGGGAAACCTGATGGAACAGGAAAACCGGATGAAACAGGAAAGCCGGAAGATACTCCCGGAGGAAAACCTGATGAAACAGGAAAGCCGGAAGATACTCCCGGAGGGAAACCTGATGATAAAGACAAAGACAATGATAAGGATAAAGATAAAGAAAACGAAGAGTAAAGCGGAATTCCTTGAATAGAGCGATTAGAAGGTATATTCAAATTGAAAATCTTGCAAGCGGAGCTAGAGAACAGCTCCGCTTGTTATATGATAATCCTACCTGATCGATGAAAAGGAGCGCATCCGAAATCATTCTTGACGGGAAGTCTCACGCTGTAGACGTATCTACGGTAGACCTGGCACGCTTCGAGCAAGGTCGCCTGGTGGAAGAGTATAACGTTGTCTAACCCTGCCTGTCAGGCTCAGGTCACAAGCTCCTCAGGTAAAAAATCCGTCCGGTTACTATAAATCAACCCCACCCAATCATCCTGGAATTCAATTCGAGTTATGCCGGTATTGTTAAGCGTGAACCAATAGCGATCTGGATCCTGGATCTTTAGTATCGATTTCAAAAAGTGGTTGTAAAAGCCGCCATGGCTGATGAGCGCCACCCGATCCTGGGTATTTCCGTGCAACTCCTTGATATTCTCCAGGGCCTTTCGAGCTCGGCGGGGGCGATCCTCAGGCAACTCGTAATCCCGGCTCCACCAACCCTCCGGATTCATGGTTTGTGGCAGGACCAGGTGGGGATAATGTTCCTCAAAATACAATTTCCCCAAACCCGGAAGTCCAATTTTTCGTCCGGTTTCCGGATCTGCATTGTAAATGCCCCCTTCCTCATAGATTTCTTCCAATGCGTGCAGCGGTAGACCCACGGCCTGTGCCAGGACAGTAGCAGTAGCGACAGACCTCAACATCAAGCTACAATAGATATGAGTCAGCCCGGGGGGCACCTGGTATGGATAACCATCTCCATCGCTGCGATGTGCGTCTTTCGCTGTTTTGAAGTATTCTGCCAGGAATCTGGCCTGCTCCTTACCGGTTGGAGTTAGCTCCGGATCATGGCTTCTCCCATTCTCAGAACCGGAGGCGGCCCATAAGGCGTTGTTGGCAGATTGTGCATGACGAATAAAATACAATTGCATATTCGACTTAGTTTCCTCCTTCAATTACTTATTATTTTTTTCTATTATATCCGCCCAGACTCCCACAGGACTGGTTTTTTTAGAAATGCTCCCTTTAAATTAGGTTAAGAGGGATGATTCGACATCCAACCCGACCTAGCCGAAAGCATAGGGCAGGCGCTGCCAGGCTTCATGTATAATGTCAGGTGGATCGTAGGTCGAAAGCATGCAAGATTATTTAGCGTTCTCGAGAGGAGTCGATGTTAGCTGATGAGGGATCGAGTTCCTAAAACGAAGCGAGGTGTATATGGGATTCCACGGTAGCGGCTGGTGGAGTTATGTAAGTTCGCCGGACGAAAAGCCAAAGGTCACCTGGCCTTTGATGCAGCGAGTCCTTAGCTATTCTAAGCCTTACCGCTGGCAGATCGCGGGAATGCTGGCGATGATCCTGCTGACCACCGGCCTGACCCTGCTGACCCCATTAATTCTTAGGGACATGATAGACAGGACGATCCCAGCAGGGGATGTAAATCGCCTGGTCTTGCTGGCCTTGGGTCTGTTGTTGATCCCCGCTTTGGGTGGCGCGATCAACGTGGTCCAACGACGTTTGAATGCCTGGGTTGGAGAGGGTGTGATTTATGACTTACGGGTCGCCCTTTACTCCAGCCTGCAGCGCATGTCATTGCGCTTCTTCACGCATACCAAAGTTGGCGAGCTGATGAGCAGGCTGAACAACGATGTCGTTGGTGCGCAAAATGCCATCAGCAATACGATCGTAGGAATTTTGACGAATATCATCCAGGCCAGCGCTGTACTGATCGTAATGCTTACCCTTGAATGGAGGCTGACCCTGATCAGTGTGGCAATCTTGCCCCTGTTCATCCTGGCTGCCCGCCGCATGGGAGCCAGGTTGAGGGAAATTGCTCGACAGCATATGGAAGTCAACGCGCAAATGAACGCAATGATGAACGAAACCCTAAATATCGGGGGAGCGTTGTTGGTCAAATTATTTGGACGCCGAGACCAGGAGATCGAGCGTTTCCAAGACCGGGCAGTTCACGTCCGTAATATCGGTGTAAAAAGAGCCGTGACAGGCGTCTCCTTCTTCGTCATCATCGGCCTGCTCAGCGCGGTTGGGACAGCTTTAGTTTACGGGATCGGGGGTTACCTGGTTATCCAGGAAGCGTTCACCATCGGTACGATCGTAGCCTTCGGCGCATATCTCACCAGCCTGTATTCTGCTCTGCAAGGTCTCGCCAACGCACCGGTGGAATTTGCCACCTCTGTGGTCAGTTTTGAGCGTGTCTTTGAAATCATCGATCTTCCCCAAGATATCATAGAAAAGCCAGATGCTATGCCATTGAACGATGTGCGCGGAGAGCTGGTTTTCGAGAACGTAACTTTCCGCTATGAGATTAACGAGGAAAGCTTGCTCAGCGATGTGCGTCGCTTCGGGTCTATCGAAAACGTGACTGCCGTCCTTTCCGGGAGCAAAAGGGAAAGGGAACAGAAAGCAGGGGATGGTTTCTTAGGAGATGCGCTGGTGGAAGAAGAGATTGCCATCAGCCAGGCGCGCGATTATGCATTAAAGGATGTCTCATTTCGGGTCGATCCAGGGCAGCTGGTAGCATTGGTTGGGCCGAGCGGTGCAGGCAAGACCAGTTTGACCTACCTGATCCCCCGCCTGTACGATCCAACCAGTGGACGGATCCTCATCGACGGGCACGATCTGCGAGTTTTATCCCTTGCCTCCCTAGCAGAACAGATTGGGATGGTCACTCAAGAGACCCATCTCTTCCATGATACGATTCGAACCAACCTTTTATATGCCAAGCTGGATGCCTCCCAGGCAGAGCTGGAAGCAGCCGCTAAAGCTGCGAATATTCACAATTTCATCAAAGCCCTTCCGGACGGGTATGATACGATCGTCGGGGAACGCGGCTATCGCCTGAGCGGGGGAGAGAAACAACGAATTGCCCTGGCGCGTGTCATCCTCAAGGACCCGCGTATACTGGTGCTGGACGAAGCCACCAGCCATCTGGATAGCGAGTCAGAGGCCTTGATCCAGGATGCATTAAAGCTGGTTATGGCGGGGCGAACCAGCATCGTTATTGCCCACCGGCTCAGCACAATCCTGGCTGCCGATATGATCCTCGTCATGGATCGTGGCGAGGTGGTCGAGCATGGAACGCACCGCGAGCTGGTCGAACAGCAAGGCCTATACGCACATCTTTATGAGACCCAGTTCAGCCGTGACCGGCAGAGTGCCTGAGTGTGTGTTGACACGCCTTTAAGCAGTATCTGCTTACAGCAAAACCATCATTTTATATACCCGGGAGCCTTGAAATGAATACAAATGAACAAAACCCCGTTATCCAATTCGTCAGATTGGCCCGCAGGCTGGAAATGGCCGGTTCATATAATGCTGCTAAGCTACTGTGGGCAGCTGCCTTTTCCGAAGAGGTGCGCCAGAGCAACGAAAGTAGCCCGCCAATCTCCAACCAGGATCTAGAAAATGAGCTGGAGGCTACCATACAAATTATGCAGGCATCGCCAGGCCAGGCTGCTCTGGCCAAAGCTCTTAGGAATACAAAACGTGCTGTCAGGGAAAATCGCACCATCCCACTGTCCGAGATTCCAGAGGTGTCTGTTTGCCGTACCTGTGGAGAAGCCTATTTAGGGAAGACACCAAAGATTTGCGCTATGTGTGGCGCTTATGCGCTCACATTCAAGGAAATCCCTCCGGTGTGGTTCTTGGAACCCCTATCCCCTCAGCAGGCTTTGAAGGCCCTTGCTTCGGGGATCGATGAAATCCGCACTTTGATCGAGGGATTGAGCGAGGAGCAGATGGCATACTACCCAGAGCCAGGTGAATGGAATATGCGAGAAGCCCTTCTGCACTTGCTCGTGGCACAGGAACTGCTGGCAGGGAGGGTGGATAAAATGCTGTCAGAGAAAAATCCTTCTCTGGCAGGAGCCGCTGCCTGGATGTTGGACGATCAAGGGGCCGGAACTGCAAACCAGATCTTCCAGCACCTGAAAGCATCTCGAGAGGAAGTGCTCGACAAATTACAGGCCCTACCGCTCGAGGGGTGGCAGCGGACAGGAGAACATGAGGAATTTGGGCGGGTAACAATCTTACAGCAGGCCAGCTATTTCGCCAAGCATGAGCGCTCTCACCTTCTGCAGGTACAGCAGATCCGCCAGACGACCCTCAACGGAGATTGACCGCTGTTCTCTCAGCTTAAAAGGGTTTTCCAATCCAGGGCGTGGATTGTTTTGTACAAGCCGTGATCATCATCCACCAGGTGGAATTCCAGGTTCTTGAAGACCATTTCCGACAAACGCCGGACCTCCTTGGCGGGGATATGCTCATCTCGCGAGCCCTGGTAAACAACCACCGGCACATCGATAGGGCTGGGAGGATTCATAGCAAAATCCGGCCAGATTAATGCCGGTGCAAGCAGAATTAATTTATCGACCTGGCCAGGATTTTGGCAAGTAAAAAGCGCCCCCATCAAACCCCCAAAGGATGAGCCTATGACCGTCCAGTTCTCCACATCTCCAAGGGTCGAATTTAAAGCTTCCATTCGCTCTTCCAGAGAGCCACTGAAATCGGGCGTCAAAATGCCGGGAAATAAGCTTCGCAGTAAGGTCGCCTTGACTCCCTTACTGTCACCGAGCAAGCCATGAATAAAGATGAGACGTTTTGGTGTCGCCATATCCTTTTACCCTCCACCTTTTCCTTTCATAGAACGCTCAGGTAGTACCTAAGCTCGCGAGAGAAGCCTACCTGGCAAGATCGTCTAAATTGAGGTATGATACTCCCAATTGATAATCCCCCATATCGATCAGCATACCTTACCGTTCGCCAGTTACCTGGCGACCCCTATACCAAATGATTAGATTCTACCCTCACGCACCTGATACAACTACCTCTGGCTCAATCTCTTATGCCCGGACAATGCTGCGTATTAACTACCAATATTTTTTAACGGGCCTGATCGAGATCCAATATGCAGCCGAAGAGCTGTTGGTCCTTCTCATATCAGAGGGCAAAGATGCAGGTGCGTTCAATATTTTTGGAAACAATTGCATAGAAATCGATCCTGGAGAAATCCATTCTTACTGGAAATCCGGAAATGGATCCATTCGTTCGATCAGCCTACCTCGAACTGCAGTACGGGTAGCCAGGCAGGTGTTGGAATGGTCGCCTCCTGCCCAGACCATACAGGCAGAAAACCGGGAAGTGCTCAGTGATTATATCGAAACCTGTAAAGCCCAACGTGCAAATGGCCTTTTTCATTTCTTGTGGCCACGTTCTGAGGGGTATTTAACGCTGCACTCTGGCCAGCCCATGCCCATGGATTCGGTCTTCTCGCAACCAACCGGTGCAGATTCCGGTGCAGCCTGCCTGAATTTAATCCTGGATAACACTGACAGACCTTGCCGGATTACTTATCTAGAATCCAGGCAAGGTTCATTGTCCTACCAGTTACAAACCCTGCGGATTGCAATTGGCAAGCTTCTTGCAGTGATACTGGAGAGTTATACGAAGCAATTGGGTCCTGGCCTGGCTAAAACGTTGGTAAGCGACATCAACCAGGCCATGCGTTCGAAAGCCTGGTATCTTCAAATCGTAGGAGACCAGCTTGAAGATACGCATGTTTTTTCAGATCTGAAGGAAGCTTTAGGAGCTTACCAGACCATGATGAAACATATGACTGTACATTTGTACAACGCGGCCGGTAAGACCGGAACGCACGAATTATTATCCGGTGCATTTAACTCTATGCAACCCCCGCTTCAGCAAACGATACAGAAGTACGCCCTTCTGCCTGCTGTCGCCACGGTCTGATCTTGCGCTCATGAAGAGGAGAAGAGGAGGATTTGCCCGTTCGAAATGAAAATACTTATAGGAGTGTGTTCAATATGAAATCACCAAAGCTGGAACACAGAGCTGGAAATTTTCGAGAGAGCGGGCAAGGAATCCTGGAATATTCGGTCATCCTCGTGCTGGTGCTGATTATTATCATCAGCTTCGTTGCGCTTTTCGGCGTAGATTTGTTCAACCAGTTTGTCAGTAACAGGGCCCGGGCCAGCGAGGAACAATCCATACAGGCCTCTCCCGAGCCGGTCGTTAATTTGAACGAGACAGGCACGCAGGTTGAGCTTTTAGACACTGAAACCATCCGTATTTCTAACTGTCCCTCGGGCGAGCCCTACGACCCCGAGATCGAGCGCAAACTCTGGATGGAGTATGATATAGAGCTCCAAGGCCAGTTACCGGCCCCTCTGCGGGCAAAGAGTATCACCAGCATTCAAACTTATTATGGTTTCACGGCAGGCGCCAGGGAAGAACGTGAGTTTCCCCTAAATCTTGAAGCGCCTCCAAACAGTGTGGTCGATTACACCCTCACATGGCAGGTCATTTGGAAAGAGGGGGATATTCACATCGCTCAAGCAGACAACAGCCAGGAGTCGATCACCTATCGCGCCTGGGTCGACCTGGATTACGAGATCACCGATATCGAACAAAACCCCTGTGAGCCTACACCTTTCCCATAACCAATCGCTGGTAAGGGGGCAGGCGTTAATCACAGCCTGTTCAGCCTCTCGATTTTCTAAATAACGGCTTAAGGACAAACCGGCTCAGCCCACGGACCCACCGCTCCATCCGTCCCCTCTCCCAGGTAGATGGTGGTAATGTTGGCCCAGCGCTCGGTGACGACCAACCCCAGGCCATAAGCCCCTTCAGACAGGTCTTCTGGCATAACCAGGTGGATAGGATTGGAGAGAGCTTCTCCGGGTTCCAGGCTGAATTCACTCTGCTCGAAAGTAGTAACTACGCCAGATAGATCCACCAATTGAAGGCAGAATTCACCCATCCAGGTGGATTGTCCCTGGTTTACAAAGCGCAGGTCGAAAGCGGATTCGGCGCCGGAAAAATGACCGCGACTGTTTCCGCTCAATTCCATTAGTATCCCGTCTTCGCCCTGGGCGCGGATAGAAAAGGGATCCTTTGAAACGACTTGGGACGGAGGTGGAGGCTCCTGAGACGGAACACAACCTACCAGAAGTATTGAGAGAGCGAACAGTTTGATTATTTTCGGTACCATTCTCATTGGGATCTCCTGATCCGTAAATCAAAACCCCGCCTTGAGACGGGGTTTTTCTGTTTTGAATTTTCTACTGTTGTGGGTTTTTTTTACATTGGGACGACGTTCACTGCCTGCAAACCCTTTGGCCCCTGCTCGATGGAAAATTCGACCCGTTGGCCTTCTTCCAGGGTGCGATAGCCGTCGCTTGCTATAGCTGTAAAGTGAACAAAGACGTCTGCGCCGTCTTCCCTGGAAAGGAAACCGTAGCCCTTACCAGCGTTAAACCACTTCACTGTACCGATGATTCTTTCTGACATTGATTTAACTCTCCTTACTGAAAATTTGTTTCTTTAGACGCACTAGTTCCAGCGGGGCGGCCAAAACGAAATGGCCCAAGGAAAAAAGCCCTGGGCCTTTGGCTTCCTAATCCAACGAGAACATAACGGCATCCCACTACGCCAGTAAGTATAACAGACTCCTCGCCTCCAGTCAAGGATAAGGGGAGTCTTTGCTATTATGTCAAGTCATGGGCGTTCTTTATTGCTTAGTAGCGCCTGGGCCCGCCGCCCCTTCGATCCCGGTCGCGTGAGCCACCCCTGTCGCCATAACCGCCACCGCCTCCGCCGCCACCACGGCGACCGCCAAAGCCACCGCCGCCTCCGCCTCTGTCTTCACGCGGGCGAGCGATATTCACGGTTAACTGGCGGTTATCCATTGAATAACCGTTGAACATACTGATTGCGTTCTCGGCCTCGACCTGGGAGCTCATTTCCACAAAGGCAAAACCCCTGGACCTGCCAGTGTCCCTGTCTTTAATCAGGGTAACTGAGGAAACCGTCCCTGCACCCGAAAACAGCTCTTGCAGATCTTCCTCTGTCGCCGAATAGGACAGGTTTCCCACATACAATTTCGTTTCCATCTTAATCTAATCTCCTCTGCTCCTCGGCCTTAGCCGGGTCGAAAAATAAAACGCCGCCCTTGAGGTTCTGGCGGCCTCAGCACGCGCATCTCCAATATCACGCAGGCACATTTTACCACACATCGTTCTCCCAATCCATCAAGATTGCTGTCGATCAGCAATTCTCAGTATGAAAATGGAATACACAAAAGTCAAGCAATAACAGGGTA
>CAZAQS010000040.1:0-25699 GCA_964486825.1 uncultured Anaerolineaceae bacterium | reverse complement strand
CTTTCCTATGCATTTCTCACCGGGTGGGTAGGACCAGGTCGATGGGGTAATCGGCCAGTATCTCCATTTGGCCATCTGGCCTTACCCAAACGCTGTCTTCCAATCGCACACCCATGCCTTTCTCTGGATAATATAGTCCAGGCTCAATGGTTACGACCGACCCCAGCGCTAATAAATCCTTTTGGGTGGCGTTTTTTCCAAACCATGGGCGTTCGTGCACGTGAAGTCCAAGCCCGTGACCCAGGCTGTGTACGAACCCATCCTGGGTTTGGGGATTCGATAGGACTGTGGGGTGTCCCATTTCTTCAAATAGCTGGCAAGTGCGTTTTTGATAATTGGGGCAAGGTGTGCCGGCTTCGAGCTCGCTCAGTATTTGCCGGTAGACCGAGTGCACATCGTCGTATAGGGCTTGCATTTCGTCAGGCGCATAGCCAATGCACCAGGTTCGAGTGAAGTCGTAATAGTAGCCGCCCCCAGCTTCGCAAGGGAAGATATCGAAGACGATAGTTTGCCCGAGACGTAGCAGGCTATCTGGATCGCCACTGCTGTGAGGGATGGCTGCATCCCTGCCAATTGCAAAGATGGTGCCTTCAGGATTCTCAGCACCCTCTTCTGCCAACCACAGGTTTATACGTCTTTTTACATCTCCGACTGTCAAGGGGATACCTTCATTATTAACCAGGACTTGATCTTTCACATGCTGGGATGTCAAGAAATCGGCTACTTTTCCGACTACGTTTGTAGTTATCCGGCCCATTTTTCGCATCCGCTCGATCTCAATTTCATCTTTTGTCGCCATCGCTTCCAGCAAGGTGGAATCGTTATATTCCCCCACGATCACCAACTCAGGGATACGTTTTTCGATGGTATTGAATAGGGCAATGGCCGCACCCGCGTCTACTTTTCCATATACAGCCATCTTACCAGAGGTCACGCCTGCTTCGGAGAGCATTAAACAATAGCGCTCAACCACGGCTTCAAAATAATCTCCTCCGGATTTCTTCAATAGATCAGGGAAATTGTAGTCTTCGATATTCTTAATGCGCATGCCTGTTTTGGCTGCCTCCTCTCGTTCCATCGGGGTATGGAAGAGGATCGGCTCTTCGCCGCGCTTTTTGATTACGTCAGCGAGCGTAATATGCCCTCCACCCGTCATATAGTACATGAAAGGGTTGTGTTGGGCTGGGCCGGTTACTAGCAGCGCGTCCAGGTTTTTAGCCTGCATGATGGCATCTAGATCATTTTTCATTTGATGTCCAGTCCTTCAGGATGAATAGGATACGATTATTGCGCTTGATGCTTCAAGACATGTTCGAGGGTGTCCAGAAATAAGGGCTCCTGTTCAGTCAAAATCGTGCGTGGATCGAATATAACCCGATCATTTTCTAATCGTGCAATGATGGGCGGCTGTGCAGTGCGAAGCGCGCTTAGGAAGCGGTTTGGGCTGGGCAGGTCCAGGGCAACCAGATAGGTGGGTATTGTTTCACCCGGCAGGCTGCCTCCTCCAACGGTAGATAAACCTGGGATAATCTCCCCCCTTCCTAGCCTATCCGTCCATTTCTGGGCTCGGCGAAGCAGGTCTTGGCTCGAGGAGGATATCATACGCCAGATCGGGATATGGGTTTCGGCTTCATCTTTCATGTAATGAAGAAGCGTTGCAGAGAGAGCAGCCAGACAGAGCTTGTCTGCTCGAATAGCCCGGGCGAGGGGGTGCCGTTTAAGTTTGTCTAGCAGGTCTTTTCGCCCGATGATGATGCCTGCCTGTGGTCCTCCGAGCAGCTTATCACCTGAAAAGCAAACCAGGTCAGCCCCTGCCTCTAAGGACTCTTGCACGGTCGGTTCATGTCCCATACCATAGTGGGCTGTGTCTAATAGCGAGCCTGACCCCAGGTCGTCCACAACTGGGAGATTGGCAGAATGAGCCACTTGAGTAATCTCTTCGAGCGTGGGCTCGCTGGTAAATCCAATAATTCGAAAGTTCGAACGATGCGCTCTTAACACCAGGGAAACTGAGCCTTCGTCAATTGCCTGCTGGTAATCAGATAAATGGACCCGGTTGGTGGCTCCGATCTCGACCAGTTTGGCGCCAGATTGCTTCATGACATCCGGTACCCGGAATCCGCCCCCGATCTCTACCAACTGAGAGCGGGCGATGACAACCTTCCTGCGGCGAGCCAGGGCAGTCAAGACCAGCAGGACTGCCGCGGCGTTGTTGTTCACTACCAGGGCTGCTTGTGCTCCAGTAAGCTGTTTGAGCAATTCTTCTGCGTGTACCAGGCGTGACCCGCGCCGCCCGCTATCTAAATCAAACTCGAGGTTCGAGTACCCAAGTGCAGCCTGGTGGACGGAGTCCAGGGAAGCCTGGCTGAGCGGTGCACGTCCCAAGTTAGTATGTAGAACAACCCCGGTAGCGTTTAAGACCGGGCACAGAGAAGGTGAGGTCCATTCATCCAAGACCAATTTTATGCTTTTTAAAATCTCTTCTTGGTTGGGGAGATTTTTGCCTTGGAAGTAGCCCTGGCGCGCCTCTTCTAAGGTGCAACGGATGACATCTACAGTCAGATTGCGCCCGAAGAGCTCGATCCAGGTAGTTACAAGTTGGTCTTGCAGCAACTGGTCAACCGAGGGTAAGGAGCGCAGTTCCGACATATTCCTCACGGCTTCCACTGGCTGCGCTCTCGCAGCCTCAGCAGCCATTCAATTAGCAGTAAGCCGATTGCCAGGAGCAGCGCCAGTGAAGGAGTAAGCAAGCGAGGGATCCGCAGCCAGGCCAAGACTGGGAAATAGATACCTATCCACAACGACTGGCGCACGATTACGGCCGGTACGATCGGGGGGATGCTCGGAAAGCGACGGTTCAAGAAGGCGACAAAAGGCATGGCTGTGCCGGTAAGAGCGATTACGCTCAGAAAGAAGAACAACCATCTTGGACCAAGCTCAGGCGGTGTGAGGATAAAGAGCGCTACCAGACCACCCCAACCGGTTATGATAAGGAAAAGGGAGGATGGAATATAACTGCTGACTGGTGGAGAACTTGTGCTTTGCATGACATTCCTTGTCTCGCACTGATTTTCAAATAGAAGGACATATTTATTTTAACACACGTACCAGAACGGGGTTGCTAGAACCTGGATGCTTTTCCAATTTTGCTCAGGTACGAGGCTGGATCCCTGCCGACGGGGATATTCAAGAGCCCCAGATTTGAATATAATCCGGGGCTCGATCAGGATCGGGAGCAAGCTCTAGCTCCCGATCGTTCCATATAGATCTGGTACGGTTTATGCTTCGCGGAATTCGCCTTCAACTACTTCGTCTTCGCCTTCCGGGCCTTGGCCTTGGTCCCCACCATCTGCGCCCGGTGTTGGGCCGCCAGGTTGTTGCTGTGCATACAGCTGCTGGCTGAGGGCGTGGAAGGCGTTCTGAAGCTCTTCCGACTGTTGCCGGATAGCTGACAGGTCATCACCTTTGATCGTCTCTCGCAAGGCATTCACCTTACTTTCGATATTAGAGCGCTCGCTGTCCGAGACTCGCTCACCCAGCTCCCGGAGCGTCTTCTCCGTCTGATAGGCCAGGCTGTCGGCAGTATTGCGAGCTTCTACCAATTCACGCCTTCTGCGATCTTCTGTTTCGTGCTCGCGCGATTCGCGAACTTTGGTCTCGATCTCATCTTTGCTCAGATTCGTTGAAGCTGTGATGGTAACTTTCTGCTCTTTGCTGGTAGCCTTATCTTTAGCGGTTACATTCAGAATGCCATTGGCGTCGATATCGAAGGTCACTTCAATCTGAGGTACGCCGCGGGGCGCTGGTGGAATTCCTTCTAATCGGAAGCGTCCCAGGCTCATATTGTCATTCGCCATGGTGCGCTCACCTTGAAGAACGTGGATGTCTACCGCGGTTTGGTTATCTTCCGCTGTGGAGAAGGTCTCTGACTTTTTCACTGGGATGGTCGTGTTACGCTCGATAAGCGGTGTCATGATGTTCCCCATCGTCTCGACACCCAAGGAGAGGGGAGTAACATCCAGCAACAGGACATCCTTGACCTCACCACCCAGGACACCGGCCTGAATGGCTGCCCCAATGGCAACTACTTCGTCTGGATTCACACCTTTGTGGGGCTCTTTGCCGGTCAGCGACCGAACCAGGTCTTGCACCATGGGCATGCGGGTTGCACCACCAACAAGGACAACCTCGTTGATTTCGTTGGTCTTCAAACCTGCATCCTTCAAAGCAGCATTGAAAGGCTCACGCAGTCGGGCCACCAAATCCTCAGTAAGCTGTTCAAATTTAGCTCGAGTGAGCTTCATTTGAAGGTGCTTCGGACCACTGGCATCGGCAGTGATATAAGGCAGGTTGACCTCTGTCTCCATGACGCTGGAAAGCTCGATCTTGGCTTTCTCAGCTGTCTCCCGCAGTCGTTGGAGAGCCTGGCGATCTTGGCGCAGGTCGATTCCCTGTTCCTTCTTGAACTCGTCCGCAATCCAATTAACGATTCGCTCGTCCCAATCATCACCCCCCAGGTGGGTGTCGCCATTTGTGGCTTTAACTTCGATCACACCGCCGCCTACTTCGAGGATACTGACGTCGAATGTCCCACCACCCAGGTCGAATACCAAGATGGTTTCATTCTCTTTCTTGTCCAATCCATATGCCAGGGCCGCTGCCGTTGGCTCGTTGATAATGCGTAAAACTTCCAGGCCGGCAATCTTACCAGCATCCTTGGTTGCTTGTCGCTGGCTGTCATTGAAGTAAGCCGGAACCGTGATCACTGCTTGCGATACACGCTCACCCAGGTAAGCTTCCGCATCTGTCTTAAGTTTACCAAGGACCATAGCGGAAATCTCCTGGGGGCTGTATTCCCGACCAGTAACAGGAACCTTTACGCGTGCGTCTCCTGTCTGTCCGGGAACCGCCTGGAAGGATACAATTTTCCTTTCAGCTTCTACTTCGTCGTATCGACGGCCCATGAAGCGTTTAATGGAATAAATTGTGTTTTCAGGGTTGATCGTAGCCTGGCGTTTCGCAGTTTGGCCAACCATACGCTCACCCGTCTTACTGAAGGCAACCACTGAGGGCAAGAGCCGTGAGCCTTCAGCTGTCGTAATTACGGTGGGGTCTCCACCTTCCATGACGGCTACAACGCTGTTCGTTGTACCCAGGTCGATACCAATAATCTTCGGCATAGTACCTCCTTCTACTGTGATATCTTGATAGAATATTTCATAATTGGCATTCTGCCACCATAATGATTTGTATAGTCATTCTGAAGCCTATTTAAATTTCGACTTGCCAATTGTTTATTCATTCTATGGTTAGAAAGAATAAGCACATGTTAAGTCAGAAGCGACTATAGGATAATCCTTGAGCCTATGATCTACGTTAACAACACATATGAGGGATATCAGAATGAGAGCCTCAGTGGAACAGGCGGAAGAATTCGGAGTAAAAGCAGTATTTGTATCTGTAACGTATTAATGTTTAAATTCCTGGAATATATGGAATCAAGCCCAAAATGATGCAAATTTTTGAGGGAAGTAGGTGAATGTTACGCGATTGGTTTTTATTAATTCATTAACAATTAAATGGAGTGTTATGCCACTCCTATGTATATGCTACCTTATACCCCATATATGGGGGGTTAATCTAAAATCAACCCCGTGCCTGCCATTCTAAAATGCTTGTAATCCTCATAACTCCTGACAGTCCCTAATGAATTGTTAAAGTTTCCCAATCTTAAAGTATTCTTTTTTTTTAGATAACCGTAGGTTTAGCCTATTGATTTTCTATACCAATATCTGCTAGAATGCTGTGTGCCAGAAAATAATGCAGCCGGAAAAGCGAGCGGGGAGGGGGTGCGTATCCACTCCTAAACGGCGAATAGTTTTTCGTGATTTATTATAAATTGCAGTCCGTGGATTTACATATCTCCCTGGCTCGGAATGAGCGAGAGGGGCCCTGAGTTAGTCGGCGGTTATTGCCAGCTTATCCTGATTATGGCAACAGCCTGAGGTGGCCAGTCCCTTACTGGTATGTTAGACGTCGCCACCCACCTGATTGAGAGCGCCAATCCCTATTCGCCTTAATGGAGTTTTCCATTTAGCGGATGGATACTACAGGTAGGAGGAAAACGAATGAAAGCTGAGCAAGCATGGCAAGCAGCACTGGGCCAGCTACAAATGGAAATGCCGAAATCTGCTTACGATACGTGGGTCAAGGCTGCCGAACTTGTAGCCTATGAAGATGGTGCATTTGTGATTGGCGTACAGAATTCTTACGCCCGGGACTGGCTCGAAAGCCGCCTTTCCAGCACGATAAAGCGAATGTTGACAGGCATCATGAACCGTACGGTATCCGTCCGGTTTGTCGTCTGGAAAGACAGCAGAGAAGGCCAGGAGGAGCGTGAGCCAGGATACCAACAAGATAAATCGAATGGTATTCTCGATTTAGACGATTACCAGGTTGATAGCGCCGAGCTTCCAAACCGGACCCTAAATTCTCGCTATACATTCGAGAATTTTGTAGTTGGCCCTAGCAACAGGCTGGCCCATGCAGCTTCGATGGCAGTGGCAGAAAACCCAGCCCAGTCCTATAACCCTCTATTTTTATATGGAGGGGTGGGGCTAGGAAAGACGCACTTGCTTCATGCTGTTGGCAATTTATGCGCACACCGCAACCTAAATGTCTTATATGTTTCATCGGAAGAATTTACCAACGATTTAATCAATGCCATACGCACCCACACGACCCAGGCTTTCCGAGAGAAGTACCGCCGCATCGATTTACTTCTGATCGATGATATTCAGTTCATTGCTGGTAAAGAGTCTACTCAAGAAGAGTTTTTCCATACATTTAATACCTTACATGGGCAGGATAAACAGATTGTTATTACCTCTGACCGGCCGCCGAAAGCTTTAGTAACCCTGGAAGAGAGACTGCGCTCCCGCTTCGAATGGGGTTTGATCGCAGATATCCAGGCGCCGGATTTTGAAACTCGCTTCGCTGTCCTGGCAGCTAAAGCTGAAAGGGCTGGCTACAATATACCCGAGGGAATTTTGGATACGATTGCCCGGCGGGTCCAATCCAATATCCGCGAGCTCGAGGGGGCTTTGACCCGCATCATGGCATTCTCTAACCTGAGTGGATTACCGATCACACCTCAGCTCCTTGAATCAGCTCTGGCTGATTTGCTGCCCCGCAGAAATGAAGTGAAACCCGACCAGATCGTCAATGCCGTCGCGAAAACCTATGGCCTAACAATCGATAGGATACTGGGTCGGGATCGCTCGCGGGAAGTAGCTTTGCCAAGGCAGATTGCCATGTATTTGTTGAGAGAGGAAGCTAATATCTCCTTGCCACAAATAGGCACTGCTTTAGGAGGGCGTGATCATACCACCGTGATGTATGGGTGCGAAAAAGTCGCCGACTTGTTGGAACGAGATGACCGTTTACGACGTCAAATGATTGAGATCCGGGAAAAGATTTACGGGACCGCCAACCTGGCGGTATAGGATCGACGAGCCAGTTATCCTCAAAGAGAAGAGGCAGGTAGCCTGCCTTCCCTACCTGCCTCTTCCGCTTTTATGACCTTCTATATTGTCCTTTTCTTCGAAAGAGGCATGCAGCTTGCCTTCCCTGCCTGCCTCTTTCATCTTTTTTTAATCGATATGGCCATGTCTGAGAGAATGAATTTGGGCTTGCAACCATTTAAGGGCGCGCGTCTGAAGAGAGACAACCGGCTGTTTCTCAGCCTCGTCTTCAACAGGCCAGGGATCCAGGTCCAGCATCTTACGGACGATATACCGTCCAATCAGCTTAAATGTCGCTACAGCTGGGGCTGCCAGTACCAACCCTATCAGACCGATCAAATTAGCAGCCAGGAGGGCCGTGATCAGGACTGCAGCCGGATGGATCCCTAATGTATTTCCAAACAGGCGGGGAGAGACCAGGTTATCGAAGATCTGATCAAGCACAACTGCGGCTAAGATCACCAACAAGGTGTACTGCCAGGGATCGAGTCCAAAGTAGTTTACCGGTTGGAAGAAAGCTACCAACGCGGTCACTGTCCAGGCTGTTAGCGGACCTAAATAAGGGACAAACCGGGATAATCCAGCCAGGATGGCGATCGCAACCCCATATCGTACGCCCAGGACCGTCATCAAAATCGTATAAAAAATTAATACAAGCGTGATGAGGATAAGCTGTCCACGCAGGAATGCGTTCCAGGAGCGTTTGAGCTCCAGCCCGAGTCGCCGCAGGTCATCATCATACCCTGGTATCTGGATATAAGGTAATTGCGTAGGCACCCGGCTGGCATCTGCCAGCAGAAAATAAGAGATTACTAGGACAAACAGGACCCAACCCATGGTGGCAGCCGCGCTTGTAGCGGCGCTGCTGACCAACGACCCTATCCGCCCAAGCAAGGGTTGTAAATACGCCAGGAACCTTTCAGTAATAGTACCTAGCTCGAACTGGACCATATCGAGTTCTAAAGGTCCCAGGTAATAGGTCCGCACGGAGAGCTCCGCCACAATCTGGGGTAAATTGTTCAAGAACCTTTCTACCACTAAAATCAAGTTTTGAATCTGCTGGACGACAGCCAGTCCGGCTATTGTAATAGACGCCCCCAACAGGACAAGTAAAACCAGGTAGATAACATTAACCGAACCCTTCCAGGATAGCCTGGTGAGCGCGGAAAGCCGGTCTGCTACCGGATGAAGCAGGTAAGAGAGGACAAAAGCCAGGATGATCGGCCCGATCAACCCGCGAAAATAAACCAGGAGTCCAGCGACGATGCCAACAAAAGTAAGCCCTACAATCAATTTCATTGTAGGACCCCATCTTGGTGATACCTGGGGTGAGGGATCAGGTGTGAGGACCGGTTGTTCTGATGTTTCCATGACGACCAATCCAAGTTGTGCGTATTTTATGGCTTAGCTTAACGTAGAAAAAAGGAGAGAATCACCAAAATCGTCACAAAAGTTCCGGCAAGAGTTCCAATCCGCTTCAAATCTTTGATGGTATCGCTGTAATCTGGGTTAAACTCTGTGCTTTTGCGAACTCCTGTTACGGTTTCGGGCTGCCTGACCGGAGTCATTTCTCTGCGCTGCTGGCGCCTTGTTTTTTTACTCATTTACTTGCTCCTTGGACTTGCTAATTATTCGGATCAACGGCTTCCACCTTGGAGATTAGCGGTCACCACGATCCGCTTGTTGTCAATTCGATATGGATAACATGAGATTAATGTGACGATAGCTTTATTGGTTGGAGCCATCACTTCTACGCGGGTGGGTTCCACAATTTCTGTTCCCGAAACGATATACGTATAAGAGCGCTGGCTCGTAAATAGGATCACCTGATCTCCAGGTTTCAGCCGATCCAGGTCTCGGAAGATCTCTCCAAAAATATCGTTATGGGCGGATAATACGATATTGTTTTTTTCACCCGGGTTGGCTGAACCTATATATTGTCCCACACCTTTTTTTAATTGTTCCTCGCCGATGCCTTGGACAATTGGGGCTTCTACTCCGATAGCAGGAATCTGTATCCTGATGGCGTGCTCAGGGGCGGGGGTGGGTATCGGGACATCCGCCAGAGACTGGTGAAGCGGACGCAGATGCTCGGGGATTTCAGCCTCATTGAAGCGTGAGCCGCCTGACGAGTCGGGAGGGGTGTGTCCTGAAGGTAGAACCACTGCTACGATGAGAGGCGTTGGAGTCAGCGTTGGTAGCTCTAATGCTTGGATATGCTCCTGGTTCAGCTCGCGGAGAATCTCCAGACCATTGAAAAGAACGAACATCAGCCCCAAAACTGCACCGACTTCAATCATTAACAACCCACCATCGAAGAATCTTCTTACTTTGGAGCGTTTCTTTCCTCCAGATGGCGGCTTTTCTACTCCGCTCAGGTCGGTGGAGCGCATGTTTTCCAGAGAGGCGGTATCCTCATCGGATGCTAACGTAACCACTCTACCCGTCCGGCGGAAGTGCTCTAGCCGGCCCTGGCGAGAAGAGCGCCGTTTTTCCACCAGTAGACGGCGCAGTTCCTCAACAGAATAATCTTCAGGGGCATTACTTTTTGACACGGCAGGGATTATACCCCATTTGCGCATATATTAATGGCAACGCGATCAGGAAGGGGTCAAATCAATTCCAGACGATTAAATAAACGTGGACCAGCATGATCCATCTCGCAAGAATAGCTAGGTGGAGAATGCTGGTCCTTTTGGTTCCTACAAGCAGTATTACCTTATTTCTCGGTCTTCTTCGTAGGTTTCAACGTACTCAGTCCTTGGACGATCGAACAACACTTTTACCAGGCGAGTCAAAAACCATGCCAGCAGAGCATAAACCAGGATGGCGATGAGAGCTGGAAGCTCTAGCACCATGCCGTTTGCTCCAGGCTCAGCGGTGAGTCCGAAGAAGGGCCACAGGAAAATGTCTGATACATTGTAAATAAAGTTAGCAAAGGGGTTAGCTTGATTGGCAGCCATTAAACTCAAAACAAAACGGATAGCAATGACACCCATGATGCTACCAAAAATCAGCCAGATGATTTGGTTAATCTTTCGAGCAATTTCTCTTCCACTTTCATTTTCATGCCGGACGACTCTTTCCCGGCGCTCGAATCCTTCATTCCTGTATACTCTTGCCCGTTCCCGTCTTTCAGACGGTTCGTCATTCCAAGCTTTAGCCATAGTTACCTCCTTATGCGAAAGAACTCCTTCTTTCTACAACAGGAATATACCTTTATTGAATCTGCTCAACAATGGGGGATTATCCGGAGAACAGTAGGGATTCCCCTACTGCTTCTTTTTGTATGCTTCGACAGTCTCGAGGAACAGGGAAGATAATTTATCAGCCAATACAGGCCGGTCAAAGTGCTTTTTAAGAAACTGCTGCCCCTGAAATCCCATTGCAATGCCATGCTCTGGATCCCCTGCAAGACGGCGGGCAGCCTCGGCAATCGCTTCCGGACTGCCGGGAGGAACAGGAAGCCCTGCGCCGGCCTTTTCGACCACTTCTTTTATCACTCCTGCAATGGCAAGGATGACAGGTTTCCCAGCCGCCATATAGTCAAAAACCTTGTTTGGGTAGACCGTCGCGTACAGTGAAATAGGCTTAAGGATGGCGATGCATGCGTCTGCAGCAGCCAACGCGGCGGGCATCGCGGATTTTGGGACCGGCGCCAGGAAATAAATATTCTTGAGCTTCATTTCTCCAGCCCGATCCTGGAGAGATGGCTTATCTTTTCCGTCTCCCAGGAGAACGATAGCGACCCTTGGACAGTCTTCGAGCAGAGCTGCAGCTTCTAGAAGGATGCCCAGGTCGTTGGACAATCCATGAGCGCCTGCGTATAGGATGACGTATTTATCCTCTAACCCAAGCTGCCGGCGAACCTCATCCCTGCCCTCCCCTGTTTCGAACATGCGGATATCAGCCCCATTCGGCACCATTTCAACACGCCTGGCGCCGCGTGCTTCAACATGCTGGATGAATCCGGGAGAGTTGACAATTACTAGGTCCGAGCTACGGTAGAGAAATCGCTCCAGCCATTCGGAGGCCCGGATCAGCAGGGGTTGGCGCAAGACACCGACCTGGACGGCGAAAGCGGGCCAAAGATCGCGCACCTCGAAAACGTATGGCACCCCTTTCAGGCGAGCCAAAGCCCAGGCAGAGGGAGCTTGAAAGATGGGTGGGGAGGTGCCCCAAACCAGGTCTATTTCTCGAACCCTTGCGCCAACCAGGAAGGATGAAGCCATAAAGCTTAAGAAGCTTAACACCCGGTGAAAAAAGCTGCGGTGTAATGCCGGATAGGTGTAAGTACGCAGGATCGTGACACCGTCCCGGTCCTGGCGCTTTTGTGAACGAGGGTGTCCTCTTTCGACACTGCCTGTAAGATAACTAACCGGGCTGGTGATAATTGTCACCCGGTGACCAATCCCAGATAGGTAGAGGGCCAGTTCATGGTGGCGAGTGCCCCCCGGCTCATCGATAGCTGCAAAATTTTGGTGAATGAGAAGGATATGCATACAGGTAAGGCTTAATGAACGCTGTCTGTATTGTTAGGAGGGAAAACCCATTTACTGGTAATGTGAGCTGGCAGGTGGCAGTTTAGCGTAACAGAAAAGGAAAGCGCAGGAATTTTCTCATCATATGTAGGAGAGAACCAACCCCAAGTTGGAAAGACTTTACCTGACCCGTGTAATAGCTCACCTGCCCGTACTAGCTGTATCGCAGGGGATGTTTGCGAAGCTTGAAGGGAATAATCTTGCATTGCCTGCACTCGTAGATGTATCCAACCGTAGGTGGATTTGATCCCAATTGTAAAAGAGGTTGTCGAGCCAACCTGAGCGCCATCCTCGATAATCTGCCAGGGCCAATCCGGCAGCAGCCAGTGCAAACGAGGCCGCAAGATAGGTGTGCTTGAGGAGTATTTACTGGAGGGTAGCAAATCATCATGAATCTGCCAGCCATTATCGTTAATCGTTACTTTACGCCTGTGAAGGAGGCCAGTGCGCCGGTATCCATCATGCTGGGCAGTCATGGACTCAAGAGAGCCTTCCTCCCCGCGTTGGAATTCCAGAATATGCGCCTGGGCCCAGTCTAACCACAAGAAACGCCCAGCGCGCGTCATCTGGTCTTTGTCATGGATGCTAACAGTGTTATGTACATCCGTACGAGCCAGAGAATTATCCCAAGGGGCCCTGGCGTTGTAACGGTACGTGCCCGGGTCAAGGGCGATATTTTCCCCCCGCCACCACAAATCGAAGTGCAGCTGATCGGCGTGTCCTGGGCGAGAGGTAAAACGAGCAGCACGCAAGTATGCCCAAGATCCAATCGCATCATTTCGAAGGATGTGAGGTTCGGCGGGTTTGCTTCTTTTGGTGGTGGATCTGGTTTCCTGTCCCTGATCCGCAGTCGCCTCTGTTCGCAACCATAGGCTCATTTCGTCGATGGGGCCGGGGGGAAAAGGTCGTAATCCCAGGAAGGTAGATGCGGCGGCTTGCAGGACTGGCCGAAAATCATGAAAGGAGCAGGTAGAAAATGGCAGAATATAAGCCCCGTCATTCGGCCCCAGGTTAGGGACTCGCCCGGTAGCGGGATCCAGAATAGTTATAAGCCAGCGCGTGGCGGCAGCCGCACGATCTCGGCTCTTGGTTGGCACTATAGGAGCAGGGCTTGCGCTCCTGGACAATGACATCACCCACAATAGGGTCTGAAGCATCAAGCGGTGGTAATTTGTGCTGTGCTGGATATAGGCTCCCTCTGAGGTGATCTGAGACTGGAGTGCTTGATTGAATAAATGCCAACCCAGGTTTCTCCATCTTGATGCGAGCGGATGTTCGGGCAAGGCAAGACCGGCAGTATATAATCCTGCAGCTTCAGTGAGAAGGTGATTGTTATTCTGTGCTTTTGCATAAACCAGCGTAAGAGGGATGCGCGCAGCATGGACGGCAATTGATTCCCTCAAACGATCCCTACGGTTTTCGTTTGAATGATGTGAAGATGAGAAAACCTGCCAGGCGAAAATTAAAGCGAATAATCGCAGAGCGGCTTCCTGGGCTGAAAACCAGTTAGGCCCGAGATAGGCAGGATTGGCGTCTAAAAATGCCTCGCTATGCTCCCAAAAAGCCTGAGGGTACCTCTCATCCCCTGTCAATACATAAGCGCGGCCCAAGGTGAATGCCCAACCAAACCTGGCAGGCTCCCAGATTGTTTTAACGTCATCCACTTCGATGGATTGTTTGGCCTTCTCGTAAGTGGTCCAATGCAGTAGCTTACCAGGAGGCGCCAGTTGCATGGGGACTGGATGGCCGCCAAATAAGCGTATTTTTCCCTCGACAATTTCATCCGCTTGCTCGATCAAGATCCGAGCATTACTACCTAAAGTCTCTGATAAGGCACGTCGGCTGGGTAATTCCAAAATAGGACGGATGGATCCCGGGTTTTTCGACTCTGGATGAGATAATTTCCAGCGGTAATATCCTGAGTAGAGTCCCAATTGGTAGCGGGCATAATATAACAGGGAATGAATTCCCAATTGCCGGGTTGCTTTAATGGCTGTAGAAAAGGAGCGGGACAAGCGCTTATTTCCTTTTGTGAGGAGGTGAACCGCCATTTGTCCCGGCCCGAACCAATTTACTGGCCAAGATCTACCGCCTCTCCTGTGCGCAGGGCTTGAACCGCCGCGAAGGAAGCCCTTGTAACCGAAAACAGGTGCTCATATGGGATAGGAACGGGACCATGACCGGTAACGGCTGAAATGAAAGCTTTCATCTCAGCTCTGTGCCCCTTGTCCTGTCTGAGCCGCGAGCGGAAGATCTGCTTACGGCCATCCGTGAGCAAGGACAAAGAACGGTAGTCATCCAAGACAGCGACTCGTCCACCCGAAAAGACTTCCAACCTTTCCTTAGGAAAGGCCTTATCTCCGTTGGCGAGGTAGGAAACCGTACCGATCGATCCATCTGGAAAAGAAAAGTCCATCACCACGTTATCCTCCCGGTAGCGGCCAGCATCCGGAAGCGCAACGGCTGTAACGGAGATGGGAGGGTTGCCAGCCAGGAAGGTTAGAAAATCAATGAAATGACAACCTTCCCCGATGATTCGGCCTCCGCCTTCCACAGGGTCGTGCAGCCAGTGGGTGGGAGGCAGGTATCCAGCGTTAACCCGGTAATGAGCAACAAGTGGCTCTGTGCGATTGGAAAAGAAAGCTTTTAACCTTTGAGCAAGTAGAGAAAAGCGTCGGTTAAATCCTACAGTTACCACCGGAAGGTCGCAAGATTGGTTAGGGTTCTCGCGATGGATTTGAAAATACTTTTCGATCTCTTCGAGCTCTTCCAGGTTGATGGCTAGTGGTTTCTCACAGAATACATGCTTTCCTAGCGAGAGAGCCGACATCACCTGCCGGGAATGGTGGTTGTGCCGGGTCAGGATAGCGATCGAGTTGATCGCTGGATCGTTCACGATCATTGTTTCGTCACCTGAAGCGTAGCCGAACCCGAAGCGTTTAGCTGCCTGCTGTGCACTCATACCAGAGGCGGAAGCGATTCCAACCAATTCTACACCTTGCAGATCTCGTAAAGCCGGTAGAAAGACAGAGGTAGCAAACGAGCCAGCTCCCAATACGCCCAACTTACAGGCGCTTTCTGTTTTGTTGGATGTGGTGGTCACCAACTCCTCATTGATGTGTGAGGAGAAATCAACATCAACTGAAGCAGCATGGCTACTCTCATCCGGGTAGGTCAACAGAACCCCCAGGAAGGGCTCACGGGTTTTACCTGTGATCAACTGGTAGGCCTCGGAAGCCTTGTCGATTGGGAAGCGGTGGGATATGAGCGGGTGGACATCTACCTTGCCCATCTCAAGCAGGTCCACGAACGCTTCCATGTTACGGCCTTCGGTCCAGCGCACATAACCGATAGGGTAATCCTGTCCACCCTCCTCATAGGATGGATCGTAGCGACCTGGCCCATAGGAGCGAGAATTTAAGAATGTCAATTCTTTGGCAAAATAGGTCTTTCTGGGCAGGTTGAGCCCGACTGCTCCGACGGCTACAACCCGGGCGCGATCGCGAGCGATTTCGCCAGCTAACTCTACCGGGTCCGAGGAAGCTGTATCAGCGCAAATCATGACAGCATCACAACCGCGCCCTCGAGAAAAGCTGTGTGCGGCTTGTTCGGCCTCATTTCTGTGATATGCGACTGCGCCCATCTCTCGAGCCAGAGCTATACGGCGCTCATCCAGGTCGATTCCAATGACTTGGCAGCCCGCAGCAATAACAATTTCCACAGCCAAAAGACCTAAAAGGCCTAGACCGATGACGGCAACCTTCTCCCCAAGCTGAGCGCCTGCCAGGCGAAATCCATGCATGGAGATCGCGCCCAGGGTTGTGAAGGCGGCGCAGTCATAATCCACCCGCTCTGGAAGGAGCGTGACCAGGTTTTTTGGGATGCAGGCATATTCTGCATGGACAGCATAATTGCCTCCTCCACATGCAACCCGTTGACCTATATGAATCCCCTGTACATCCTTGCCCAGGCTTACGACCGTGCCGGCAGAGGAATACCCTAAAGGCATGGACTGTTCCAGCCGACTAAAGGTGGCTTCCAGGGTGGTTAACAAACCCTCTCTTTGGGCCTTGTCCATAACCTGTCTGACCAGGTCGGGACGTGAGCGAGCTTTTCCCAGCAGATTTTTTTCGGCAAAATCTACCAGCATCCGCTCGGTACCGGCTGATACCAGGGAGGCTCGGGTCCTGACCAGGATCTCCCCGGCCTGAGGAGTGGGGATCGGGACTTCGACGACTTCAGTAAGGCCACTGCGAAGGTTTTGAAGGAGTTGTTTCATGGGGAGGATTATAGCGCGTAATAGGTGGGAATGTTATAATCGCCAGGTCACTTTATGTATAATTAAATCAGCTTCCATACATTTCCAATGAATTCGTAAAACCGGAAGGGGAGGAAAACTTGACAGATAACCGTGTTGCAAAACTTGCCCGCATATTAATCGACCACTCCACGCATGTAAAGGTGGGTGATAGGGTAGCCATAGAAGCTATCACTGTGGCTGAACCACTCGTGCGAGAATTATATGAACTTACGCTCAAGCGTGGCGGCCTGCCTCACATTCTGCTGCACCTGCCCGAAGAGGAGGAGATATTTTTTAACCTGGCTGAAGAAAAGCAGCTTGATTTTACACCGACCTTTCAAAAGCTTGTAGTTGATGAGTTTGACGTATATATACGTGCTCGCTCTGAGGTAAACACACGTGCGTTAACCAGCGTAGACCCGGCTCGCCAGGCGCGTTGGCAGAAGGCTATGGCCCAGGTACGTAACCAGATGATGCGCCGTGGCGGCGAGAAGTCCTTGCGGTGGGTCTTGACGCAATTCCCGACTCAGGCTTACGCTATGGAAGCCGAAATGGGTTTGCAGGAATACGAGGATTTTGTCTACTCTGCCTGTCATGCCGATGAAGGTACACCAGACCCGGTGGCGTACTGGCAGGATGTTGAGCAAAAACAGGCTGCTATTGTTCAGCGTATCGAAGGGCATGATGAAGTTCGTGTCAGGGGCCCGTACGTTGACTTGATGCTTTCGATTAAAGGACGAACTTTCCGGAATTCAAGCGGGCAACATAATATGCCAGACGGTGAAATTTACACTGGACCCGTAGAAGATTCGGTGACAGGCTGGGTCCGTTATACTTACCCGGCAGTTACCCAGGGCAAGGAAGTTACAGGCATAGAATTGAAATTCGAGCGAGGCCGGGTAGTGGATGCGAAAGCGGAAAAGAACCAGGACTTTTTATTAAAGATGTTGGACAGCGATGAGGGCGCTCGTTATGTAGGTGAATTTGCCATCGGCACCAATTTTGGAATCAACCGGTTTACTCGTAACATCCTGTTCGACGAAAAGATCGGGGGGACATTCCACATGGCCTTGGGCGCTGGATATCCAGAGACGGGAAGTCGCAACACAAGTGCTATCCATTGGGATATGATCTGTGACTTGCGCCAGGATTCCGAAATCCTGGTGGATGGGGAGGTGGTGTATAGGAACGGCAGCTTTATGGACTGAGGGTTATCTTTTAGCAGCTTCTCTCAAGCATTGATTCTGCAGTTCCCACATACGGTGGTACAAACCGCCTGTTTCCAGTAACTCATGATGCCGACCGCGCTCGACTTCGCGGCCGGCTTTCAATACAATGATCTCGTCCATCCATTCCATCCCCACCAGGCGATGCGTAAACATCAATGTCGTGCGACCTTCCATTAGCTTATGGATAGAATCCAGGACTCGCGCTTCCGTGACTGGATCCAGGTTGGCAGTTGGCTCATCCAGCAAGAGAAAGGGAGCCCCTTTCAGGAGTGCTCGGGCGATAGCAAGCCTCTGACGCTCACCGGCGCTAAGGCGCAAGCCTTGCTCACCAATCCACGTATCATATCCCTGAGGAAGTGTTTGTATAAAGTCATGAATTTCAGCCAGGCGGGCAGCTTCGATAAGCTGATCCTCTGACACGCCTGGAGAAGCTATAAGCAGGTTTTCCTTTACAGAAGCATGAAAAAGGTACGTGTTTTGCGAGACGACACCGAACAAGCGCCTGAGCTCGTATTGGTCATATACTTTCAGATTTCGACCATCCAGACTGATTTGACCAATATCACCAGCCTCTCGCTTTCCGAATTCCCAAAACCTCAGAATCAAGTTGGCTAGAGTAGTCTTGCCGGATCCACTTGTCCCGACGATCGCCAGTCGCTTTCCGGGGGGAAGCTCAAAAGAAAGCTCATGTAATATCGGTTGGGAAATTGAACCAGGTATTGGTATTTCTATGTTTCCGGATGCCGTATATTGATTTATGTGGTTTGGATAGGCAAAGCTTAACTTTTTCACTTTGAGGGTTGGATTCAGGGGGACGGCTAACGGATCGAGTGGGTCACTTACTTCAGGCCTGGCATCGACCAGCTGGAATAGACGCCGTCCTGCTTCCAGGTTGTTTTCCAGGAACTGGGCCGCTAATGGGAGAGCCTGGATGCCCTCAAAGCTACTCAAAGCCACCAGGAATACCACCGCCAGGAATACCCCTTCCATCTGACCCCTGCTAACCATGGGGATGGCGAGGATAAGTACGGCAAGCGCCCCAAGATTGGTAAAGAGGCTGGCTAGAGCGGATTGGAGAGCAGCCAGGCGCGCCATCACGTTTTGCAGGTGGGATAGCTTCCAGCCTGCCTCTCGGGTCAATTCCTCCTGTCGCTCTCTTTGACCATAGATCAGGATGTCCGCCATGCCCTGGATGCCATCCACCAGAAGCATGTTTATCTCAGCGTGCGCCATTTGAAGCAATCGTCCAGGCCTCCGGCCTAATGCTTTCATTAATACAGGTAATGCCAGGCCATGCAAAGCCATGAAAATCAGCAAAACCAGGCTCAGTATTGGATGGAAGGCGGATAAGAGGGCAGCTGCTCCCGCAGCAACCAATAGTGCAGTCAGCGGCGGAGCTACTCCCCTGACATAGAAGTTTTCCAAAGAAGTGATATCGCTGGTGATCCGGCTGAACAAATCCCCGCTTTGAAATTGGAGCAACCTTGCCGGCGCCAGGGGTTCGATTGCCTTGTAAAACCATACTCTCAAGTTAGAAAGAACGCTAAATGTCACCTGGTGCGATACTAGTCGTTCCAGATAGCGGAAGACTCCTCGAGAGATACCAAAGAAGCGCACCCCTACGATGGCGATTTGCAAATCGGCAATCGATGGGCGTAAGGCTGCTGCAGAGATGATATAAGCTGAAGCGCTCATTAAACCGACCCCACTCCCGATCGTGGCGAAGCCCAAAAACACCGATAGGATCACCTGTCCTTTGAATGGAGCCAGGATGGATAAGAGCCGGAGCAAGATGGGCGTATGGTTATTTTGAGGGTTCTGACGGGTTGCCTGGGATTCAGGCGCATGCTTTGCCTTGCACAACCACCTGTCGCGGGAAACCTCTTTTTCACAACTCATATGATCGTTGCAGTTTGGAATATCTGCCGTAAGAGAGGCTTGCAGCAATCTTTGATAAGCGCCCCCCATCCTGGATAAAGAGGAATGTGTCCCTGATTCCACCAGGCGGCCTTTCTCAAGCACGAGGACCCGGTCGCAACTCATAACCGTTGCCAGGCGGTGGGCGATGATCAATACGGTGCGACCTCGCATAAGACCTTGCATCCCATTGAATAAATCGGCTTCGGTCTCAGGATCCAAGTTGGCGCTGGCCTCGTCCAGGATAACGAAAGGGGCGTCTTTCAAGAAAGCTCGCGCCAGGGCGATGCGTTGAGCTTCCCCCCCACTCAGCCGTAAGCCGCGCTCCCCAATCAGTGTATCGAAGCCCTCCGGCAGGCTAAGGATGAAATCGTGAGCGAGAGCCTGTTTGGCTGCCTGGATTATATCTTCTCTGGTTGCGCCAGGCCTTCCTAGACCGATATTGTTGGCAACCGTGTCATTTACAAGGTATGGGTTTTGTGAAACCCAGGCGATCTTTTGCCACCAGGTCTCAGGCCTTATCTGGTCGAGTGGCAGGCCATCCACGCTTATCATTCCCCCTTGAGGTTCTATGAAATTGAGTAGGAGCTGTGCAAGGCTGCTCTTCCCTGCCCCACTTGGGCCCACCAGGGCAACAATCTCGCCTGGGGCAAGGTCGAAGGAGACCTCCTGTAAGGCAGGACGACCATCCTCATAAGTGAAGCTGACGTTCGAAAATTTTATCGAGGGAGGTCTGCAAGTTTCACAGACTGAGCCTGATGGAGCAGGAGCACTGGGGGAAGACGTAAATCTGGTTGGCACCGGGATATCCAGGATTTCGAAGACTCGTCTGGTTGCAATTGCTCCTGCCATCCCGGCATGGAATCGTGTACCCAGCAGGCGTAGGGGCAGGTAAAATTCTGGGGCCAGGAGCAGGACAAAGAATGCTTGCTGGAAGCTGATCCCCAACAGGCCGCTTCCCGGGGGAGCATACAACAGGCGCAGGCCGATCCCAACAGCCAGGATGGCAGTGCTAATGGTCGCTATTAACTCCAGGCTGAGGGCGGATAGGAAAGCCACTCTCAGCACTTGCATAGTGGCTACCCGGTAGCGCTCGCTGACAGCGGCGATGACTTTGACCTGTTCACGGCTGCGACCAAAAATCTTCAAAGTTGTCAGGCCTTGCAGCACGTCCAGGAAATAGGCGCTCATTCGGCTTAGTATCTGCCATTGCTTTCGAGTCAAGGAGTCAGCCAGGCTACCGATCAGGATCATGAACAGCGGGATCAAAGGGGCAGTCAAAAGTAAAATAAGACCTGATAACAGGTCTATAGGGAAGACCACCAAAAGGATGGCCAGGGGGATCAAAGCAGCCAGAAATAATTGAGGCAGGTACTGGCTAAAATATGCATCTAAAGACTCGATCCCCTCGGCAGTGGTCTGGATCAGCTCACCAGCTCGTTCACCCTGGGCATTTAAAGGTCCGAGGGTGAGCAGGTGGCTGAATAACTTTTCTCGTAGATCGGTTTTGATGTGGAAGGATAAGATGCTGGCGGTTGCTTCGCCTATCCAGGTTGAAACGGCCCTTAAAAGGACGACAAGGATCAAGACTGCCAGGTAAATGGCTGATCCTGCCGGTGTATGGCCCTCAAGAAAGACGCCACTGATGACCTTGCTCAACAAGTAAGCTTGCAGGATGGCGAGAACGCCTCCTGATAAGCCCATGATAACTGTAATGTACAGCCTGGATTGGTCCGAGCGGGCGAGTTTCAGGAGGCGCGTGTTGAAAATCATTAATTGCCAGATATGTTTGAGAAACCTTTAAGGAATGCTGGAAAACTCTGCAGGAACAACTAGTAAACAAGCGATTCAGGTTTTGTTTCGATCCGCTTCCGGAAAACCCAGTAGCTCCATCCCTGGTAGGCAAGTACCACCGGAACAAAGATGACAGCCACGATCGTCATGACCTGAAGTGTATAAGGACTGGAAGAGGCGTTATAAATCGTCAAACTCCACTCCGTATTGAGCGAAGAGATCATCACCCGTGGATATAGGATCAAGAATAGAGATGTAATTGACGAGGCAATCCCTACCGCAGTCATTGTGAAAGCCCAGCCTTCTCTTTTTTGTTTCAGGAACCAGGCAGCTACCGGTACGGCGAGCGCGGATATAACCGGAACGGGACCGGGATTGACGCCAAGCTTGGTAAGGATATCCGTCTGGAGATAAGTAAACACGACAAAGACAATCAATATCAATTCAGTCGGCAGCCATAACCGGGAGGCCATGCGACGTGACTTCTCCAGCAGTTCTCCGGTAGTTCTCAGGGATAGGAAGATCGAGCCATGTAACATAAATGCTAGAACGGCAGTTAAACCACCCAACAGCGCAAATGGATTAAGCAGGTTGAAAAAGCCACCTACATAGTGCATTTGGGCATCGATTGGCACCCCACGGGCCAGGCTGCTGAAAGCCACCCCCAACAGAAAAGCTGGCGCCAGGCTGCCAATAAAGATGGCTGCATCCCAACCCTTCCGCCAGCGTTGGCCCTGGTCCTTGCTGCGGAATTCAAAGGCTACCCCTCGCAGGATCAATGCCAGGAGCAGCAGGAAAAATGGCAGGTAAAAACCGCTGAACATGGTTGCATACCAGTGCGGAAAAGCTGCGAAGGTTGCACCACCAGCCGTTAATAGCCATACCTCATTCCCGTCCCAAAATGGCCCGATCGTGTTAATAATGGCCCGGCGTTCGGTGTCATTTTTCCCTAAAATGGGCAGCAGGATGCCCACTCCAAAATCGAAGCCCTCCAGGACGAAAAAACCGATGTAGAGGATCGCGATCAGGGTGAACCAGATGGTATTCAGATCCATTTCTAAACTCCTGTGTTATATAAGGCCTATCCTACGCGCTAACCAGGGAGGGTATCTCTGGTTCTGTATGCTCTGCTGCCGGTATCCCGGTTTTCACATGCTTTGTAATGAGATAGATGGTGGCTACGATTAGGGCAGAGTAAATTATGATGAAACCCAATAGCGAAACGAGCACTAAACCTGCGCTCACTGTGGGTGAGATAGATTCGTCCAACGTCATGAGCCCAAAAACCGTCCAGGGGTAACGCCCTACTTCTGTAAGCATCCACCCGGAGGTATTTGCTAGGTAAGGCAAGGCGATAGCAAAGGCAAATGCTTTTAATGCCAGGGGACGACTGTCGAACAGATCCCCCATCACCAGGAAGAGTGCGTACAAGGAAAGGCCGACCATGAGAAAACCTGCTCCTACCATGATACGAAAAGACCAGTAAGGAATAACTGCCGGAGGGATGTAATTTCCAGGCCCGTATAAGGTTTCATATTCAGCTTGCAGATCATTCATGCCCTTCACCTCTCCATCTAATTGGTTATAAGCGAGCAAGCTTAAGATGCGAGGGATGCGAATAGCAAAAAAATCCCGCCGTTCTTGCATATTTCCGATGGTAAAAAGGGAAAATGAAGCGGGAGATTCGGTTTCCCACAGGGCTTCCGCGGCTGCCATCTTCATCGGTTGAATCTCAACCATATGTTGCGCCTGGCTGTGACCATTCATCGCCAGGAGGATCGAACTGATCGCTCCAATAATTGCCCCCATTTGAAACGAGCGCCGGAAGAAATCGTGCTCTGTTTTGCGGAGAAGGTGATAAGCACTGATACCCATAACAAAAAAGGAGGCCGTGGTGAATCCCGCCATCACCGTATGGGGGAACTGGTACCAAATATTTGGATTCAATACCAAAGCAAAGAAATCATTCATAACGATTTTGCCGTCTTCCAGGAGGGCGTAGCCCACAGGTTGCTGCATGAATGAGTTGGCAATCAGAATCCACAGTGCTGATAGGTTGGATGCGATGGCTACCAGCCATATCGCTGTAAGGTGTAAGCCCTTTGACAGTCTGTCCCAGCCAAAAATCCATACACCCAAAAAGACTGATTCAAGGAAAAAAGCCATCAAGGCCTCAATGGCCAGGGGAGCCCCAAAAATATCCCCTACGTAGCGGGAATATTCAGACCAATTCATGCCGAATTGGAATTCCTGGACGATTCCAGTAACAACGCCCATGGCAAAATTGATGATAAAAATCTTCCCCCAGAACTTCGTCATCCGTTTATAGGTATCTTGCCCGGTCCGAACGTAGAGAGTCTGCATGACTGCAACGATTACGGACAGACCCAGCGTTAGAGGAACGAAAAAGAAATGGTATACAGTTGTGCTGGCGAACTGTAACCTAGCTAATAAGAGTGGGTCCATACTCGACTCCTTTGAGAATGGCTGTTATTGAACGGAGATATGTGATTTATACCACGAGTGGGATCAAAAGTGTCAGCGTTTCCAGAAGCCGCGTGAAACGGGAATGACATCATCAGCAGTGATGAAGGCCTGCTCGTCTTTTTGTTTTACCAACGCCTCGATCTTCTGCACATCTTTGCGGTGGACGGTACAATTCAGCAAGCTTACTGTCCCATCTTTCCCCCTGCCTAAAACCTCCGTCACACCGAAGCCTTGGTCACGTAAAAAACCTGCCAGTTCGGGACCTCTCCTGGAGCTAATAATGCGCAGGTGCTTATATCCAATTGCGATTCGCTCTTCAATCCACATACCGAAGACTGTGCCAGTAGCAAACCCCATTGCATATGCAATAATGTTAACCCAGCTGCTAAGGTCCGATAATACGGCCTGGATGGCAAGCAGAAAGAGCATTGCCTGGATGAATCCAAGTACCCAGGCATTCAACTTGCGTCCCCGGATGACCATCAACATTCGTAACGTCGCTGCTGCAATATCAAGCACCCGCAGGGTAAAGATCAGCAGAACGGTAAAAATTGCCATCGTTTTATGCTCTGAAGAAGCCTCGCCTTACCGGGTGGATGCTTTCTGCGGTAATGAAGGCCGCCTGGTCTACCTCGTTAACGGCCTCGCGTACCTCATCAACTTCCTTCCGCAGGACATTACAGTTGAGGTAGGTTACCATGCCATCTTTCCCTCGCCCGGAAATTTCCGTTACAGCAAAACCTTCCTGCCTCAGGCGGGATGCAATAGCTGGCCCGCGCCTTGAGCTGATAATGGTGAGCAGTGTATGTCCAATGGCGATCCTATCTTCGACGATCATTCCAAGGACGTTTCCAGTTGCAAAACCACCGGCATAGCCAACCAGACTTAGAGCATCCAGGTTTTGAAGTACGCTGCCTATCGCGGCTACATAGAGAAGCGATTGAAAGAAACCCAGGATCCAGGCAATTTGTTTACGACCTCTCATTACGAATAAAACCCTTAACGTATCCAGGGTCATATCCGAGACGCGTAGCAAGAAAATGAAACCTGCTGCCAACCAGGCCTGTGATGAAAGCAATATTTCCATCAGAAATTCTGGGATACTGGTAGTTGGGAGACTATAGCCTCTAACAATTTTTGATCAATCTTGATTCTCGAAGAGGAGTGGTTGCCTCTCTACATCCAAGGGAAAATACAGGTTTTCAGCATATTCTTTGATCATCCTCCGCATGCTAAAACGAGGCGCAAGGGTAGTGATCGATTCCTTCATGACTTCAATCCAATCTCCTGGCAAGCCATCTGCCGAACGCTCGTTATAGTACAAAGGGATAATCTCGTTTTCTAATGTATCATACAGGCTTTCCGCATGAGCTTGATCTTGCTCTTCGGGTGAGGCATATTCTTGCTCATCGCCAATAGCCCAACCGTTCTTGCCGTTGTATCCTTCCAGCCACCAACCGTCTAGGACGGAAAAGTTAATCACACCGTTCATGGCAGCTTTTTCACCAGAAGTCCCAGAAGCTTCATTTGGTGGGCGGGGTGTATTCAACCAGACGTCAACTCCTTGCACCAGGTAGCGGGCCAGGTTCATATCATAATCTTCCAGGAATACCAGGCGTCCACCGTTCTCCGCCTTCTTCACTGCCCTGTAGACGTTTTGTATTAGCAACTTGCCAGGCTCGTCAGCAGGGTGAGCTTTGCCGGCGAAGATGATCTGGACGGGTTGGTTGGGTTTATTGATGATGCTCAACAAGCGATCGTAGTCCCTCAAGATCAGGCTAGCTCGTTTGTAGGTTGCAAATCTCCGTGCGAAACCAATCGTTAACGCGTACGGGTCGAGCAGGACCCCCGAGGCGATGACCTGGACGGGATGCACCCCATCCATAAGCCACTGGTCTCGGGCTCTTT
>CAZAQS010000039.1:7582-25936 GCA_964486825.1 uncultured Anaerolineaceae bacterium | reverse complement strand
TGAATTGATAGTTATATATGGCATGGTTTCGACCTGTTTACTGTCATATTTCAGACAAATTAGGTTAGATTCTGCTTGACCTTCCAAAATTGTAGATATAAAATGGACTTGTCCAAGAAATTGTGCGGCTACTTCTATACTTATTCAAATTGAAATCATGCTATACTCTCAATATGCATGATTCTAAGCATATCTGGCAGGATTGGGCCAGAATCTTGCACCGCTGGGGAATGCAAGATATCGTAGCTTCCCTACTGGAAGCGTTTGGTCCTTTAAACCTGCTGGGAGCGCAGGTTGTTTATCTAGGGCAGCCACTTCTCGGACATCTTGCACCGGACGATCAACTGGAAGCGTTGGCCCATATGCTGGAAGACCGTGCAGATACTCAAGCCTTTATTAACTTTTTACGAGAGGAGACCCTGAATTGAACCTGACGGGCATCGTGGGTCTGGTTTTCGTTTTACTGTTTTTTGGGTTAATCGTCGTGCTGGCGGTTACCGGGCGCAACCGCTCAGGCCCGCAGCTACGCGAGATCCCGGCCTTCGCCAGGCTGCGTAAGGCGGTGGGCTTAGCTGTGGAAGCGGGCACCCGCCTGCATATTTCTCTCGGGAACGGGCCTCTCACCGGTTTACAAGGCGCATCGGCGCTAATGGGCTTGAACGTCCTGGGCCGCATCGCGCGGGCAGCTTCTATCAGCGATCGTCCACCGGTCGCCACCTCCGGTGATGGCACGTTGACCATCTTGACACAGGATACGTTGCGAGGGGCATACCAGGCCCTGGGCGCGGAGGGTCAATACGAGCACACTTCTGGACGCCTGACCGGCCTGACGCCGTTCTCTTACGCCGTCGGAACCATGCCAGTGATCCGGGATGAGCAGGTATCGGCCAATGTATTGATCGGGCACTTCGGAAGCGAAGTGGCCCTGATAAATGATGCGGCAGAACAGAGCGGGAGCCTGACGATTGCTGGCACCGATAGCCTGCCGGGCCAGGCAGTCTTATACGCCTCCGCCCAGGAGCCCTTGATCGGCGAAGAGGTCTTCGCAGGGGGCGCTTACCTGGGCTCGGGCGGCATCCACGAGGCCAGCCTGCGAACTCAGGACCTGCTGCGCATCCTGGTGGTCCTGTTCATCCTTGCTACAGCAATCCTGCGCCTGTTCGGCCTGGATGGCGCGATCATGGATACGCTGACAGGGTTAATGCCATGAGAACGCCGGTTTCTACTGCGGTTGCGATTTTGGTGGGCGTGCTGATCCTGTTGGGATACTTCATCCCCGTCGAACCGCTGCTTACGTTGCGGACGATCTTACTGCAGTGGGCGGTTATCCTGGCAGGTTTTGCCCTCCTGGCGGGAGTGATCAACCTATTCCAGGTGCACTGGAACAAGGCCAAGACCGGTGAAACTGGAAGCTTCTACAGTGTAATCTTGATCCTTTCACTCGTGCTGACCCTGGCGCTGGCTGGTTACTACGATCCTACCAGTGCTGTTGCAGGTTGGATATTTTCGAACATCCAGTTGCCGGTAGAAAGCAGCCTGTTGGCCTTGCTGACGATCGTGCTGATCTATGCTGGTGTGCGCCTCTTGCGCCGCCGGCTGAATGCGATGTCGGTAATATTCTTGCTGACCGCGCTGGTTGTTTTATTGGGAACTGCTCCCCTATTGATTGTTGGTGAGGTGCCGGTGTTGACTTCGATCAGGAATATCATTGTCCAAATCCCTGCTGTGGCGGGCGCGCGTGGCTTGCTTTTGGGAATAGCATTGGGCGCAATTGCTACAGGCATCCGCATCCTGATGGGCGCGGACCGCCCCTATGGAGGCTGACCTCTATGGACTCCATTCGCTGCCCCATGTGCGGGAAATCCAACCCGCCGGATACCGTAATTTGCCAGTTCTGCCAGGCTCGCCTGGAGCCATTAATAGCTCCCCCGCCCATGGAAGATAACGAATCAAACGAGCCAGGAGCTTCCCCTCCAGAAGAAGGCTCAATTCCAAGTTGGCTGGATGGCCTGCGGGAACAGGATGATGCAGATGCAGGGACTGGGCTTGAACCGGGTGAAAGCCAGGAGGATGAGGTGGCCTCCGATTGGTCACTTGAAGAGGATGCTCGCCTGTCAAGCGCGTTTACTGATTCTGAAGAAGGTGAGGCAGAGCAGGATCAAGATTGGCTCTCCCGGCTGGCTGGAGAAGAGCCAGGGCAGGCAGGGGAGGCAGCGGCCGGGGCAGACAGCCCTTCAGCCTTTTTGAGCATGGACGAGCTGCTTGGCGAAGAAGGGTCATCGGATTGGTTGGCTGAGTTTCAAACCAGCAGCCTGGGCTTCGAAGAGCCTGAAGAGTCGCCAGGTGAGGCGCAGGACCTGGCTGAAACCTCACCGGAAGAACGACCTCATTGGCTGGAAATGATCCGCGCTCAACAGGAGAAGGAGCCTGAAGCAGACCAGGCTCCGGCCGAAACATGGGAGGGAGAGCCAGAAGCAGAAGGCACACAGCCGAATGTCCAGGCTGAGGTGCCGGATTGGCTTTCTGATGTTGGCGTCGAGGAAGGCGGGGATGATTTCGCCATCGATTCGAAAGACCTGCCGGAATGGATGGTAGAGGCGGGACCGCTGGAGCTCGAGCAAGCACCTGTTGAGGAAAAACCTGACAGCGGGGGAACGGTGCCCGATTGGTTGAAGGAGAGCGAGCCGGTACAGGAAGAGCCCCCCCAGCAGGAAGGTGAAGAATTGCCGGAATGGCTCGGGGAGGGGAGCCCAGCACAAGCACCCGGGCAGGACCTGCCCGAATGGCTTTCCGGGATAAACCAGTCCGGACTGCCCGAGCCGGTGGAGAGCGAGGCAGAAGAGCTTCCCGCCTCCAGCGAAGAGAGCGGCCTGCCTAACTGGCTAACCAGGCTGGATGATAGCGGGACATACCGGCCCACAGACGCTGAGTCGCCGGCATTGATCCTGGAGGATGAGGAGCAGGCTGAGGAAGAAGAAACTGAGCGCGCCGAAGCGACTGCACCAGAAGGTGACTTTTCTGCTATTCCAGATTGGCTGTCACAGATTTCCTCGCAGGAAGAGCAGGCGGAAGCCCCCACCACGCTCGAAGATGATCTGGAGCCTGACCTGGCCGAGGCCCAGCTACCTAGCTGGTTACAGGCCATGCGCCCGGTAGAATCGGCCGCTCTCAGCGCTCCAGCCGGTCCTGACCAGTCAGGCGCGGTCGAGCAAGTCGGCCCGCTGGCCGGGCTGACAGGGGTACTGGCAGCCGAGCCTGAATTCATCCATATTCGCAAGCCGCAATCCTCGCTGGTGAAACTCCAGATCTCCGATCACCAGCAATCACATATTACTTTGTTGGAGAACCTGCTGGCTGAAGAAGGCCAGCCAAAGCCGGTGATCGCCCGCTCAGCCATCTCCTCTCAGTATTTCCTGCGCCTGTTGATTGCCCTGGTGGTCCTGGTTTCGGTGATCCTGCCTCTTTGGCTGGACCAACAGATCTTTCCGATGCCCGATCCGGCTGGCGTGTCCAACGAGGTATATGATTTCGGACGCCTGGTGGGGGAGCTGTCTTCTGGCGCTCCTGTCCTGGTGGCTTTTGATTATGAGCCCGGATTTTCAGGGGAGATCGATGCCGGCGCGGCAACGGTCCTGGCTGAAATTGCTGGCCGCGGCATTCACCTGGCCATGGTTTCTACCAACCCCACCGGGCCTCTCCTGGCAGAGCGTTTCACGATCAACCACTTGCCTGAAGCAGGGAACAGTTTTACCAACCTGGGCTATGTGCCGGGGGGAGCGGGTGGGCTTCTGGCTTTTGCCCAATCACCCAGAGCGGTGACGCCCTTTGACCTGCAGGGGGCCAGGGTTTGGGAGGCGGGTCCCCTGAGCAGCGTAAACTCCGTATCCGATTTCGCGGCCGTCATGGTGCTAACCGATAACCCGGATACAGCCCGCTCCTGGATCGAACAGGCCCAACCCAGCCTCGGCTCTGCCGACAAGCCTTTGTTGATGGTGTTGAGCGCTCAAGCTGAGCCGATGGTGCGTCCTTATTACGAGACCAGTCCCAGGCAGGTCAGCGGGATGATCAGCGGGCTGGCAGGTGGGGCGGCGTTCGAGAGCATCTCGGGGAAATCCGGGCCTTCACGTTTATACTGGGACGCCTTCGGAAGCGGCCTGGTCGTTGCGGTCGGCCTGATCCTGGTTGGTGGATTGGTCAGCCTGGTGCTGGCTCTAGTGGCTCAACCAAAGAAAAAAGAAGTTGAGGGCATCCTATGAACCTGGCCAGCCTGGATCCTGACTTTATCGGGGCTATCGTCGGTTTCATATTAACTCTCCTGGTGTTCAGCTATTTCTTTGGAGATAACCCCCTCTTTCGCCTGACCATGCATATCTTTATCGGCGTTTCGGTGGGTTTTGCAGCCGTTGTGGTCGTTTATAACGTCCTCATTTTCCAGTTGATCGTACCTTTATACCAGGACCCGCTGGGATCGATTGTCTTGATGCCCCCTTTGATCGTCGGGATTTGGCTGCTGGTGACAAAAGTGTCGCCGCGACTGGCCCGCTTTGGTAACCCTACCCTGGCCTACCTTGTAGGTGTGGGGGCCGCCACTGCAGTCGGTGGAGCGGTTCTGGGCACGCTCTTCCCCCAGATCAATGCCTCCGGTGTCCTTTTTGATTTTGAGGCCGCCACGGCTACCGGCCTGGGGATGGGCGCTTACTTCGTGCGTGGCTTGATCATCCTGATCGGTACCGTTACAACTTTGATGTTCTTCCACTTCGGCATGCGCGCCCGTAAGGACCAGCCCGCTCAAAGGCCACGCTGGGTCCAGGACCTGGGACAGGTGGGCATGGTCTTTATCGCAATCACCTTTGGATCCTTATTCGCGGGGGTGTATTCTGCTGCCCTCACCGCCTTAATTGAGCGAATGAATTTCTTGATCGACTTTTTAGCGCCTCTGTTTTCTACCATTTGAGCCACTATGCCTACCTCCCTGGTTAATGCCGATTCTCTGCTCGCAATCGATGTTGGCGCCGTTACCACCCGGGCCATGCTCTTCGACGTCGTCGATGGTCGTTACCGCTTCCTGGCTTGTGGCACAGCTCCTTCCACCGCTCGAGCCCCTTTTTTTGATATCGGAGAGGGGATCCGGCGTTCAATTGACCAGCTTCAGGAGATCACAGGGCGCGAGCTGGTAGGCCAGGACGAGAAGCTCATCCTGCCGAGCAAACCTAACGGAGCTGGCGTAGATACCTGCGTGGCGAGCCTGTCTGCCGGCGCTCCTATGAAGGTTGTTGCCATCGGACTTTTGGAGGACATCTCCGCTGAAAGCGCAGTCAGGCTGGCCAGTACCACCTACGCACAGGTGGTTGATACATTAAGCCTCAACGACAGGCGCCAGCAAGCGGCCCGCATCGACACACTGATGCGATTGAGGCCAGACCTGGTGATCGTAGCCGGGGGTACGGAGGAGGGCGCTTCTCAATCTGTCCTATCTTTGTTGGAGCCATTAGGCCTGGCCTGTTACCTGTCTCCAGAAGGCCAGCGCCCCGAAGTCCTGTATGCGGGCAATCAGGCTCTGGTAGGCGAAGTCGAGAAATTGATCGGTTCGTTGACGCGCCTGTCTGTCTCTCCAAATATTCGCCCGGCCCTGGATGTCGAACAGCTTTCCTCGGCTCAACCGGAGTTGGCCCAGGTATACCGCTCGATCCGAATTCGAGACATCAATGGAGCCCAGGAGCTGGACGAATGGGCAGGCGGGAAGCTGATGCCTACTGCAACTGCCTTCGGGCGGATGGTTCGTTTTCTCAGCCATGTGTACGATTCAGCCAAAGGCGTTCTTGGAGTAGATGTAGGCGCCTCAGCTACCGTTATGGCTGCCGGATTTACGGGCGACTTGCACCTGGGAGTATACCCCGACCTGGGTCTGGGCGCCAACGTGACAGGAATCTTAGAGCATTCAACCCTGGAAGAAATTGCTGACTGGTTGCCGCTGGACTATAGCCCCGATGAAATCCGGGACTATATCTATAACAAGTCGCTGTATCCCCATACCCTGCCGTGTTCTCACGAAGTGCTGGCTCTAGAAGGGGCGATCGCTCGTCGAGCAATGCAGATTGGCTCCAGGCGCTTGCTCGAATATTTGCCTGCCCGGGTCCGGCGCGAAGGTAACGGTCTTCTGCCATTGTTCGAGCCGATTGTCGCGACCGGCAGTATTCTCACCAATGCTCCCTCACGCGGTCAGGCTATGCTGACCTTGTTGGATGGGCTGCAACCCACTGGAGTCACGACCGTGGTGTTGGACCAGAACAATATCATGCCGGCCTTGGGCGCAGCCGCACAGGTAAACTCGATCCTGCCGGTCCAGGTGCTCGAATCGAGCACATTCATAAACCTCGGCACGGTCATCTCTCCCTATGGCAGGGCTCCGTATGGAGCGCTGGCTTTACGCGTGAAGGTCAAGCTGGAAGGCAGCAGCGAAACCACCTTAGAAATAAAACATGGCACTCTGGAAGTGATCCCGCTGCCGCTAGGAAAAGTCGCCAACCTTCATCTCCAGCCCTTGAACCGCTTCGACGTGGGTATGGGCGGGCCGGGGCGTGGCGGCAGCGTTCGAGTGGCGGGAGGGGCTTTGGGTGTCATCATCGATGCTCGCGGGCGTCCACTCCGGCTCCCGAAAGAAGCTGACCGCCGCCGGGAGCTGTTGAAAAAGTGGATCTGGACGCTGGGCGGGTGACCACACTACCTGGCATTATTCTTGCAACTACAATTTGAGGATATCGTTATGTTATCCCCCATCACCCATTTCTTACCGATCACGACCATCCGAAGAGAGCGATTGCTGCCTGTACAAGGCCGGGTGATCGTAAGGAAGGGCCAAAAGGTCGGCGCGACGGATACCATTGCAGAAGCCAGGCTGGCTCCCCAGCATATCCTCATGGATATCGCCCGCGGCCTGGGAATATCGGCCAGTAAAGCCGACGCCTCACTCCAGTTCCAGGCGGGCGAGGAAATAAGTGAAGGCGACCTGGTCGCAGGGCCGGTTGGAATCGGTAGGAAAGTGATCCGGTCTCCCCGCAGTGGTAAGGTCGTCGTAGCTGGCGGCGGGCAGGTGCTGATCGAGGTCGAGAGCCATCCTTTTGAGCTTAAGGCCGGCATCCCGGGCCTGGTCACCGAGCTGTTCACCGATCGGGGAGCAGAGATCGAGACCACCGGCGCTTTGATCCAGGGTGTGTGGGGCAACGGCAATATTGACTTTGGTCTGTTGACGGTAATGGTGGAAGAACCCAGCGGTACCCTTTCGGCTGACGTGTTAGATGTCAGCCACCGAGGAGCGGTTATCTTGGGCGGTTATTGTGGCAGTGCGGATATCATCGATTTGGCGGTTGAGATTCCCCTGCGGGGACTGATCCTCTCCAGCATGGATTCTGCACTCGTCCCACTGGCATCCAGGGTGAACGTGCCCATTGTCGTCCTGGAGGGCTTTGGGAAAATCCCGATGAACGCGACAGCCTTCAAGCTGCTCTCAACCAACGAGAGGCGCGAAGTTGCTATCAATGCAGAAGGCAAGGATCGTTTTTCGAACACCCGTCCTGAAATCGTTATCCCGCTGCCTGCTTCGGGGGAATTGTCCCTTCCCGTGGAGACGGGTGTCTTCTCCGCCGGACAGCAAGTCCGGATCGTGTCCAGTCCCCATAAAGCCCAGACCGGAACCTTAGTCGCCCTGCGACCGGGTTTGTCCGTCTTATCGAGTGGCGTCAGGTCCCAGGCTGCAGATGTGCGTTTAGAGAGTGGCGAAACCAAGCTTTTTCCACTGGCAAATTTGGAGGTTTTGGCATAAGTATGGCTCATAGGAATTGGCGGGGTGAAACCCCCTGTAATTCCACGGATCCATAAGGAATACCAAACAGGAGAGCATGCTATGACTTTTGAAAACATGGATACCGAGTTCGAACCAGGGACGGAAGAAGCAGGGCCGCCGCCGGAAGAATCGAGCAATCGCCCCTTCCTGATTGTTGCCGGTATTCTGGGCGGTATCATGCTGCTTTCGTTGCTCTGTATTGTCGCCTTCGCTTTGGCGCGCCCGATGATCACAGGTGGGGCCAACCGCCAGACCCAGGCAGCCGAGATCAATTTGCAGAATACCAGCGTGGCGCATGGGGTGTCCATGACCGCTATAGCGCTGCAATGGACCGCGACTGCCTCTCCGACATTGCCTCCCACCGCTACTGAAACCCCTGCCCCTACCAACACCCTGGTAGTCGCGCAGCAGGTGACCAATACCCCTGTACCGACCACAGATCCGCGCACGGCGACTGTAGCTGCTCTGCTGACCCAGGCTGCAGAAGCACAAACCACGCTGACGGCCGTACCCACGCCCACACAACTGCCCACGACCGGTTTTGCAGATGATGTGGGAGCGCCGGGATTGCTGGCCATGGCGGTGATGTTGGTAGGCGTTATTTTCTTGAGCAGGCGGTTGAGAACAGCCAGGTAAACAAAAAGCAGGTGATGAGGGGTGAGTGGCACTCCCTTATCACCTGCCTGAATTTAACAAGCTATCAGGTTACGCCCAGTGCGACTATTTTCCCATAATCCAACAACGCTTCCAGGATCTCATTACTGCGACCTTCTGCATAGACACGCAAGACCGGTTCGGTTCCTGAAGGGCGGATCAAGAGCCAGGAACCATCTTCCAACAGGTATTTCACCCCGTCTGTCGTACATACCTCTTTAACCGTCTCTCCGCCGATCATCGCGGGAGCCTCATTCACCAGGTAGTTGGTCATCTTGTCCTTGGCGACCGGGTGGCTCAAGCGAAGATCGTTCCGCTTGTAGAAGGCCGGGCCCACATCCTTGATCAGCGCTTCTACCAGCTCGTTAAGAGACCCGCCTGATTCGGCTACAATCTCTACCAGGAGCAGGCCCATCAGGATCCCATCTCCCTCCGGAATATGGCCTTTAAAGGAGATTCCGCCAGATTCCTCGCCGCCAATCAACACATCACCTTTCAACATATGATCCGCGATATGGTTGAAGCCCACGGGCGTTTCATATACGGGCAGTTCGTAGCGCTCAGCCAGGCGGTCTATCATACGGGTAGTTGAGACCGTCCGCACCACCGGGCCGCGCCAGCCCCGTTTTTCGACCAGATATTGTAAGGCCAGGGACATAATTCTGTGGGGGTCTACAAAATTAGAGCGTTCGTCCATCGCACCGATCCGGTCGGCGTCTCCATCGGTTGCCAGGCCGAAATGGCCCATATCCGTGCTGATAGCCCCTGCCAGCGCCCCAAGGTAACGGCTGATAGGCTCGGGGTGTACGCCGCCAAAACCAGGGTTCATCTCCCCGCGAATCTCCTGGACCTCGCAGCCGGTTCCTTGCAAGATGCCTTTGATCACCCCACGCCCGGACCCATACATCGAGTCGACAACCAGGCGTTGGGGGTTTTCCGCGATGGCATCGAAACTGATCAGCTTGCGCAGCTGTTCGTAGTAGGAAGGCAGTGGGTTAAAGCGTTGGATCAATCCCTGGCTGCGAGCCTGCTCGTAGTCCATCAGGTTTGGCCCGCGAGCGCGCTGCTCGTTGTCGTTTAGGTAGACCTCCACCCGCCGGCATTGTTCTTGCAATGCTGATCCTCCGTAGGAGGCTTTCAACTTTACTCCGTTATAACGCGGGGCATTATGGGAAGCGGTGATCATCACGCCGCCGTTGGCGCCCAGGCTACGGATCGCGGAAGAGATGGCGGGTGTGGGAGCATCCCCTTGGGACAGGTAAACCGTATATCCATTGCCAGCCAGTACGCGGGCCACATCAACCGCATACCGGTCAGAAAGGAATCGTGTATCAAACCCGACCACCATCTTCTTGGGATCTACTGAAGAACTTAGAGGCGTACCGTTATTCCAAGAGGCCGTATTGGCTGCATCAGCAATGGCCTGCGCCACCATCCTTAAGTTGTTAAAGGTAAAGGTGTCAGAAATGACCGCTCGCCAACCATCTGTACCAAAATGAATGGGCATGCTATTCTCCTGCACTTCGTTGAGGTTTGGACAATTCTATCACCAATCCACAAGGCTTCTCAAGGCTAAAGACCTGTTTCCCCTGGCGCATATGCTTTCAAAACCATGCTAGAATCAAGCTATGGATAAGGATCAAGCCAATGTCATTTCCTTATTAGCCGGGATGGGCGTTTTTCGCGGCGTCTCAAGCCACCAGATTGAGTTGTTGGCGGAGGATCTGGAGTTGTCCTACCTGGCAGCCGAAGAGCGTCTCCTCATCCGGTCAGGCCAAAACGATGATTTTTACATCATTTTCTCGGGTTCAGTAGAACTCAGCCGCAAGCAGAATAAGCGTGAAATTGATGTGGAGACCCTCATCAAAGGCGACCATTTCGGCGAATTCGTCTTGCTGGGAACGCGTGAGTATAACATAGCTGCGATTGCCCTTGAAGATACGGTCCTTTTGCGCTTGGATCGCCAGACCTTCAACCGGCTTCTGGATGACCATCCAGATATCCGCAAGTTCTTGCTGGCCTCTATCGCCAGTCGGCGCCTGGTTCACGCCAGGCGATTTATCTGGTTGAGCAAGGGAGAGCATATTTACCTGATCTTGCGTAAGCACTGGACGTACCTGCTGGTAGCTTTGATCGGGCCGACGCTGTCAGCCTGGGTCGCCCTGGCAATGTTCTTCTTCTCCTTTGGAATAGAGGCCAGTACGATGCGATTGTTGGTGGAATGGGGGGGGATCCTGTTCTTCATCGGGACGGTACTGTGGGCGGTTTGGGTTTGGATCGATTGGGCAAACGATTATTATCTTGTCACCGACCAGCGCGCCATCTGGCTGGAAAGGATCATCGGGTTGTATGAGAATCGCCAGGAAGCTCCCCATTCTACTGTGCTTACCGTAGGCGTGCATCGCTCACAGTTGGGCCGGATTTTAGGATACGGGGATGTGGTCGTTCGGACCTTCACCGGTCAGATCGTCATGCGCGATGTCGGCATGGCTGAGCAATTAGCTGGCTTGATAGAGGAACAGCTTCGCCGCCAAAGGGAAGTCGTTCAAAGGGTGGAAACGGAGGCCCTGGAATCCACCATAAGACAACGTCTTGGGCTGGGCGGAGAGAGGCCTCCCCAGCCACCAGTCCCGGGACCGCCCCAGCCACGCACCCCAGATAGCGTACGCCTGGCCTACCAAACGAATACCTGGCGCATGCTGACGACCAATATGTTCAAAGTGCGTATTGAAGAGGAAGGAGCCGTGATCTACCGCAAACATTGGATCCTGCTTGCAAAGCGGATATGGAAGCCATCCCTGGCAATGATCGCTCTTTTGGTGGTGCTGGCCCTGTCCTTCCCGACCCTGTTCGCTACTTTTTCTGCTCCCCTGGTGTTCGGTTTAGGCCTGTTCATCGTTCTTGTGCTTGCTGTATGGTGGTTCTACGAGTATGTGGATTGGATCAATGATATCTATATCCTGACGCCCGACCAGATCATGGATATCTACCGCACTCCTCTCGGCCGGGAGGACAAAAAGACAGCTCCTCTGGAAAATATCCTCAGCCTGGAACACCAGCGGATCGGTATTTTGGGTGTGCTGTTGAATTATGGAAACGTCATCGCCATGGTTGGTACGGCAAGCTTCATTTTCCGAGGCGTCTATAATCCCGCCGGTGTAAGGCAAGAGATCTTCGAGCGAATTGGCTATCGGAAAATGGTTCTGAAGCAACAAGAAAATGCGCGCGAACGGGAACGAATTGCAGACTGGATGGCTGCTTACCATCGCCAGGTCGAGCAGTGGCGCAGGGACGAAAATTTATCTAATTTCGATCAAAATTCAGGGTAAAATATTTTCCATGGGAATTAGAAAGATCATTACGCTCCCCGATCCGGTTTTGCGAAAAAAAGCTCGCAAGATCACCGAATTTGGGCCAGAACTGCAAAATTTAATCGATGACATGGTAGAGACCATGCGAGAAGCCCCTGGCGTTGGGCTGGCAGCTCCTCAAATTGGGGTTTCTTCTCGCCTGATCGTTGTCGAGTTTGGCGACGATGAGGATGAAGAGGCTCCGAGGAAACTATACGTAGTCCTTAACCCGGAGATCGTCAGAACCGACAATGAGACCGTGAGCGGGGTCGAAGGCTGCCTATCGATCCCTCAACTGGTTGGCAACGTTGAACGATTTGAATCCGTCACTGTCCGGGGACTGAATCGACGCGGCCAACCGTTGAAGATCAAAGCCAGGGGATGGCTGGCGCGTATTTTCCAGCACGAGATCGATCACCTGGATGGGATCTTGTTTGTCGACCGGACAGACGAAGTATGGAAAGTAGAAGAGGACGCTGCCCAGGTAGCGCCAGTCGAGTGAAGGGCAAAAAATTTAACTGTTTGGAAAACAAATTTTTGCCACGGGTATTAATTCCCCGTGGCATTTCCTTGGGCAGAAATACGTGCGCCTTACTCACCTCTCCTTGACCAACTTCCGCAATTTTACCCGCCTGGACCTGGAAGTGCCATACGGACCTGTCTTGTTGGTTGGCGATAACGCTCAAGGGAAGACCAGTTTGTTAGAAGCAGTCTATTTCCTGGCTACTTTCGCATCCTTCCACGCCAGTAACGAGCGCCAACTGATAAACTTTCTAGCCATCCGGGAGCCGTTGGCAGTGGCCCGCATCCTGGCCGGTTTCGAACGAGAAGGGGCCAACCACCGCCTGGAAGTACGTCTCATTCAAGAACTCAACGGCGGAGGCCTGCGCATGCGGAAAGAGATCTTGCTGGACGGGGTAAAGCAAAAAGCCGGTGAAGTTGTGGGCATTTTCAACGCTGTCCTCTTTTTGCCTCAAATGCTGGCAGTGATTGAAGGCGCCCCAGAAGAACGTCGCCGTTACTTGAACCTGGCCCTGGCTCAAGTGATCCCCCATTATTCTGCTGCCCTGTCTGGCTATAACCGGTCTTTATCGCAGCGAAACGCACTATTAAAGCAGCTAAGCGAGCGCGGCGGTAACCCGGACCAGTTGGACTATTGGGATGAGCAGTTGGTTGCATTTGGCGCACAGATCGTGCATGCCCGCATCCGCGCCGTACAAGAGCTGGAACGCCTGGCTGCCCGGACCCACGCTGAATTGACGCGTGGCAGGGAAGTGTTGCGTTTTGACTACCAGCCCGCCTACGACCCACTGGCTCCTCCACCCGGACAGTTTACGCTGCCCTTCGATGCTCCAATCGACCGGACCAAATTCTCGCCCTCGGATATCCGGGAGGGCTTTTTGGAGAGGTTGGTCCAACTTCGCGATGAAGAAATCGCTCGGGGAGTGACTATTTCCGGTCCACATCGTGACGAGCTTCGATTATTAAGCAATGGGATCGATCTTGGGCATTATGGCTCGCGCGGACAGGTTCGGACGGCGATCCTGTCTTTGAAAATGGCCGAGGTGGCCTGGATGAAGGATAAAACCGGCCAGTGGCCAGTGCTCCTGTTGGATGAGGTACTGGCTGAGCTGGATGGCCAGCGCCGAAAGGACTTGCTCGCGCGCCTCAGCGAGTGCGAGCAAAGCTTGATGACGACAACTGACCTGGATCTTTTCGAGCCTGAATTTATCCGCCAGGCTGTACTCTGGCAGGTCCGGGACGGGAGAGTGGAGGAGATGAGGTATGCAAGCTGATTCGCCACATGCGCAGATTTTTCAAATCAGTATTTCAAACGGGGGCGTCCCGAAAAGAGCCATTCAGGAGGCGGAGTTGGCGGAACTCGGGCTGGTCGGGGATCTGCAACGCCACGCTAAAGTCCATGGCGGTCCTGAACGGGCCTTGTGTCTCTATTCCCTGGAGAGCATCCTGGCTTTGCAGCAGGAAGGCCATCCAATTTTTCCCGGAGCAATAGGGGAAAATCTTACCCTGACCGGCCTGGATTGGGAGTTGCTCCTCCCGGGCAGGCAGCTACGCCTGGGTCGTGAGGTTTTGATAGAGATCACCAGTTACACAACCCCCTGCAACCATATCGCCCCCTATTTCCAGGGGGGAGATATGGATCGAGTCTTACAAAAAATCAATCCGGGTTGGTCGCGGGTATATGCCAGGGTTTTGGCGCCGGGTTTGCTTCGAACAGGCGACAGGATAAGCTTGCTGCCAGCTCAAGCTTGATATTAATGTATGGGTTGCTTAGCGGGGACGCCCACCCGGCGCGGGTAGCTATTGGGTGTGCCTGCGATCTTGTCCACTACTACCAGGTATCGGTCTTCGGCAACTCCAGGTAATGCTACCGGAATAAGCTGGTGCAGGTGACCGCCCAATACCTGTATGCTCTTTTCTGCTGAGTGAGCTTCAGCAGGACCACTTTCCCCTTTCATAGCCAGCATACGACCTCCAACTTTAACCAGCGGCAGGAGGTATTCTGCCAGGACGGGCATTTTGGCTACTGCCCGCCCCACGGCCCAATCGTAGCGCTCGCGGTGCTCGCTGGATTGGCCTAAGATCTCTGCGCGGTCTTGTAGCACCCGGACCCCCTCTAGCTGCAGGGTGTCGATCAGTTGCTGGCAAAATGCAGCTTTCTTTCCCACCGATTCAACCAATGTCAAGCGTATCTTTGGGCAAGCGATCTTTAGCGGAATGCCCGGGAAGCCAGCCCCCGTACCGACATCAACTACCCGCTCCATGGAGGTCTCGCGCATGGCCAACAGGCAGGTTAGGGAGTCGAGGAAATGCTTCACTCGTATTTCTTTAGGATTGCGGATGGCAGTCAGGTTAAAGCGCCTATTCCACTCCAGCAGGAGGTTCTCATACTTCTCAAAGGCAGCTAACTGAGAGTGGGTCAAGCGCAAGTCGATCATGGTGGAAGCGTTTTGTGCAAATTCTTTCATGCCCCACCAATTATACCTGTCCTGGCGTAGTCTTCGCAGAGAGGGGTTTGGTTGTTGGCATGGCCTACTGGCCTATGCTATCCATCCCCATTTGTCACCGATGATCGCGTGCGGTGGGAAGCCATCGATGAGAACTCAGCCAGGCTATTGAGAAAAGACCCCAGGTTCAATTCATGTTGAATTGAACCTGGGGTTTTTGAACGTAATCGTCCCGCTTTCTCAGGCCGGTTGGGCCGGAGGGGCAGCTTTCGACCTGTTTCGTCTCCAGTAGCGTCTCACCGCTAAAACAATCACGACCAACGGCCCGAAAACCACTACCAACATTGGCAGAGCCCACAGTACAGCCCAAATGGCGACTTTCGCAACGCCCTTCAGTCCGGTGATCAGGGCCTGCAAAGCTTCCTTCGCAATACCACCCGGCTCCCATCCGGCAATCGTAAGCGGCTGTACGGAAGCATCGGGTACCAGCTCGACGCTGATCGATGATAGGGCAGCGGATTGCTCGTAATATTGGATCTGGCCTTTGGTAACCTCGATCTGCTCCCTTACCTGGGTAAGCTGGTTATATACATTGAGCACATCTTCGGTGCGGTTGGCTGATCCCATAATTTCCTGGAGTTGGGCTTCGGCTGCTTCCAGGTTACGCAGGCGGGATTGCAGGTCTGTGTATTCGCGCGTTACATCCTGGCTGTCGAGGTTCTCATGTACGATGGGCTTGGAGCTTTCCAAGCGGATGCGCTGCAGTGCTTCATTCAACCGTTCGGCAGGCACCCGGATCGTGACGGAAGCTCGCACGACCTCTTGCCCGTCTGCAAGTATCTGCTGGTAAGCGCGTGCGCTGACGACAAACCCCTCCATTTCCTCAGCCATGCGAGATATCCTATCCAGGGATTCCGTTGGATCCTCCACGATGATCGACATATCAGCATTCTTGATAACAATCCGCTGCACGTCTGTCGCGCTGCTGGTAAAGGCGTTACCGGCGCGGTAACTGCCATCAGCTTCTGCCTGGGGCGCTTCCATCGGAGGAGCGGCAGGAGCAGGTTCTCCATAATATATGCCGTCCGATTGAGAGGCTGGGCTAGCAGCTGCACAAGAAACCAACAGGAAGGCAGCCAGGGTCAGGTAGATCAATGCTCGTTTGTACATGAGTTTTCTCCTCCGCAATTCTCGATCTTTACCGGTCCTGGATAGAAATCCATAAAAAGAAGGGAGGCCGGTCTTGTACTAAAGACGGTGCTCCCTTCGGTTTGGTTCCTGGATCTACCAACCGGATGCCAGGCGTTGAATATGGCGACTGGGAAGGTTGGCTTTCTCCATGCGAGATTGAACGGAAGCTATATCATATTCTGCACGGTGGAACTCCCACAGGTTTTGGTCGTCCACGTAGATGGCGTAGGCGGCCCGTGGATCACGGTCACGCGGCTGTCCAACCGAGCCGGGATTGAGGATGGCCCTGGGCGCCATGGTTAGCTGCATGAACGGCTCTGGCACGATCAGGTGCGCGTCCATGCTTTCGTCCGGAAGATAGAATAGCACGGGCAGGTGGGTATGACCTACAAAACAATAGGGTGTATCGAATTTGTCGAAATTGATGGTAGCCAGGCGGGTATCCAGGAGGTATTCCCATACTGGCTGGCGAGGGCTACCGTGAGCGAGGGTGACACAATCGATGATGGACTTCTCCGGTAAGCCGAACAGGAACTGCTGGCTCTCCTTCGACAACGCACGCCGGGTCCAGTATAAAGCCAGGCGGGCGTCTGAGTTGAAGTTGTCCGCGTCAATTTGATCCAATGCGGCTGCATCATGGTTACCCAACAAGCATACCAGGTTAGGAAGCTGGCGTATCGTAGCGATACATTCATTTGGATCGGGTCCATAGCCTACCAGGTCGCCAAGACACCAGACTGCGTCTACTTCCCCCGCGTGAGCCAGGACCGCCTCTAATGCAGTTAAATTGGCGTGGATATCAGAAATGATGAGGATGCGCATAATTGATCTAATCGCGATTGAACCGTTGAATTTTCTTGAAGAAGTTGACAGTCGTGGCTCGGCGAATCCAACCGGCGCATCCCTGTTCGGTTAATTATAACTTCTTATTCGATTTGACCACCATTTTCAGGCGTCATCAACTTGCTTGGTTGGCTTCCACAACTGGTACAAACCCAATTTTCCCCCTTCTCCATCGGAATAGAAAGTCTCTAAGACCTGAAAGCCTGTGGCGGAAGCAAGCGCTTCCAGCTCCTGCTCGGAAAACTGGTGTGCATATCGTAATCCATAGCCTCCCTCTCGCCAATCGATCAGGTAATCACCCTGATCGACATCAGCGACGCTAAGACCGGCTGGTTCCCAGGGTTGGATCCGCTTACGCAAGCGGGGACTATTTAAGAATTGCCATTCGGAATGGATGAATCGGCCTTGCGCAGTGAGGAGACCGTGTACCTTTTCCAGCACCTGCCGGCGCAGCTCCTCGCCGGGAAGGTGGTGTAGCACTGCAAATGCCACTACCAGGTCATACGGGCAATGAGCGAGGTTACGCTCCCAATCAGGCGAAGCCAGGTTGACCTGGTAAAAACCGCCCTGGAAGGTATCTGGTAAGCTCTGGCGAGCTTGTTCCAGCAGTTTTGCATTGAAGTCCAGGCCTGTATACCGCCCTTCAAAGCCCTGCTGAGCCAGAGTCCTGGCAAGCTCCCCATTCCCGCAACCCAGCTCCAGGATGTTTGATGCTTCCAACAAGGTCAGTGGGTCCGATGGGAAACCCTCCTTCAGGATTTTGTGCACTCCTGGCTGCAAGCGTTGGCGAGTAAGCGAAAATTGGAGTGCAAAGGTCTGGTAAAATTGATCGTTGAGTTGGATTAGTCTACTAACGGTATTGGCGTTCACAAGGTTTATTATAGATTAGAAAGAGCGAATTTTTGGACACTCGTAGAGAAGCCTGGTGGCAAGCCAGGCGCTATACCCCTGAAATGCTTGAATTAGCAAGGCAGGTATTGGAAGATGTGCAGAAGGGCGTGCCGGTTTTCGATGCCCTCCGGCGGTACCCGCTTGCAAAGGGCGGCTACCTGGGCAAACATGTCCTGGTTGCTGCCTACCGCTCCCTCACTGAAAGTGGAGAATGGCCTGAAGACCGGGTGTTGCTGGAGCGGATCCGCATGAAACCAATGCGCACGCTTTCTGGAGTGACCACGGTCACGGTCCTAACCAAGCCCTACCCATGCCCGGGGAAATGCATATTTTGCCCGACCGATGTGCGCATGCCGAAAAGCTATTTGCCAGATGAACCCGGGGCTCGGCGCGCCCTGGACCACGATTTTGACCCTTTCGACCAGACCAGCGCACGTATCCAGGCTTTAGAAGCCGTCGGTCACCCTACTGATAAAATCGAGCTTTTGATATTAGGGGGCACCTGGAGCTCCTACCGCAACGATTACCAGGAATGGTTCGTCAGGCGCTGTTTCGATGCCATGAATGGATTCGAAGTAGCTACTTTGGAAGAAGCCCATTCCGCCAATGAGAACGC
>CAZAQS010000039.1:0-7572 GCA_964486825.1 uncultured Anaerolineaceae bacterium | reverse complement strand
CCATCCATCGGAATGTCGGTCTGGTCATTGAGACCCGACCGGACCATGTCAACCGGCGTGAAATTGAACGCTTACGTCGCCTGGGGGTGACAAAGGTTCAGATGGGCGTGCAGTCCATGGATGACAGGATCCTGGAATTGAATAAGCGCGGGCACACGGTGCAGGAAACCCAGCGAGCAGTTGCCTTGCTGCGGGCAAGCGGCTTCAAGATCGTTCTACATTGGATGCCGAACCTGCTCGGTGCAACGCCTGCCTCCGACCGGGAAGACTTTGAGAGGTTGTGGAGCGATTTGTGCCCCGACGAGATCAAGATCTATCCCAACCAACTCCTGGAAAATGCAGAGCTTTACGATTACTGGCTGCGCGGAGAGTACAGGCCCTATACAACTGAAGAGCTGGTAGAGCTGATCGCGGATATCAAGCCCTCCATCCCGCGCTATTGCCGGGTAAACCGGGTGATCCGTGACATCCCCTCCACCCACGTTGTCGAAGGAAACAAGCGCACCAGCTTGCGCCAGGACGTACAGGCTGAGCTGGAGCGCCGTGGGAAGCGTTGCCAATGTATTCGCTGCCGTGAGATCAGAGTTCGTAAAGTGGAACAAGAAGAGCTTCACTTAGAGCACCTGGTCTACCCGGCTGGAGGCATGGAGGAGCATTTCCTCTCCCTGGTGACAGGAGAAGATCAATTGGCCGGTTTTCTACGCCTGGCTATTCCTCTTCAAGGCTCGCCTGATACTGGATTGGCCGATCTGGAAGGCGCTGGTATCATTCGAGAAGTCCATGTGTACGGGCAGTCCCTGGAGGTCGGCCAATCCAGCTATGGCGCGGCGCAGCATTCTGGTTATGGAACCCGCTTGATCGAATATGCCAGCCAGATAACGCATCAAAAAGGTTTCCAAAGATTGGCAGTCATCGCGGCAGTAGGAACACGCTGTTACTATATCAAGCGTGGTTTTGAGCGCGGTGAGCTTTACCTGGTTAAAAGTCTTATTGATGAAAAAGTGACACTCGACATTCAGAGTCAGGACATGAGTCCCTTGCACACCGTAGTGTAATTTGTAACAATGGGTATTGTCGGCCATCTGTACTTTAATTCTAGCTAAAGGAAAGGGACTAAAAACTATGACCGCTATTCGAGATTTTCCTGGCCTCCGCCGCTTTACACCAACCAAGGTAGACCGGAAATCCCCCGTACCCTCAGATATCGATATCGCCCAATCAGTCGATCTCAAGAAGATCAATATTGTGGCAGAGGAAGTTGGTTTGCTACCGGAGGAGCTTGAGTACCACGGTGAATATAAAGCCAAAGTACGCTTGAGTGTTCTCGACCGGCTTAAAGATGTCCCGGATGGGAAGTACATCGATGTGACCGCAATTACGCCCACTCCACTGGGTGAGGGCAAAAGCACCACCATGGTAGGCCTCAGCCAGGCTTTGGGTGCCTGCCTTGGTAAGCGTGTATTTACGTGCATTCGCCAACCCAGCCAGGGCCCGACCTTCGGGATCAAAGGCGGGGCGGCCGGCGGCGGCTACAGCCAGGTCATCCCGATGGAAGACTTCAACCTGCACCTGACCGGCGATATCCATGCCATCACCGCAGCCAATAACCTCCTGGCAGCGGCTATCGACGCCCGCATGTTCCATGAAGCCAGCCAATCGGACGAAAAGCTGTTCAACGCTCTTTGCCCGCCTGATAAGCAAGGCAAGCGCAGTTTTTCACCCTCCATGCTGCGAAGGTTAGAGAAGCTAGGTATCCATAAGACCGATCCAAACGAGCTAACGGAAGAAGAACGCTCACGTTTCGCCCGCCTGGATATCGATCCAGATTCCATCACCTGGCGCCGAGTGGTAGATACCAATGACCGCTTCCTGCGCGAGATCACTATCGGCCAGGGACCAGAAGAAAAAGGAATGACTCGCAAGACTGGCTTCGATATCACCGTCGCCAGCGAGATCATGGCCATCCTGGCGCTTACCACCGACCTGGCAGATATGCGTGAGCGCATGGGTCGCATCGTCATTGGCACCAATAAAGCAGGTCAGGCTGTGACCGCTGAAGACCTGGGTGTGGCTGGCGCGATGACCGTTCTGATGAAAGATGCCATCAAGCCCACCCTGATGCAGACCCTGGAAGGCACGCCGGTCTTCGTTCACGCCGGGCCTTTTGCGAATATCGCTCATGGGCAAAGCTCCATCATTGCCGATAAGATCGCACTCAAGTTAGCTGATTACGTAGTGACCGAGTCTGGTTTCGGCGCGGATATCGGCATGGAGAAATTCTTTGGTGTCAAGTGCCGCTACTCAGGCCTGGTTCCCAATGTTGTCGTCCTGGTTGCTACCGTACGCGCCCTGAAGATGCACGGCGGCGGCCCCAAGGTCGTAGCCGGCAAGCCGCTGGCTCCAGAATATACGGAAGAGAACCTGGAACTGTTGCAGGCCGGTTTGGGCAACATGAAGCATCATATCAAAAATGCCCTGCGCTACGGCGTGCCGGTGGTTGTAGCAGTCAACTCCTTCAAGGATGACACACAGGCTGAGGTCGAGCTGGTACGTGAAGCAGCCATCGAAGCTGGCGCTGAAGATGCCGTGGTCAGCACCCATTGGACGAATGGCGGCGATGGCGCCGTCAAGCTGGCCGAGGCCGTCATAGCCGCGGCGGAAAAACCCAGTAACTTCAAATTCCTATATCCTCTGGAATCCTCTATCAAGGAAAAGATCGAGATCATCTGCAAGGAGATCTATGGGGCTGATGGAGTCGAATACCTGCCCGAGGCTGAGGCCAAGATCGAGCTGTATACACGTCTCGGTTTCGCTAATCTGCCGCTCAATATGGCTAAGACACACCTGAGCCTGAGCCATGATCCGAGCCTCAAGGGCGTACCGAAGGGATACAATGTTCCTATCCGGGATATCCGTGCTTCGGTTGGCGCTGGTTTCCTGTATCCGCTTCTGGGTACAATGCGCACCATGCCCGGCTTACCGACCCGGCCCGTTTTCTACGACGTGGACCTGGACCTGGAAAGCGAGCGCGTCCTGGGACTCTTCTAAAATCGTCTGTGTTTGCCCCTACTTTTAGATAATCAGAACCGCCGCCCTGAGAGAGTGGGGCGGCGGTTTTGTTCAAATCCTAGAATATTCCTGCGTAGATAGATTCAGGCTATATGTTTGAGTACTTCGGCGCAGGCGATGAAATACTCCCACCCGCGCCCGTGGTCTTCATAAGCCCACCAGGCACTCAGGACAGCTTGCGCAAAGGCCCATCCGCACAACCGGTAACGATCTAACATCAACTCATTCGTAAACTGGTTGGCTCGGCGCTGTAGGATAGCTCGTGGGTTGGGGGAATGCAGTAGCTGTGGAATGGGGTTGTACATGAATGCACTGATTTCATAAGCAGGCTCTCCCAACACGCCTTTCGGATCGATCGCCAACCAGGGTTGGCGTTGGGCTGCCAGGATATTGGTATGGTGCAGGTCACCATGCAGGAGCATAACCGGTTGCATGGATGCCAGGAGCTCGCTGGACAGGACTTCTGCCCTCTCGACCAGCTCTTTAGGGAAAGGACCAAAACCGCCATGGAAATGCGAACGTAACCTTACCAACCCATTAAACCAATCCGCTAGCGTACGAAATTTATGCTTGTCAGGTACGGGCCGCCAAATTTGGCGCATCAGCTCGGCTGCAATTGAGGTAGCTTTTCTATCCTCTGCCAGTTCAACAAGTGGCGTCCCGGGAATGAGCTCCTCCAACAGAAAGAGGCCCTGGTCAATATCCGCCTCGATCAATTGAACTGCCCCCTGACCATCGAATCGCCGCAGCGCGTCCACCTCTGCCGATAGCTCCGGACTTGGATACCCGGCTTTGATTACCCACCTGGCGCCACCTGGGCCCCTTGCAGGCGCAACATAGTTATAAGTGAGATCTTGAAATGGTGGTTCGAGTTTCAGCGACCAGCGCTTCTCACATTGCTCCAACAGGCCCGGTAACCGCTCCAACCAGGCGGCTCCCTGCGTCCCGTACAGGTCGAGGATCGTTTTTCTTAGACCAACCGGAACCAACCTTGACAAAGCCTTAAGTCCGCGGGTTGCGCCCATCCGGTAGGATCAGGGGCGTGCCATATTCAGGGTGCACCGTGACGCTCAAAGGCACATGGTAGCTCTCTGTCAATTGAGCAGGTGTAAGCACTTCTACAGGAGAGCCGCTGATTCTTATAGTTCCATCCACCAGGAGCGCAACACGATCTGAATACAGGGCAACCAGGTTTAGGTCGTGCAGCGCCATGAGTACCGCCAGCCTCTGCTCGAGAGCCAGCTCTTTAACCAGGTTCAACAGACCTGACTGGTGCCGCAGGTCCAGGTGCGCGGTTGGCTCATCCAGGAGCAGGACAGGTGTGTCTTGGGCCAGGGCGCGCGCCAATAGGACACGCTGCTGTTCTCCTCCGGAAAGCTCCCCGATCAGTCGCTCCGCTAGCTCTGTGGTACGGGTCTTTTCTAGCGCCCAGCTCACCCGCTCGCGGTCGTGCAGGTTGGTCTTTCCCAACCATCCCAGGTGAGGGGTGCGGCCGAGCAGCACGGTTTCATATACGGTAAAGCTAGGGGGGAGCAAGCGCGCCTGGGGTACAACCGCCAGGCGGCTGGCGCGCAGGTTTGGAGGCAGCTTGTAAATATCACCTCCAGCGGCATATACCGTTCCAGCCCTGGGGCGTAGCACACCGCTGGCTGCCCGGATCAGGGTGGTTTTGCCGGCCCCGTTTGGTCCAATTAAAGCCAGGACTTCGCCGGGTCGCACTTGCAAGTTGATATCTTTTAGAACATCCTTGCCGTTATAGCTTGCGTAAAGTGAGCGTATATCTAGCATTTTAGTACCCCAATTGTGCCCCCCGGCTGCGGCGTAAAACCCATAGGAAGAATGGAGCACCAGCCAAGGCAGTCAGAACGCCTACAGGGAGCTCTTCTGGCGCCATAACTATGCGCGCCAGCAGGTCCGCCAACAACAAGGCCGTAGCCCCGCCCAGGATCGACAGCGGGATCAAACGGCGATAATCTGGACCCCACAGAAGCCTTACCAGGTGAGGCACGATCAGCCCAATAAAACCGATGATGCCAGAGAAGGACACGGCTGCCGCGGTAGCCAGGGAGGCGGCCGCGATCAAGATTAGCCTGGTCCTATCGACAGATAGGCCAAGTTGTGAGGCCTGGTCATCGCCGAACTGCATTACATTCAACGCGTGACCAGAGAAGACGAGCACCAGCAGGCCCAGGAGGATATAGGGTAGGGCAGCCAGGACAGGCTCCCATCCACCGATCGAAAAGCCGCCCAATAGCCATGCCAGGGACCTGCGAAGCTCACCTTGGGAGCGCAGCATCAAGAAAGAGGTCAACGCGGATGCGAAAGAGCCCACCGCCACGCCGGCCAGGATAAGTGTTGTGGTCGGAACCTGCCCAGCCGTGCGGGCCAGGCTGTATACGATCCCGACCGTCATGAGTGCACCCAGGAATGCTGCCGCGGGTACCGTGAACAATCCCAGCCAGCGGGCTGAAAGAGGGGAGGCCATGGCCAGGACTGCCCCCAGGCCTGCTCCAGAAGCTACTCCGATCAGATACGGGTCCGCCAGAGGGTTACGGAACAAGCCCTGGTAGGCCGCTCCGCTACCCGCCAGGGCCGCACCGGTGATGGTGACCAGGGCAGTGTGCGGCAGGCGGATGCGGAACAGGATGACCGAAAAAGCTTCTGGCCACTCACCCGCCATACGAATTCCCGGCAGCCTTTCGAAGAGCAAACCAGCCAGCGCCGTGGGCGGGATGAATACAGAGCCTACGGCTATGCTGAGCAATAAAGCCAGGCCCAATAGAGCGCTGTTCACCAGGTAGGGTCGCTTCAGGATGGCGGCCCCTTTTTTTGCCGGAGAGGTAGATGGGGTCGGGAGCTGTCCGGCCTGCTCCAGGCTCCTGCCCTTTACCCGGTTTATTTGAAGACCTCCGGCTGGATCAGCCTGGCCATTGCTTCCAGGCCATCTACCATGCGTGGGCCGGGGCGACTGGCTAGATCATCATCGAATGGATATACACGAGCGTTGGCTACTGCAGAGATCGATTCCCACCCGGCGCGGGCTCCAACCGATTCCGGTGTTACGCCGTAAGCGGAGTCACCTAACAGGATGATATCGGGATCTAAAACCACCAGCTGTTCGAGGCTGATCTGCGCCCATGGGCTATCCATGGCGCTGCCGATATTTGTCCCACCCGCCATCTCGATGAGAAGCTCCACAAAAGTGCCTGCTCCGGCAGTATAGGGTGCGTTCGGCTCGGTGCTGTCCAGCTCGTAAAAGACCGCTGGTCTATCGGTTAATCCTGATGTCTGGTTGGTGACCGCCTCTACCCTCTCTTTTAGAGACTGGACCAGTATGGTTGTTTCCTCTTGGCGCCAGGTAAGCAGGGCTGCAGTTTCCATGATCTGGTAAATCCCATCGATATCAGTGGGATTTGGGAGCAGGTAGACCGTCAAGCCGAGCTTCTCCAGGCTTTCTACCAGCTCTGGCGGGTTGATCTCTGCTGCCAGGACAAGGTCGGGGTTCAGCTCTACGATTGCTTCGGTGTTGTAATTCCCCCAGGACCCGCCCACGCTGGGCAGCGCCAATGCATCTTCAGGGTAATTAGAAAACTCATCTCGACCCACGACTTGCTGTCCCGCTCCGATAGCAAACAGGATCTCAGTATTGGATGGAGCCAGGGAGACAATGCGCTGGGGAGGGCCTTCCAAAGTTAATGAGCGCCCCAGTCCGTCCGTGAGGGTAATACTCGCCTGGAGCGTAGGTTCTGCCGGCGCAGGCTGGGCAACCGGTTCCGCCGGGGAGGTAGTGCAGCTGTTGAGAAGCAAGCTGGCGAACAGAAACAGGATGAGCAGGGATTTAATGGGCATGTTCTTCATTAGAATGTAGTCTCCAATGAGTTGGGCGGGAGCTGGATGCCAGCTTTTCCGCTTATCAACTCTAAATATATCAGCATGAGTGAGAGAAAAACAAAACCCCTGTCACCGTGACAGGGGTGGGAGGTCCTTCTTGTGGGTATTTGCGTGTTCCCACCTCCTTGCCGCGAGGTTGTGGAAAACACGAGCAGGGTGGGCGACCTGGCTTGGTCAGTAAGCAGTTTCTTGGTGGCCAAAAATCGGTCTTATTACTGCTTGCCGACCTTACAGTTGCGGGACAGCGCCGGACTTACACCGGCTTCGCCTTAGCAGTTCTCGTTTTATTTTGAGTTACTTAGCCTTCCCATCCGGGGGTAAGGCACCTGAGAATGCTATTGAATTTGAAATATCTGAACTTTCTGAAAGGGATGAAAAGGTACTTGCCCTTGTAAGGGACAAAAAATACAAAGAAGCTTTGCAGTTTTACCCGGGTGATTATTTTGAAGAGTACCTGATGAAATTTGAAATGAGTGAATATTTCTTAGAACGCTACAAAGCAGGTGAAACAAATGAACGCTACAAAGATACTTCAAAGTTTACGGCAATGTACAGCGTTTTTTTTGATAAGTACCCGAACTCACCGTACAACCTGAACGATAACTTCATTTC
>CAZAQS010000038.1:0-26380 GCA_964486825.1 uncultured Anaerolineaceae bacterium | reverse complement strand
CTTTGATGGGACTCGTAAATTCATCATCAGTTCTGCTGTCCCTTACTTGAATGACAAGCAAGAGGTCATCGGTGTGATCGCAATAAACCAGGATATTACCGGTCAAAAACAGTCAGAAAAAATGATCGAAGCCGAGCGGACGAAGCTTAAGAATATCCTCGATTCAATGAGGGATGGGATTTATATCGTCGGGCCTGACTACAAGATCGAATACGCCAATCCGGTTATCTTGAAAGATTTTGGACCGATCGATGAGCGCAAATGTTTCGAATTTCTGCATAACCGGACGGAGGTATGCCCCTGGTGTATGAACGAGAAAGTTTTTGCAGGGGAAACCGTTTACCGAGAAACGTCATCCGCCCAGACAGGCAAAGTTTACGACTTATATGACACTCCTCTCCGGAATGCGGACGGCAGCGTTTATAAGCTGAAACAGCTCCACGATATCACCCATCGTAAGCTCGTTGAAACCCAATTAGAAGAAACCAACCAGTATTTGATGACCTTGAGCCATTCGGAGCGCAGACAACGACAGTTGGCAGAGGCTTTGGCTGCTGCCAGCCAGGCCCTCTCGCAAACCCTGGAGCTAGATACAGTCACGAACACCTTGCTCGACCGCCTGAAAGGCCTGGTGACATATGAAAAAGCCTGGGTCTACGTGATCGAGGAGGGTGATCGCCTGTCCTTGCAGGCCACGCGGGGAGTAGAACTCGAACCGGATAGTCAGGATAACAGACTGCCGTTGTGGAAATATCCTCTTTTCCAGGATGTGCTCACCCGCCAAGAGAGCATTTGCTCATCTTCGGACCTGGATTTCCCAGGCATGGAAACTGGCGCAGTCTACACCTGGCTGGGAGTGCCAGTGTTGGCTGCAGGCAAAGCGCTGGGTATATGTGTCTTGGCATTATCTGGTTCGGACCAGTATTCCGATAGCCAGATACATACCGTTGAAGCAATGGCCAGCCAGGCAGCAGTGGCAATTCAAAACGCGCGCCTGTACCATGCCGAATTACATGCCCGGAAGATGGCTGAAATCCTTCGCCAGGCCAGCCTTAACATCAGCCAGAGTCTAGAACTGGACGCTGTCCTCAACCAGGTCCTGGAAAGCCTGGCCTCGCTCATCCCAGTCGATGCTGGCCTGGTGGCTTTGCTGGATAGCGAATCAAATTTCGTTGTTCACACTGCCCTCGAAGATCCAAATTTCAAAAAGGGCGATAATGACTTATTACAATACCTTAGCCACGATCTATTGACCCGGGACCTGTTAACAAAGGCAGAAGGGATATTGATCAGCGATGCGCATTCCTACTTCGATATCCAATCTTGCCCAATCAACAAATGTATGCGAAGCTGCATCCTGATGCCCTTAAAAGTCGGAGAGCGGGTGTTCGGTTTCTACCTGCTCCAAAAAGAACAGCCGGATTATTTCACTCAGGAGCAATTTAACCTGGTGGAGGCGCTGGTCAGCCAGGCCGCTGTCGCAGGTCAAAATGCATGGCTCTTCGAGCAGGTCCGGTATGGTCATGAAAGGTTGATGGACCTCTCTCGACGGATGGTACAGATCCAGGAAAATGAGCGCAGCTATATCGCCCGTGAGCTGCATGATGAGTCAGGACAAGCCTTGGCGTCTTTGCTGCTTGGGCTCGACCTGTTGGAGCGCTCAGCTTCGGAACCAGAAAAGGTAATCGAGGGAGTCGCCCGGCTTGAAACCATCGTAACAGGGATCATGGAAAACCTGCACCGTATAGCAATGAATTTGCGCCCTGCTACCCTGGACCACCTGGGGCTGGCGAACGCTCTCCACCAATTCGTTCAGAATTTTTCTGAGACATATTCAATTGAAGTGCACTTTGACGCAGCCAGCATCGACGAAAGCTTTCCGGCTGAGATCGAAGTCGCTTTCTACCGCATTACACAAGAAGCCCTTACCAATGTCGTCCGGCATGCACAGGCAACTCGAATCGATGTCAGGCTTCAGAAAGACAAGGAGAAGCTGCATTTAATCGTCCAAGACAATGGGATTGGATTCGATCCGCAAGTTAAAGTTGAACGCAACCGGTTGGGACTTGTCGGCATGAGAGAAAGAGCTGGCATGCTGGGAGGCCAGATGTTCGTGGAGAGCGTCCCAGGGCAGGGCGCTACCCTGAGGGTTGAAATCCCCTGGAACAAGCCGGCCTATCCAGCTACAGATCAACCCCAGGAGATATAGATCATGAAGGACGTAAGTATATTAATCGCAGATGATCACGGTATTCTACGCGCGGGCCTGTGCGCGCTGATCGAGGCAGAGCCGGGTTACGCGGTGGTGGGTGAAGCGGCTACTGGGGATGAAGCTTTAATACTCTCTGCCCACCTGAAGCCGGATATCGTGCTCATGGATATCAGTATGCCAGGCCTCAGTGGAATCGAAGCTACCCGGCGCTTGAAAGAAAAGCAACCCGAGATAAAGGTCCTGATATTGACCGTGCATGAAGACAAAGGCCTGCTCCAGGAAGCAGTCAGAGTGGGGGCTTCAGGATACTTGCTGAAGCGAGCCCTGAAATCTGACCTGTTTCTGGCAATACACGCTGTATTGCGAAACGAACTTTATATCCATTCAGCGATGATCCGGACGATTATCGAGGGAACTTCTTTGGAAGCGCAGCCAAAAGCAAGCGAGTTAGAGCAGCTTACCCCTCGCGAAATCGAGGTGTTGCGCCTGGTCGCTCAAGGCTTCACCAATCCCCAAATCGCTGAAAAGCTAAACATCAGCCTGCGCACGGTCGAATATCACCGCGGTAACCTGACCAGTAAAATAAAAATGAACAGAAGGGTAGACCTGTTCCGCTTTGCCAACGAACACGGGCTGATAGACGTTTCCGAGGCTGATCCCGGCTGATAAGCTCCCTCCCCTAATTAAATTCCTAACCCCATATTGCTTTTCGGTTTAATACCTGGATCGCATGCCTGATACCTGGTAGTTTCCACGCGCCTGTACTGATAAAAAAAGGCCCCGTACTTAAGTACTACCGGGCTACCGGCTGTTGGCTTTCCACAAGTTTTTCAGAACAAAAATCGAGGGATTTCTACAGTTGTGACCTGCTAACCTTTTTTGTTATCTTGATGATGCAAGCTTGCAGAATTGATAGCCACAGGAGGTGTCATTAAGTGAAAAAATCCCCGCTCGAATTAATCCCGGCCGAAACGACTCGGGCTGCGAGGGCAGTTTTTCATTCGAGCAACTGGTATATGCGGATTGGAGACCAGCTCCCGCATGTCCTGGCAGGGATTCCGGTAAAGAGTTTGACCTCGAATGGCGAGGTGCCGGCCGAGTTTTCCGCCCTTCTGGCCCTGATCACTCTATTTCAAATTCAGGAGCACCTGACCGATCCCCAGGCCGAGGACGCCGGGCGGATCCGCATCGATTGGAAATATGCCTTGCACCTTCCCATGTTCCATCCGGGGCTACAGGCTCAAATGCTGTGTGATTTCCGTTTGAAATTATACGCATCTGAGAACAACAGGAGCTACTTTCAACAAATCATCAACAATATGCGCAAGTTGGATTTATGGAAGAACGAAACCCAGATATATGCCGAGCAAGTGTCTAAAGCAGTCTGTACGTTTAACCGCCTGGAAAGCGTGAGGGACAAGATGGCTGCTGCACTGGAAATTATCGCTTTAAAAGAGCCGGGCTGGCTGCGTGATAGTATTCTGTCTCACTGGTACAGCCGCTACACCCGTACAGCTCCTCAAAGGATGGGGGATGAAGGCAATGCATTATCCGTTGCAAATGCTATCGGGAAGGACATCCTGTACTTGCTTACATTGGTCAATAGCACAGGATTGGAAAGCCTGGCCTCGCTGCGAGAGGTCGAGGCTTTAAGGCGCGTGTTGCACGAACAGTATGAATTAACAAGCAGCGGGACTTCAGAGTCGCCTGAGCTGCGCTGGCGAGAAACGAATTGCGTTTATTTCGACGGAGATTGGCCGGTTGCGGGACTCCCTTACCGGCGTTGTTACGAGGGCTGACCGGTTTCGCAAGAGGAGGAATATATGAAAAGCTACCCAAGGCATCAAAAACCAAGAAGAATCACCCAAACCAGAGGAGGTTAACATGCAAAAGAGGACCAGTAAAACTACCCAATTTCTCTACCTGATCGTGATCCTGTCCCTGTTACTACCGGGCGGGCTGGTAAAAACGTCTCCGTTTGAAGCGACTCCGGCGCAAGCAGCCGTGAGCCAGCAGGAGGGTTTTAACACGATCACTTTGAAGGTGGTCAGCGCCCGCACCGAGCCCCTGGCAGGTGTAGACAAAGGCGACGCGATCACGGAGTATAAATTCCTGATCAACGTGGATAACACCGGGGATCCCTTTAATGAAGCCGGCTGTGATCCCGGGGATCCTTATTTCCCGGACAACTGCGACCTGCCCTCCATACGCACAGTGCCGGGCTGGTCCCCGATCTACACCCAGGGAGACCAGGATGATCTAAATGGAAGCACCGCAATTTCACTTCCGCCGGGCAAATACCTGATCAGCGTGATGGCCGATGGGTACAAGCTAGACGGAGAGCACTTCACGATTCCAGACGATGATGGAATGGTGGAGGTGCAGATGCATCCTTACCCCCTGCCCCCGGCTACCATGGTCATCAAGGTCTTCGAGGACAACGCCCTGACCAACGGCGCTTTCGACGCTCCTGCAGAACGTGGCCTGCCCGGCTTCCGGGCCAGCCTGAACGATATCGCCGGCGAGATCACCGCCGACCTGTTCGGGAACCCGCTATGCACAGAATACAAAAAAGACGCCAATGGCAAAGTGATTTTGGATGATGAAGGCGATCCAGAGATCAAGAAGATCGGCGCGGGCTGCTACAGCGACGAGGAAGGCAATATCACCATCCCCAATATCGGCCCGCTGCGCTATGACGTGCTGGTCTTCCCGCCCACAGGAGAGCAGTGGATCCAGACCACCACGTTGGAGGGTTCTTTGGGCTGGGACACCTGGCTGCAAGAGGCCGGAACCGGCCTGGACAACGAGTTCCTGATCGCAGCAGAGCCCTTCCCCTGGACCATCTTCGGCTACGTCAAGCCCGGCACACCCTCTCTTGGTGGGACAGGTACGATCAAGGGCGTGATCATGGCCGCTTCGACATGGGTGCCTGCGACGGGCGGAGTGCCATATGTAGGCGACACCTTTGGCGGCTTCATGGGCACCAAGCTACACCGCCCGATCATCCGACCGTGGCTATCCTTAAACAGCCTGACAACCGGGGATGTAGCCGTGTGGGTGGGCCAGGGCAACGCGGATGGCTCCTTCGAAATCAACGGCGTTCCGGAGGGCAACTACTTCCTGGCCTATTGGGACGAGAAGCTGCACTATATCCTGGACTTCGTGCAGGTAACGGTGCAAGATGGCCAGGTCAGTGACGTAGGCATCCGCATGCTCACCGGCTGGTTCACCGAAGTCTACGGCACCGTCTTCCATGATGTTAACGAAAACGGCAAGCGCGATCCTGGCGAGCCCGGAATCCCACACTACGTCGTCGTCCTGAGGGACCGCGACAATACCGAGATCGACCGCATGTCGATCGCTGCCACCACGGATGGGGCCGGCTTTTACGAGCTGGAGAAAGGCTACCCGATGGGCTCGTGGATGGTTCTGGAAGCCTACAGCGACCTGCACCGCACCACCGGCGTTACCTACCAGACCCTGAACATGAAGGAAGAGGTGACGCTACTCGAGCCGATCGTGGACATCGGCCTGCTGCCCATCCTGGGCCAACCAGTACGGCTGGATTGGGGTGTTAAACCCTATAATGCTGACCCATCTAAGGGGCCAGTCGAAAACGGCGGCATCGCCGGTACGGTTTTCTACGACACGGTTCGAGCAGAAGATGACGCCCGCTACGCTGGCGCCGAACCCTGGCAGCCCGGCATCCCTGGGCTTGAGATGAACCTGTACGAGGCCGTGATGGACGATTACGGCCAGTTGGTTCTGGATCCAGAGAACGACGGAGCAGCTATCAAAGGTCGTCTGGTAGCAACCACCGAAACTGAGACCTACGAGCGGCCAAAAGGCTGCCAACCGCTGGATGTGAACGGGGACCCGGTTTACTTCCCCTCCCTACCCGATGCAGGAGACGGCAAGGATTGCCTGGAAGGCCCGTTGATGGGTACCCAGATCGGCCATGGCCAGAACCCTCTGGACGGGAACTGGGGCTTCGAAGAGATCATGTTCGATGAGGACGGCGTCTTGATCCCGGAAGAGGATCGGGAGCCACTGCCCTCCGGTAACTACCTGGTCGAAGTGGTCATCCCACAGGACGATTTCGGCAAGCCTCTATTCACCGTCACCCGTGAAGAGGACCTGAACGTTTTCGACGGTGACGAGTTTATTCCTGATATACCACCACCGGCTTGCGCCGGACCTCTGCATATTGTAGATGTGGCTGGAGTAGGCGATGATGGTTACGGTCCTATCGATCTCGGCAACGGGGTCATCGTCCCAGCCTCCACGCCAGTGGAGAACCCTGGATTTGCAGGGGAATATTTCCCCCGCTACGAAGGTCAGATCAAACCGCTGTGCGATGTCAAGCATGTTTTCCTGCCGAACGGTGCAGCAGTGGCGCCGATCTTCAACCTGTTCACCGAGGTTCCCATCCCCGGCAAGTGGAAGGGCTATATCATCGATAACCTGAACGTCTCGGTCGACCCGAACACGTTGTTCTTCGGCGAGATGGCCGGCGTTCCGATGGTGCCTATCGGCCTGTACGACTACAGTGGCCGCCTGGTGCATACCGTGCACTCCGATTTCAACGGCGTGTACGAGGTTCTGATGCCCTCCACCGGTACTTTCAACGCTCCCACACCAAGCGGGATGTGGGCCAACGTGTACTACCAGTACGGCAACGACCCTGGGCCTATCGGCGCTCCCAACCAATACTATAACCCGCAGTTCCGCTCGATCGGTACCAGCTTCGAGGTCTACCCAGGTGTGATCGTACCAGCCGACCTGGCGCCGCAGCAGAACGGGGCCGCCATCTGGGCGCCAGGCTCCCAGTTCTTCAATCTGAACGTGTGCAGTGTGGAGGATACCCGCCCGCAACTCTATACGGTCTCTAAACCTTATATCCGTCCTCCTTACCAAAACTCTAGCGATAGCTTCACAATCCAGGGCGCGGGCTTTGGAGAAGTGCCAGGCAGCGTCACGTTGGATGGAACGCCTGTCGGGGTAAATAGCTGGAGTAACACACAGATTGGCGTCACACTGCCTTCTAACTTCGAGCCCGGAGCATATCAATTGCTGATCACTGCAGCCAATGGCCTGTCGACCATCAACGGCCTGACCTTCCATGTGTTGGGAGTGGGTTATAACCCGGAGGTATACGAGGTTGGTCCTGGCAAGACGTATGATCCAGCCCACTATGACACAACCACCAGCACCGGTCCCATCCAGGCTGCTATCGATGATGCCTGGGAGGCCGGGGATGAAGCCCTGGTTGTGGTATACCCGGGTGAGCCAGTCCCGATGTCAAACACACTTGGGATGTACCTGGAAAACCCGGTCATTTACAGCCCGGTCAAGCTTCAGGGAGTCGGGCCAGGTGGTGGGAATGTACCCGGTTCGATCATCGATGGTCGCGCCGTGGGCGGCGACAGCCAATACTCCGAATGGTGGCGCGAAGAGTTCATGATGGAAGTCTGGAACCTGCGTGGCGGCTGGGACCGTGGCCTGATGGTGGACGAAGAAACCCCTCGATTGTATGAAGGAGCAGTAATATCCGTCTTCGGCGAAGAGCTCGAGTTCGGGGTGGACTTCAACGCCTCCATCGATGGCTTCGTCATCCAGGGCGGCGACCAGCAGGGCTTCCCCAATAACCCCATGGAGGTAGAAGGCCCCCCAGTCGCGCCTGCTAACGTCATCGTACAAGGCGGCGGTATCTTCGTGGACGGCTACGCCCCCTACCTGCAGGTCAGCAACAACGTCATCCAGAGCAACGGTGGATCCTACGGCGGCGCTATCCGCCTGGGCACGCCGCATATCCCTGAGCCGCTGACCAGCAACCATAACGAGAATATCGTCATAAAGCACAACCGTATCCTGGCCAACGGCGGCACCAACCTGGCAGGCGCCATCGCCCTGTTCAATGGGGCGGATAACTACGAGATTGCCTACAACGATATCTGCGGCAACTCCTCGGTCGAATACGGCGGCGGGATCAGCCACTACGGCTTCAGCCCGGGCGGCCGGATCCACCACAACCGCATCTACTACAACAGCGCCTACGATGAAGGCGGTGGGGTGATGATTGCCGGTGAGCTGCCAGCCGTCCCAGGCACGCTCTCTGAGGGCGCCGGGCCGGTGGATGTGTTCAACAACCTGATCCAGTCCAACCTGGCCAACGACGACGGCGGCGGTCTGCGCTTCCTGATGGCCGGAGCATATCTCTATGATGAAGAGGGATATCCGACAGAACCATCCGTTTTCAACGTCTACAACAATATCATCACCAACAACGTCTCTACGCACGAGGGCGGCGGCGTCTCGCTCAACGATACACCCTTCGCCAATATCTTCAACAACACGATTGCCAAGAACATCACAACCGCCACCGCCATGACCAGCGATGGAATGCCTGCTCCGGCCGGTCTTTCCTCGTCGCGCAATAGCTACATGATGAATGGCGCATTGCCAGATGGCATGCCGGTCTTCAGCGACCCGGTCCTGTTCAATAATATCTTCTGGGATAACTGGGCCGGCTACCGCTACGGCACAGGCATCTCGGGGATTGGCATACCGGGCGATCCGGTTCCGGGCGTCAACGTCTGGGATCTGGGAGTGGGGGATGGCTCCGGCACTCTGACCGGCGATCCATCCAACCTGGTGGGCGTGGACCCGCAGTTTGTCTCCACATACAGCACCCAGGTTCATATCTTCCCCTGGCGCGCCAACATCAATTTCGCAGGCGCCGGCATCGTGGCGGTGAACCTGCCCTCGGGCGGCTTGCCTGGCGACTACCATATCATGACCTACAACTCACCGGCAAAGAACTTTGCTGTGGAAAGCGTAAGTGGGGTGGATGCACCGATCTTAGACTTCGATGGGGAAATCCGGCCCGGCTTCAACGGCTTCGATGCAGGCGCAGACGAGTTCGACCTGCCCTTCCCAACCACCTTCATCCTGGACGACTTCAACCGGGGCGATGGGCAATTGGGCAGCAACTGGGCCGGCAGCACCAGCCCAGGCTCCTTCCGCATCCTCAACCAGGAGGTGCAGGTGCGCAGCTCCGGGGCAGTCTGGTGGAGCGCGGAGGCTTTTGGTCCCTACCAGGAAGCCTTCTTAACGATGACCAAGATCGTTCCAACAGCCAGTGAGCATGCCTTGCTGCTCAAGCTGAATGGATCGCCACCCACCAGCAACAACGCCGCCTATATCCAGGTTGCCTACAACCCCTCTGCGGAAAGCGTGGTGGTCAGCACCAAGAATGTCCGCTCCAACCCGATCGTCCAGGCGACAATTCCAATGCCCTTCCAACAAGGCGATGTGCTGGGCGCACGGGCGGAAGCAGGCGGCTGGGTGATCGTTTATAAGAATGGTGAGCCTTTCCTGGGCCTCAACGTCCAGACCAGCCCCACTCCCTGGGTTCCAACCATAGGGAACACCAATATCGGCGTGAACTATATCGGACCCAGCTCTCAAAACGACGCTCGCTTCGACGACTTCGGCGGGGGCAGCATGCCTTAGCCAACTTACCGGTTGGCGGCGGCAGGCGTATTTGCCTGCCGCCGCCAAACTGAAGCAAAGGAGAGATAACTATGAATCAATCAAACTCATCAAGAATAAGCCGGAGGGACCTTCTGAAGCTGGGCGGCGGGCTGTTTGGAGCGGCAGCCGGGTCCACCATGCTCTCGAAGGCTTTCCTCCAGCCCCAACAGGTCGTGCGGGCGGGCGGCGGCGTCTATGCTCCACTGAATTCAAACCAGGCAGCCCTGAACGCCCAGACGACCACACCGGACCTGCATATCGTCGGCACGGATGGCTGGATCTACCTACCCAACGAGGCGGTCGTTCCACCCTACCACCCGGATGATATGGCCCCGGACCCCTTCAACGCCTATATCTTCGGCTTCCGGGATGTCACATCCCTGGGAGATGACAACCAGAAGATCTACGCCCAGAAGATGAAATCACAGCTCACCGCTCCCATGTTCTGGATCGAACAAGAGTATGGTTACACGCTCAAACTGACCAACCTTGGCTTGCAGATCCGGCCTGACCTGATCGACGCCCATACCCTGCACTTCCACGGCTTCCGCAACGCCATCCCGGTCTTCGACGGCGAGCCGCACTCCTCAGTAGGCGTTCCGATCGCACGTGACCTGACCTACTACTATAAACCCCACGACCCGGGGACGTATATGTACCACTGCCACTTCGAAGAAACCGAGCATATCCATATGGGCATGGTAGGGCCAGTCTTCATCACGCCTGTCCAGAACTATGAAATGCAAACCCGTTTGGGAGGTGTTCCTTCAGCAAGCCTGCGTGGCTACGTCTACAACGACGGCGATGGCTCGACCGCCTACGACCGGGAGTTCGTGATGGTGCTGAGCGAGTTCTGGGCTGAAGCGCACTGGTGTGACTCGCATATCCAATTGCCAGACTGGTCCGACTACGCTCCGGAGTTCTATATGATCAACGGTCGAGTTTACCCTGACACGATCGAGCCCAACGGCGCCGGTACTGACCCTGAAACGGGTGACTTGATATCACCGGTGGATGAAAACGGGAATGAGATCGAGGCATTAAAGCGCCTGCGCTACCAGCCCCTGTCCTCCCTGATCCAGGCCAACGCAGGCGAGCGGGTCTTGCTGCGCATGATCAACCTGGGCTTCGAGCAACAGGCGATGCGCCTGGGGGGCATCAAGATGAAGGTCGTAGGCAAGGACGCTACCCTGCTGCGAGGCCGCAACGGATCTGACCTGAGCTATGTCACAAGCACGGTTTCCATCAGCCCGGGCGAGACTGTCGACGCCATCTTCGTGGCCCCCGATCACTCCGGCGGAGCGGGCTACGACCGCTACCTGTTCTACAACCGCAACTACCACCGCTTGAACAACGGCGGGCATACCGGCCACGGCGGGCAGATGACGGAAGTACGCGTCTTCCCAGCCAACACCCTGCCTGAGCAGGACGAGCCAAATACCTAGGCCCCAGGACGATCCCTGGAATGAGGTGAATTATGAAACCAAGAAAAAAATATCTGCAAATAGCCAGGCATGTCATGGTCGCGATGCTGCTGGTATTCATGACCGTCTCGCTTAGCGGCGGGGCCCAGGTAGCCAGCGCCGATCACCCCGATATGCCGCCGACCGGGATGGTCTGCACCAGCAACCCTTCCAGCACGTTTACTCTCACCACCCGCAGCGGTTATATATCGCTTCCGGATGGAAACGTGGTGTTCATGTGGGGCTTCAGCGAAGGCGGGGGAGCCTTCCAGCACCCCAGCCCGGTCCTATGTGTCAACGAGGGCGACCTGGTAACCATCGTCTTGCACAACACCCTGAACCAGGATGTATCCATCATCTTCCCAGGCCAGGAGAACGTCAAGGCCAATGGGGCGCCCTCACAACCGGCGTTCAATGAAGCTGGCGAGCTAGTCTCCCTGGCGCCCGTAGCGAAGGCAGGCGGTGGCAGCGTTACGTACAGCTTCACCGCCAACCGCCCGGGGACCTTCCTGTACGAAAGCGGCACCGAGCCTGCCAAACAGGTCAATATGGGTTTGTTCGGCGCATTGGTTGTGCGACCCAAAGCCATAGATCTGCCAACCACCGGTGCGAACGGGATTCCCATCGCCTACGCATACAACGACCCCGACTCCGCCTACAACCCGGATACCGAATACCTGATCCTGATGTCCGAGATCGATCCAATGCTGCACGTGGCCACAGAGCAGGGTTATCTCTACAACATGAACAACTATACCGCCCGCTACTGGCTGTACAACGGCCGGGCTTTCCCGGATACGATCTCACCCAACGGGGCCGGATGGCTGCCGACGCAACCTTACGGTTCCCTGGTCTACCTGCATCCCACGGATGTCGAACCCTTGAAGGATGGAGCGCCAAACCCGGCCTATAACCCCTACCCGGTACTGATCCGGCACCTGAGCGTAGGTACCCAGGATTACCCGCACCACCCGCATGGGAACCACGGCCGGGTGATTGCACAGGACGCTCACCTGCTGAAGAGCGGCGCAGATGACCTATCCTTTGAGAAGTTCACCGTGACGATCGGCCCAGGCCAGACCATGGATTCGCTCTTCCACTGGCTGGACGAGGAGCATTGGAATCCCATCGACAACCCCGTCCCGGTCACCATCCCGCAGCTTCAAGACCTGACCGTGGGACAGTTCTACGGCGGCAGCCCCTACCTGGGCTACACCGACACATTGCCGGTCGGGATGCAAGCCCTCAACCAGTGCGGCGAGTACTACCATATCGCTCACAGCCATGCGCTGCACCAGATCACAGCCTGGGGCATGGTCCTGAGCGGGCATATCACCTTTGCCCGCATCGACCCACCGCAACCCAACGGCTGCCCTTAATGCGATAGACAGCATAGGGAGATAAACTATGAAAACACAACACTGGAAATACTTTTCAATCACTGCTCTCATCCTGGCTGTCGCCGGGTTGGCCGGACTGGCTATGCTCGGCTCCAGTTTGAGCGCAGCCGCAGCGCCAGGGGCGGCGCCTTCCGCCGCCATGCAGAGCGCAGTCATGTCCTCGCTGCCTGAGGCAAACTGCCTTCCGGGTGAGGCCCCCAACACTCGAATATGCGAGCTTTGGGCAATGCCCGGTGAATTGGCGCTGCCTGGAACCGAAAACCCTGTCCCTGTTTGGGGTTTCTCGAGCGATCCAGCCGGGCCAGGACAGGTACCAGGGCCGATCATCCGGGCCAACCCCGGGGAAACCCTGACCATCGTCCTGCATAACCAGGTCCAGGGCGAGGTGATTTCTCTGGCCTTCCCAGGCCAGGAGAGCGTCGTACCCGACCTGGAGGGAGTAGCCACAGGTGGAGAAGCAAGCTACACCTTCGGCCCACTCCAGACAGGCGCCTTCTTATACGAGGCAGGCCTGACACCCGGCGGCGCCAGGCAGGTAGCTATGGGCCTGGCAGGCCCGCTGCTCGTTGGGCAGCCTTTGGATGGCAGCCAGGAAGTCGTGCTGGTATTCGGCGAGGTCGATCCGGCTTTCAACGCCAACCCGACCGGCTTCCTGATGAACCGCTTCCGCTCTAAATACTGGCTGATCAACGGGCAGGCTTACCCGGACACCGGTTGGATCGAAATCGCGGCGGGCAGCAATGTTCTGTTGCGCTACCTGAACGCCGGCGCCAGCCCCTACAGCATCGGTTTGCTCGGGCTGGACCAGCTGGTTATCGCATCGGATGGCGTGACGCTGCCCTTCTCGCATGGGGCAGTGGCAACCTCCATCGCCCCAGGACAGACCCTGGAAACGCAGGTGAGTGTGCCTGCAGATGCTGTGGACGGGACCCTATATCCTCTCTACAACGCCAGTTTGCACCAGCACAATAACAACCAGCGCCTGGCAGACGGATCTCGCAGGAACGCCTTTGGCGGAATATTGACCTTCTTGAAGGTCACCGGTGGAGGCGGGTCTTCAGGAATAGGCCCGATCGCCAGCGCGGTTTCGATCAGCCCATCCAAGACCAACGGGGCTGAAAATGTCACCTTGTATGCGACTCTGACAGATGATGATGGAAACGTGGTAGGGTACGAGTACTTCATCGACTCGCTGGGAAGCATCGGAACCGGGACGTTCGTCTCTGTTACTCCGGACAGTTCCGTAAGCGTCAGCCAGGTCTTCACACCCACTGAGCTTGCGGCCCTCTCTGGAGGCCAGCATACCTTCTATATCCGTGGCCTGGATAGCTCAGGGAACTGGGGCAATGCCGGCTCGGCCGTATTGACCCTCGACATAGCTGGTCCGCATATCCTTGGCCTGGGCCTGGCGCCTAATCCAACCAATGGGAATGTCAATGTGGCCTTGAGCGGCACAGCAGATGACCGGATGAGTGGCAACAGCACGGTGGTAGCAGCCGAGTACCGCATCGACAGCGACGCCTGGCAAGTAATGAACTTCAGCCCGGCCAACTCGTCCTTCACAGGCCTGTCGGCGACCATCGAGTCTGCCACCCTGGCTACACTGCCGGAGGGCGCTCATACGGTTGAAGTCAGGGCTCAGGATGACCTGGATAACTGGAGCCTGGCTTACGGGATGGTGACACTGACGTTGGACAAGACCGGTCCACAGGTGACGGCCGCCAGCCTAAGCCCCAGCACTCTCGACCTCAACCAACCGCTACCTGCGACCATCCGCCTGACGGCTTCGCTGTCAGACCCGCTCTCTGGCGGGGTGCAATCCACGCTTAGCAACGCGGAGGCATTCATCAACACCGCAGGCGCTCCGGGCACAGGCATCGCTCTGTACCCCAGCGATGGGTTGTTCAATGAAACCAGCGAGGATGTGTACTACAACATTCCACCCTCAACCTTTGCCACACTTCCCCCCGGAACGCATTATGTCCTGGTGGTTGGAAAGGACAAGGCGGGCAACTGGGGTCCGGCCGGGTCTGCCGCAATCACCGTGATCGGCGTCACTGCTGATACCACCGGTCCAACGGTGAGCAACGTAGCCTTGAACCCCAACCCGACTGCCGGTGCAACCAGCGTCACGCTCACGGCTCTGGCAACCGATACCCAATCGAATATCGCTGAAGTTGTATGGTTCCAGGGAACGACGCCTCCGAAGAAGTTGAATTACATGACTGCTGTGGATGGCATCTTCGATGAGCTCAGTGAGGACGTGGTAGCTTCCATCAATATTCGCAACTGGAAAGCTGGGGATTACGTGATCTCCGTGCGTGCACGTGACGTAGCCGGGAACTGGGGAACAATAGTTTCCAGGACCTTAACGGTCACGAAGTAACCAGGATCTATTTTACCAGCGCCCCCTCCCTCGATCTCCCGATCGGGCAGCAAGAGGGAGGGGGTCCCCTGAAGACAGGGGAGAAAGGGCAAAGCAGAAGTTTAGGACTTTTGGAGAAAGACATGGACAACGTATTAGCAACACCTCAAAACCCGTTCGAAAAACTTAGACATAACTTCAAGCTGTTCATCCCGGCCATGATCCTGTTCGCGGCGATCCTGGGATTCAACCTGTGGCGGCTTTATGACACATCCACGCCGGAATACCTGGGGAATGGCATACCGGTCCACCCGGAAATCGAGGAACGCTTCGGAGTGCGCTTTACCGGCGTTTACGTGGTTGCCAGGGGCGGGATGATCGACCTGCGTTACCGGGTCCTGGATGCGGGCAAAGCCAAAAACTTCGGTCACTACACCGAGACTTCACCGATGTTGATCGCCGAAGACAGCGGCAAGACCATCGAGGTCACAATCATGATGCTACATAACCACCGCGTAGAAGGTGGGCGAGTCTACTATATCCTCTTCCGCAATACCGAGAATGCCGTAAAACCAGGCAGCAAAGTATCCATTCAACTCGACGATATCACCCTGGATGGGATCATCGTCCAATAAGAAAAAGGAGACATTCATGAAATTAGCAGCTGTACTCATGATCCTTTTATCCATAATGATTGGTGTTATTCCCATGTTTACCGACTGTGAATCCCAGGGTCGGGCCTTGACCCTGGCTGATGGGCGGCAAATCCCCATGAAATGCCATTGGACCGCCCAGGCTGAGACCGCTGTAGCTGTTCCCCTGTTTGCCACTGGGGCATTGCTAACCACTTCCAAGAAGAAGGAGAGCCTGCGTAACCTTGGCATCCTCGGCGCCATCCTGGGCGTCTTCGTGATCCTGCTTCCCACTGCGCTGATCGGCGTATGCGGGAATCCAGATATGATCTGTAACTCTGTCATGAAACCTACCCTGATCCTTACCGGTAGCCTGGTGACTGCGCTAAGCCTGTTCGGAGTAGCTAAGTCCTTCAAAACAGGCGAGACCTTCCAAACACAGGAAGAAAGCGCGTGAGCTTGTTACGCTTTGCCTGGAGGAATATCCAGGGAGATGGCTTCCGCAGCCTGGCTGTCTTTTCTTGCGCCGCAATCGTCGCCAGCATGGCCCTGATTGCTACCTTCGTCGTGCGCGGAGCGGAGGCTGGGCTACACCAAAACCTGCAGCGCATGGGGGCCGATATCCTGGTCTTACCCTGGGGTACGATCATCGAAAAGATCGGAGGCGCCAGGATGATGAGCGCAGCCATCGAAGGCTGGATGCCGCGTGCCTATGTCGAAAAAGTCGGCTCGGTTCAAGGGGTAGCGAGGGTCTCTCCACAGCTATACCTGGCGACGCTTGCAGATTCAGAGTATGACAGCTCGCCACAGATCTATATCGTGGCCTTCGACCCGGCGACTGACTTCACGCTCACCCCATGGGCGGTTCATCAGGAATCCGTGCAAGGCTTGCAAATGGACGAGGCAATTGTTGGTAGCAGCCTTACTATCAAAGAGGAAGAAGGTGAATTGTTCCTCTACGGACATGAAGTCCATGTGAATAGCCGTCTGGAATCCACTGGCACGGATATAGACCAGACCGTATTCGTAAGTTTTGAGACTGCAGAGCGTATCGCTCAAAGCCATCAGGGCGTATTGGAGGGTTTGGAGTTCTCATACGATAGGATCTCAGCATTGATGGTAGAAATCAGGCTCGGATACGATGCTCATAAGGTGGCGGTCAACATCCTTGAAGACGTTCCCGGCGTGGTCCCACTCGAAACACCGGACCTCTTCCAGGCTGAACGTGTCCACATGGTTGGCGTCCTGCGCACCCTGTTGAGCATCCTGGTGGGGGTGTGGGGTTTAGCGGTGGTATTCATGGGCCTGGTTTTCGCGATCGTTGTGAGTGACCGTCAAAGAGATATCGGCGTTTTGAGAGCCTTAGGCTCTCCAGGCAAGTTTATCCAGAAAGTGCTGCTCCTGGAGGGGCTCTTACTAGCTGCGGCTGGGGGATCGACAGGCGTGATCCTGACCAGCCTGGCGATATATTCCCTTGGAGAACGGATTTCCAGTATTGTAAGCATTCCGCTGGCGCTACCAACACCGTTAGGATTAGCCAGTTTATCCTTATTTGGCCAACTCTTGACCGTGGTAAGCGTCGCTTTGGCAGCCTACCTGCCTGCCTGGCTGATAAGCAGAAAAGAACCCGCGCTGGTTATGAGAGCGTGAAAGACAAAAGGAGTGGAGGGCTAAACATGAGTTCATTATTACTGGTGTGGAGGAACACCAACGGCAACCCCTTCCGTACCTGGACGGTGCTCATCTGCACGGCGTTGATGGCTGGATTTGCGATCTCCACCCGCATCGTTATCGGTGGGGCTCAAAATAGCCTTGACCTGGCATTGAAACGTTTGGGGGCAGATATCATTGTCATACCCGCAGGCGGAGAACACCTAATGGAAAATGCTTTCTTGATGGGTGTGCCAGCCATGGTATGGATGCCGGAGGATTTTATAGATGCTGTCGCATCCATACCGGATGTTGAGGTCGTCTCTCCTCAGTTTTTCCTATCAACCCTGAGGGGGGCGATCTGCTGTTCTGTACCCGAGATGTTCCTGATAGCCTATGACCCGGAGACAGATTTCACCATCCGGCCCTGGTTGGAGGAACACCTGGAAGGAAGTTTAGAGCCGGGCCAGGCGGTGGGCGGCGCTTTCGTTTACGTACCGGTAGACCCTGGAGAGATCTTGATCTATGGTTACAAGGTCGACCTGGTAGGGAACCTCGAACAAACCGGCACCGGCATCGACCAAAGCATGTTTTTCACCTTCGAGACCGCTCGCGAGATCGCTACCCTATCGACATTCCAGGCGGAGAAAGAGCTAGAGATCCCTGATGATCGCGTTTCAGCCGCCATGGTGAAAGTAAAGAAAGGCGCCGATATCAACAAAGTCGCCATGCAGATCCAAAAAACTCTCCCCGAAGTCACAGCGGTCGAGAGCAGCAACCTGTTCCACTCTCAGCGGATCGTAATCCTGAGCCTGCTTCAGAGCGTGGTCGTGCTGATGGTGGTCGCCTGGGTGCTCAGCGTTGGCCTGATCGGAATGGTCTTCTCCCTGGCAGTCAATGAGCGGCGGCAGGAGATCGGCGTATTACGTGCCTTGGGGTCAACTAAACAATTTGTCCTACGCTCACTGCTTGCAGAAGGCTTGATGCTGGCCCTGTTGGGCGGGAGTGTTGGTTTGGTGGTATCAACTTTTGCGATCTATTTATTCCGCGATCTTATCATCCGTGTGCTGGGCTTCCCCTTCCTTTTCCCATCCATCCCGATATTATTGCTTCTTTCCATAGGAGTCCTGGCAGTGACCCTGGTAAGCGTTATCCTCGGCGCGCTGTTACCGATTTTCCGCATCAGCACCATGGAACCGGCGTATGCCATGAGGAGTTAGAGCATGGAGATGACAAATCCTATGATTTCCCTTAAGAAAGTAACCAAGACCTACCCAATAGATAAAAACAAAACTTTTACGGCCGTCAATGAAGTAAATTTAATGGTGCGTAAAGGGGAGTTTATCGTTATTACTGGCCGCTCTGGGTCCGGGAAGACGACCTTGTTGAATCTGATTGCAGGTCTCACCTTCCCAACCTCTGGAGAGGTTCTCTTCGACCGGATGGAGCTGTGGAGGTTGCCGGACGCCGAACAGGCTTTGCTACGCAACCAGAAGATAGGTTTCGTATTCCAGTTTCCTAGCCTGATGCCTTCGCTGAACGTATATGAAAACGTCTTGTTGCCGTCGCTTTTTTGGAAGGGCAGGCCGGGAAAGGACGTGCAGGGTCGGGCGAAAAACCTGCTGGAGGAGGTAGGCCTGAGCGATAAGCTGGCGTCTTACCCACGGCAGCTCTCCGCTGGTGAGCAGCAGAGGGTGGTCGTGGCGCGTTCTCTGATCAACAGCCCGGAGCTACTGTTAGCCGATGAACCTACCAGCAACCTGGACGAACAGACCGAGCACGAGATCATGGCCTTGCTCAAGCAAATTCACCAGCAGCGCCAGATCACAATCCTGCTGGTTACCCATACCACTGAGCTTATCCCATACGGCACCCGCTCTTTGCGCATGGCCTCCGGCGAGATCGTGGAGGAGATCGGGTTAAACATGGAGGATCTCAACCTTACCAAACAATTGGTTAAGAACCGGTGACGGAGGGAAGAGCATGAAAAAAGCCATCATTTTTACAATCATCAGCATGCTGCTACTGCTGACACAGAACGTGTATGGGAAGGCAACAGACGGGGCTGGTGCAGCTTCTTTAGCTTCTGTTCAGGGTATGTCCCTGGACTTAAGCTCACCGGGCTCATTCGACTCGATCATTGCCCCAGAGCTGCAAGAGACGCTGGAGTTATCATCCCCAAACGAGATGGTCCGGGTCATTGTAACGATGCGGGACCTGGTAGATCTGTCCAAAGTCCCCGCATTTGAGCGGAACGAGCGCCTCCAAAAAGTGATCGAGCTGCTTCAGACTAAAGCGGCCATCAGCCAGAGATCTGTGCTCGCATTTTTGGATATCAAGGCCCGCGAAGGAACTGCCGGTGAAGTGATTTCCTTCTGGATATTTAATGGATTGGCTGTAGAAGCAACCCCTGGCGTGATCAGCGAGCTGTCCAGCAGGCGCGATGTCCTTCGCATCACCCCAAATGAGACGATTGCTTTTCTCCCGGAAGAAACCAATCCAGATCTCGTGGAACCGAATATCAGCAAAATCAATGCACCCGCCTTATGGAACCTGGGCTACCGCGGGCAGGGAATCGTTGTCGCTTCCATGGACACAGGCGTTTCCGGAGACCACCCAGACCTCAACGCTCAATGGAGAGGCGGGACGAATAGCTGGTACGATCCGTACGGAGAAAACCTGGCAGGGCCGGTTGATTTCAGTGGACACGGGACCCGCACCATGGGAGTGATGGTCGGCCGGTCGGAGAGCGGCAGCGCCATCGGCGTTGCGCCGGATGCTCAATGGATTGCTGTCAAGATTTTCAACAACCAGGGCAGCGCAACTACCTCGGGAATCCACCTGGGCTACCAATGGCTACTGGATCCGGATGGCGATCCCTCTACCCCAGATGCTCCCCACGTCGTCAATAACTCCTGGAACTTTGCCGCTCCAGGTTGCAACCTTGAGTTTCAATTTGACCTACAAGTTCTGAGGGCGGTAGGGATCTTACCGGTATTTGCTGCCGGGAACGCCGGCCCTTACCCATCTACCAGCGTAAGCCCGGCAAACAACCCCGAGGCCTTCGCGGTTGGCGCTACAGATAACTACGACCGGATCTACCCCCTGAGTAGCCGGGGGCCATCAGCTTGTGGTGAAACGACGAACACCTTCCCTGAGCTGGTCGCTCCGGGTGTGAATATCCTCAGCAGCGACCGCTACGGAACATACTTCACTTCCAGCGGGACTTCCCTGGCAGCTCCACACGTTTCTGGAGGCCTAGCGCTGCTGCTTTCAGCCTTTCCGGAAATGACTGCTTCCGAACAGCAGAACACGCTGATCCAATCGACTCTCGATCTGGGAGCACCTGGACCTGATAACGACTTTGGCAATGGACGCCTGGATATCTTGGGGGCTTATTTGCATGCCCTGGGAGGCGACGATCCGTCTACACCAACCCCCATGCCTACACCGACTCTCACACAGGAGCCGCCTACACCAACGCCAACTTTCACACCCGAGCCGCCTACGCAAACGCCAACTTTCACACCCGAGCCGCCTACATACACGCCGACTTTCACACCCGAGTCCCCTACACCGACAGCCACGACCGATGTCCTAACCAACCTGGCGCTTGGTAAACCGGTCAGCGTTTCATCCTATCTCGACTCCTCTCACAACGGGAGCATGGCTGTCGATGGGAGCCTGGTGACAAGCTGGCAGACCAAGAAGCGGAGCAAGCTCAGCACGGAATGGATCCAGGTCGACCTGGGCGCGGTCCTTCCAGTCAACCAGGTCGTCTTGAAATGGGAGGTCAAATATGCCACCAGCTACACAATCCAGGCATCCACAGATAACCAGTCCTGGACCACCCTGTATAGCACAAGCTCTGGAAACGGCGATATTGACAGTCTCTCCTTCGATACCATCCAGGCCCGCTATGTAAAAATGACTTCAAGCGCCTGGATCGACTCTACCCAGCGCTGCTGGTTGTTAGAGTTCGAGGTCCTGGGGAACAGCGGCAGCCTGCCTCCTGTGGATACCGCCACCCCAATCCCCTCTCCAAGTTACACGGCTACACCGGTCCCTTCTCCGTCTCCAACAGCTACCCAAACCAACCCTGGTAGCGTGCATATTGGAGACCTGGACGGTTCCTCCAACCCGAACTCAAACCGCTGGGATGCCCACGTCCTGATCGCTGCTCACGGCCTAGATGAAACACCCGTTGCCGGAGCAGTTGTCAGCGGAACCTGGAGCGGAGGCGTCACCGGAAGCGGATCGTGCACGACCGACAGCCTCGGGCAATGCAGCTTGAGTATGATCAGTATCCGAGGCAATCTGGACAGTGTAACCTTTACTGTGAACAGCGTCGCCCACCCAAGCCTCGTTTATCAACCTGCCCTCAATCACGACCCGGACGGGGATAGTAGTGGTAGCACGATCATCGTTTCGAAGCCATAAGATTTCTTTCCATCCGATGGATGGTACACAAAAATCGGGTATATCCTAAGATAATGAAGGATATACCCGATTTCATATCCCCTGACAGAGGTGTGTTTGGCCTTTAATTTGGTTCTGTTGAGTTCAGCCGTAACATACCTGTGTTTTTTTTCTTGCCCACCAAGCCGTGTTTCTCGGCATAGCGCACCAGCTCTGCCCGACTATGCAGATTGAGCTTGCTCATCACGTTGGCCCGGTGACCCTCCACAGTCCGCTGGCTCAACTGCAGCTCCTCAGCGATCTGTCGGTTGGTAAAGCCGCGCACAATAAACTTGAGCACCTCCTTCTCCCGCGCCGTCAATGGCTCCACTTTCTGTGGATCCCAGTTCGTGGAAGGTGGTGTCAGCAGATCTTTCAGCAAGAACTGCGTCATGGTTGGGTGGACATAAAGCTCGCCACGATAGACCGAATGAACCGCGTATAGAAGCTCTTCTTCAATGGCCCGCTTGATGATATAGCCTGAGGCTCCGGCGCGGATGGCCTCTTTGAGCAACATTTCATCTTCGTAGATGGTCAGGATTAGATATTTTATTTCGGACGAAGTCTTGCTCAACTCTCGAATCAGGTTTATCCCGCTTATATCGGGCAGACTTAGATCTAAAAGAAGGATATCCAGCTGGTTATTCAAACATAACTGGATGGCTTCTTCGCCGGTAGAGGCCTCCCCGATGACCTCTAAATCGGAATCGGCTTCCAGGACACTTCGCAATCCGGCGCGAACGATGAAATGATCATCGACAATGCCAACCCGAATAGACATTCAAATATCTCCACCAAGACCTAAGGGTTTACCATTCAATTCTCGATTTTTTAGCGATAAGGAGTTTTATTGATTTCGCTACACCATCTGTCCTACTCTCGTTTGCCAAGGACAGATGCCTATATTTATTGTATTTAATTTTCTATTCTGCAATATTGAGATTAATTGGAATTAATTTAGGAAGTACTTACGGAAATCCTGATTTGTTCACCACATCAACCCCGGGATGACCGGAAGATAGAAGACATGCCCCACATAAACCAGGCTGAGCTGGCTCAGGACGGGTATCTCGACTTGTTGGCTGGTGACGCTGAACATGGCCTGGATAGCGGCGCCTAAAGAGAAAATCTCTGCAAGCTCTACATCTACCTCCAGCACGACACTTTCCTGAGGCGCCAGAGATGCGAAGCTCCACAGCAAATCTTCCCCGATCTGGCTATATTCGTGACTGCTATCTACAATGCTGATTCCGGCTGGCAAGCGTGTGGCTACCAGCACTTCTTGTGTATCCTCGAATGGATGGTGATGTGTGATCGTCACCGTGTAATGGATCCGTTCTCCAGGCAAGACCCATCCTGGATGAGCAGAAACCCGAATACCGAAACCGTGCGGCAGTTCATTGAGCGCCTGCCAGGCATCCACCCGGCCATAACCATAGGTATTGTTGGGGATGCTGCCGCCGGAGATGTCTCCACAATCCTGGTCTGTGGTGAGTGGGACGGCCGTCCGGGTCATCAGGTCTTCAAGCAGGTCGACCTGTCCGGCAAGGCCTGGCTGGGCCGACAGGAGCAAGGCCGCTGCCCCTGTCACATGCGGAGCAGCCATGCTAGTTCCACTCAGGATACGGTAGCCTCCATTCAAATGACTGGAGAAAATCAAGGTTCCGGGAGCAGTGATATCCGGCTTGAGCCGCCCGCTGCCATCCACGAGCACCGGCCCCCGGCTGCTGGAGGCTGAAATAATTTCACTGGAGGTCAGATTCCCGACCGTAAAAGAAGAGTCGTAGATGGCAGCCACCTCATTGACTGAGCTGCAACCTGCCCCACCAGAGTTACCAGCTGAGTGAACGGTCAGGATACCGGCGGCGCGCACATTATCCACCACCGCCAGCAGGATATCCGGTTCTGTACAACCTTCCGCAGGTGGGCAGGCCCAGGAATTATTGATGATATCAGGCGCCATGGCGGGCTTTCCCTGCAAGGGATTGGAACCAGGCGGGTAAGGCGCCACGAACCACTCATAACATTCTGCGTAGCTGGCTGGCGTGCCCCAACCGTTTTCCATGTTGCGACAGCCGATCCATTTAGCTCCTGGAGCTACCCCTATCTGCGTCCCGGCGCCATCATCGCCCAGGATGGCGCCCATGGTATGCGTGCCGTGCCCATTATCGTCGCAGGGAACGGGGTTATCGAAGCCGCAGCGGTTCTCTCCAAAGGACTGGGGGATATCTTCCCGGATTGCGTCGTGCCAGCTATAGGAATGATCCACCCGGCTACCGTCCCAGCCCCGGTATTGGTTTATCAAGGCCGGATGCTGCCATTCATAACCGGTATCCTGCCCGCCTACTACCACCCCCTGGCCTGTATATCCTTCGGCCCATACCAGAGGAGCGCCGACTTTTTCGATATTCCACTCGATGGAAGCTGCCTTTTCCGGCGCAACCCGGGTAGCCCCGGCCTGCGCCTGCACGGCCGGGTTGGCGTAGATCCTGTCCACATCCAATCGCTGTGCCAAAGCCTGGAGGAGCTGCAGGTCTCCCCGTACCCATACCATATTGGCAATCCAATAAGAGCGATGGGGAATATCCTGCCTTTGCAGCTCAACCAGCAAAGGCCCTTGAGCCCGGCGGGCGGTCTGCGTGAGAGCCTTGAAAACGAATTCCCCTTTTTCTGCTTTTGTAGGCAATGCCTGTGCAGCCGACAGGTCCGCCTGCTCGCTCAGGTAGACCAGGAACCCGGCCCGAGAGGTGGGGTCCTGCTGGAGAGCCAAAAATACAGCCGGGTCTACCTTGTTCTGCCAGGGGGCAGCCAGGGTCATTGGGACAGGCGAAAGAGCGTTTAATATCAGAATAAGGACGAGCAGGAGCGGCAAACGACGGTCGAGCTGAAAGGCCATTAAGAAAATACCTCTAAATACATCTACCTGGACGCCAGTTCGTTCATCGGATTAATTTCGGCCAATCGCTTATAAGCGCACCAGGAATTTCATCTCCGGCCATGCCATGGGCAGGATTGCCAGCGCACCCAGGGCCAGGGCTCCCACAGTCAATGGAAAGAGCGGCAAGGGCAGATAGCTCATCATTGCAAAGACCAGGACCGCTCCCCCAACGGAAGCTATTACGACCCGCGGCAGGGTCCCGCCCACATTCCAGATGCCCGGGAAACGCCGGTTGAGCAGGAAGAGCAGCAGGATGGCCTCCCCTGTGAAGGCCAAACTATTAGCCAGGGCAATGCCACTATGGCCAAGCTGGCCAGACAGGTAGGTCGCGAAGACGATATAGGCGAAGGCGTTTATAGCGGCCGCGAACAAGGGAGTACGGGCATCTTGCTGGGCATAAAATGAGCGCGCCCCAACTTCCAGGAGAGAATGACCCATCAGGCCGAGCAGGTAGGCTCTGGTTGCCCAAACCACCATTTCTGTACCCAGCGGGTCAAAGCGCAGCAGGGTCTGGACCAATGGGCGGATGCCGACGATCAACAAGGCCGCGACCGGGATGGTCAAGGTAAGCAGGACCCGGATGGCGCGGTTGACGGTTTCCAAAAAGGCTTCTCGGTCCTGGCGCGCCATCTGCTCCGAGAGCGTTGGCAGCAAGGCGATGGCAATAGCCGAGCCGATCAGGGTCTCGGGGACTTGCATGAAAAACCAGCCGTAGTTCAGGGCGGTGACGGCTCCAACCTCCAGGTGGGAGGCCAGGTGGTCCCGGTAAATGAAGAAAACTTGCAGGAAGAACATGGTCAGGACGCGCGGCCCTACCAATCGCAGCAGCTTGATCATACCTGGGTGGTAGATGTCGATAGCCGGGATCCAGCGGAAGCCGAAACGCAATAAGCCGGGTACCTGGATCCCCAGGTGCAGCAGGGCGCCCAGGATCACGCCGTAAACCAGCCCGTAAATACCCAACCCGAAGCCAGGTAGGGAGATCGGGCCAAAGCTATAGCCCACCTGTGGGGCCAGGATGGCTACACCAAAGATCTGCCCCAGGTTATAGAAGGCAGGCGCCATGGCCGGCAGCAGGAAATGCTGGTTGGCCTGCAACCCGGCCATGACCAGGCCACTGATCGAGAAAATCAAGATAGCGACCAGGTCGAGGCGCATCAGGTCGATGGCCAACTCCTGTTGGGCGCCGGTAAAACCGGGCGCAATCACGTATTGCACCAACGGGCGGGCAAACAAGGCAATCAGGATCGATAAAGCGGATGTGGACAGGAAGGCCAGGTTCAAGATGCGGGAGAAGAGCTCCCATGCCTCGCGGCGCCCACTCTTGGTCAGGTACTCCGAGAGGACCGGCAGCAGAGCCAACCCCAGGGCTCCCCCAGATATCAGGGCTGACAAAAGGTCGGGAATATTGTTGGCCGCATTGAAAGCGTCTATCTCCATCCCAAGGCCAAACTGGCGGGCGATGAAGATCTGGCGGACGAAAGCCAACCCTTTATCGATGCCAAAAAAGAAAGCGATGATCAGAGAAGACCGGGCGATATGGGACATGGGGGCAAGTATAGCATGGAAGTCCAAATATTGCGCCGCCCCCCTAGATGTGGTAGAATATGCGCCGCTGGGAAGGCCCCACTGAACGCTCCATTGAAATGGGAAACTGCGATAAAATAGGGAGGGATGGCCGAGCGGTCTAAGGCGGCTGTCTTGAAAACAGCTGTGGGTTCAC
>CAZAQS010000037.1:0-26583 GCA_964486825.1 uncultured Anaerolineaceae bacterium | reverse complement strand
CTGCGTCGATTACTCAACCGGCGCGATTGCCCCAGGAGTTTTCGCTGTGGTGACCACGGATGACCCCCGCATTCGCGCCGACATGCAATTCGTCTCCATGGGGCCCGGTCCCTACTTCCAGTTGCTGCGTCCCTACCACCTGTGCAATATAGAAACCCCGATTGCTATCGCCGAAGCAGCTCTATACGGAGAGACAACAGCAGTTGCTAATCAAATGGTGTCAGAAGTAGTTACAGTAGCCAAAAGAGATCTGCATGCCGGAGATACTCTGCGTGGAATCGGCAGCGCAGACGTCTTCCATCGTATCTACTCCTACCAGGAAGCGTGTTTGCTCAAGGCTGTCCCCATGGGGATTGCCCCCGGCGCACGCGTCCTGCGAGATATCTCAAAAGGGGAGCTCATCACCAGAGATACTGTTAGCCCAGACACATCCCGCCTGGTCTACCAACTGCGCCAGATGCAAGATTTTACATTAGCATCGGAAAATCTTATCGAACAACCAATTTAAATGAGGTGTTTATGATACCAAAAGAGATGACCGGACTGGTTGTCCGCTCTCCCATGCAGTTCGACCTGGAATGCCTGCCTGTCCCGGCCACACCCGAGGCAGGCCTGCTCCTGAAGGTACAAGCCTGTGGGTTGTGTGGTTCTGATTTGCGCACACTTAGGATCGGTCATCGCAAGGTAACCTTTCCGTTCACGCTCGGGCACGAGCTGTGCGGTTTGGTAGCGGAAGTCGGTCCCAAATGCCACTATCCCTGGAAGGAGGGTGAAAAACTAGCCGTCGGGCCCTTGGCCTACTGCGGCACTTGCGATTACTGCTTCAGCGGCCAGTACGAGCTTTGCGAGAACTACCGCGAGATTGCCCAGTACTGGCAGGGTGGCTTTGCCGACTATATCGCCATCCCAGAGGAGTGCGTCCGCCTGGGGAATATTCGTGCCATTCCGCAGGCCTCCGACTCAGCCCACGCAGCCATCTCTGAACCGGTCTCCTCTTGCATACATGCCCAGGAAAAAGGTGGGGTGTGCATGGGAGATACGATCGTCATCATCGGTACAGGTCCGGTCGGCTGTATTCACGCCAGCCTGGCGCGCATTCGCGGTGCAGCCAGGGTGATCGTAGCTGATATCGTGGACGAGCGGCTGAAGCTGGCGGAAGCCTTCGACCCGGACCATACCATCAATGTTACGAAGGTCGATCTGGTCTCCGAGGTCCGCCGCCTTACCAATGGCAAGGGCGCCGATGTGGTCATTACCGCTACCCCTTCACCTGTAGCCCAGGTACAGGCAGTTGAGATGGCGCGTAAAGGCGGGCGCATCCTCTTATTCGGAGGGCTTCCTGTAGACCAATCAAAACCAGGTGTGGATATGAATATCGTCCACTATAACGCCCTGCACCTGATTGGTACGACGATTTTCGCGCCCAAACACCAGCTCCTGGCCCTCGACCTGATCCTTTCAGGAAAAATCCCCGTCGAAAAGCTCATCACCCGTTTCCCACTCTCGGAATTCCGGGAAGGCGCCTTACAAGCCCTGGACGGCAAGATCCTTAAAGCAGTATTTTTACCGTAATTCGTACTCTAAGGAGAGAATTAATGGAAGAACAAGAAACCAAGGAAAGGACGGTGCTTCCGTTCTTAGAAAAAGGCATTGCCCAGGTCGCCATGTTGGTAGAAGATCTGGATAAGACCGTCGAGCAGTACTGGAAACACTTCGGCATAGGACCCTGGCACTTTTACACCTACGGCAAGCCCTTGGTCAAGCAGATGTCCTATCATGGACAACCTAGCGAATACAAGATGCGGGTAGCCCTGGCTTATTTTGGCCCTATGCGAGTAGAGTTGATCGAAGCTCAAGAAGGAGACACCGTCTATGCTGACTTTATTCGTGAGCACGGCTACGGGGTTCATCACTTCGGTGTACTGGTGGACGACATGGCTACCGCCATTGCCCAGGCGAAAGCTGCCGGATTCGAGATGACCATGGACGGTTCCGGTTTCGGCCTGGATGGTGACGGTCATTACGCCTACCTTGACACCGAGGCCGAGTTGGGCGTTACCCTGGAGCTGATCCAGCGCCCAAAAAACCGCTTGCCCCCGGAGAAGATCTTTCCACCAGAAACTGAATCCTAGGGCTAATCTTTTTCATATTGCATCATCGGAGGTAAGGATGGATAACGTGATCAGTTACCGGACGCTCATCTCTCGGTTAGAAGAAAACAACCTTCCCTATGGCGTACTGCCTCTCCAGAACGATATCCTGGCTGTGATCACCCAACGCGGCGGTCGAATATATCCCTTCCTGGATGAAGATTCCTCCTGCCTGTTTTGGGTGAATGGTGCTTTTGCCCAACCCCGGTCTTTTAAGGATTTCCTCGATTCAGGACACTGGAACCTGGGTGGAGATCGTATTTGGATTGCACCGGAAGTCCAGTACAGCATCAGCGACCGGAATGACTTCAATGGCTCTTTCCACTTACAAGAGCAGATGGATCCCGGGCATTACCAGTTAGAACCCACTCATAACGGCGCCTGGCGTCTGCACCAGGACTGCATAATGGACGCCCACATCCTGGCCTCAGGTCAGAAGGAGCTGCATATCGACCGGCTGGTTCGCAAAGTAGATGACCCCCTACGCTTCCTGGACGATTACCCAAAACTGATCGAGGGGGTTAAGTATGGCGGTTACGAGCAACTCGTCACGATGGAGGAAAAGTCACAAGATGATATCGTTAGCGAAGTATGGTCACTGATCCAACTTAACCCTGGCGGCACGCTGTATATCCCTACCCTGCCTTGCGTTGAATATACCGATTATCTTGCCCCGGTCGACGAAGCCTTTTTCAAGATGTATCCCAACCATGTCAGCTTGAAGATAACCGGGGACAGAAACTACAAACACGGCTACAAATCATCTGGGGTTTTGGGACGGCTGGGCTATCTCAGTGTGCTTGAAGATGGGATCTCTTGCTTGGTGATCCGCAATTTCTTCAACAACCCGTCTGCTCACTATTCAGAAGAGGCAGCCCATATTCCCGGGCGAAGGGGCCATTCTATTCACGTCTACAACGACGATGGTGGTCTGGGCGGCTTCGGCGAGCTTGAATGCAACGGTCAGACCATCGGCGGGGCAAGCGGAAGATCCTCAGCATTCGAGCAGCTGGTTTTGTGGATTTATTCGGGAGATAGAGATAAGGTTAAAAATATTGCTTTCCGCCTGCTGGGTGTTCAAATCTGACGGATCAAGCAGCAGGTTCTCTCATATCCTCATTTATTTCTTTTACAAGGAGCTCTGCAATTTGTACGTCGGTGATCAACACATCGATGAAGCCACCTCGCAGAGCTCCGCGAATGACATGCTCTTTTTCAGGTCCCCCAGCAACTCCAACTACATGTTGGATGTCCTTCAGCTGATCTGTTGAAATACCGATTACACGCTCATCGATATCTGATCGTATTGGCTGGCCATCCTGGTCAAAGAAGCGCAACGCGATATCCCCCACGGCTCCAAGGTTGCTGAGGTAATCCAAGCTCTCGTCGCTCAAGATCGCGTTATGGGCGCGCATGAATGAACCCCTGTTAGGTGTACCGATCCCAACATAAGCGACGTTGATGCGCTCAAACATCTCGAGCACTCGCTGCATATGACTGTCCGAGAGCAGCGCTAGCTTGGTCTCTTGATTATCGACAATACCTGGGGCATGCAGCAGGGATAGGGAACTGCCAATTAACTGGGCCAACCGGCGGCTGAGGGAGGTAGCATGTACCTCGACTTCAGGCATGTCGATACCGCCGATCATTTGCACGACGTGGATCCCTTTGGTCTCCTGTGGCTGGATGGAGTTCACCATGGCATTCAAAGTCTTCCCCCAGGAGATACCGATGATATCCCCATCCCGTAGGGTACGCTGGAAGTAGCCGGCTGCCACGCTGCCTAGCTCGCGGGCGACGACTTCCGGGTTTTCCGGGTCAACAACATCAACGACAATCGCCTCTTTAAGTCCATAATATGATTCTAATTGCTCCTCCAGATCTGCATGGCTCCCCAGGGGAGTGAAAACCGTGATCTGTACAATACCCTCCTCCAGGGCTTGCTGCAGCAACCGGGACACCTTTGGACGTGATATATGCAGCTTATCTGCTATCTCTTGTTGGGTTAGATTTTGGTGGTAATAAAGCTTGCTGACTTTGCTGATAAGCCTCAAATCAACTCTTCGGGCCATATATTCCATCCTGTTTTGCTTAAGGGTGCTCAGATAATGCGTTGATCCTTATAAATAAGTTTATCCTAAATTGTTTAAATAATCAATTGATCATTGTTGCGCGTTTTATCAACAGGGAATGGGGAAAAAGAAATAACACGCCTGTCTATATGGAAGCGCGTTGATTTTTTGGCTTAGATTTACCTTTCCTTATCGCTCCTGATTGGTGATTAAAATCTTCCCACTCTTTCCGCTCATGAACAAACGAAAGGCCTGTTCAGCTTCCCCGAGGGGAAAGCGGTGGGTGACGACCTGGGTAAGCGGCAGGCCACTTCGCACCAGTCCTGCCATCTCATCAAACTCCTTGGTGTTGAAATTACGCGTCCCAATCACGGTCAATTCCCGGCAGATCAAATGCTCCCAGGGATTTAGCGTGAGCTGGTGGCTAACGCCAACGATGACCAGCTTGCCGCGCTTTTTGACCGCAGATAAGGCTTGCTGAGCGGCTTTCTCACTGCCCACGCACTCGAATGCCGCCTCTACTCCCCGTCCCTGCGTCCAATCACTCAGCGCTTCACTGACGAGATCGCTTTGGGGGTTGAGCACCAGGTCAGGATAGAAATTCCTTGCCAATCCTAACCGGTACTCGCTCAGGTCGATGATTGCCGCATGGAGACCAAAGCGTTTGGCAGTCATCAGCAGCCCCAGGCCAATCGGCCCGGCCCCCCAGATCGCGATTTTCCCACCTGGGATAAGCTGGGCGCGCTTCAGCCCGCGGTAGGGTGTCCCTAGCATATCCACCATCAAGGAGGCCTCTTCGTAGGAAATATCATCCAAAATTGGCATGCAGCACGCCTCGGGGACCAGCAGGTATTCAGCGTAGCCGCCATCGCGGTCGAAACCGATCACGGACAGCTCATCGCAGAAATAAAGATCCCCATTAATGCAGTGCTCGCAGTGCCCGCAGGTAATATGGCAGTTGATTGCCACCCTATCCCCTACTTTTAACCTGGCTGGCTGATCTACCGCGACCACCTCACCGGCATTCTCATGCCCGGGAACAGTCCGCTGGCCTGGCCCTTCCAGGTTTTCGCGGTCCGTCCCGCATATAGAAGCCGATCTGACCCGCACGACCACCTCTCGCCCAAGCGGTTGGGGGTCGTCGATCTCATCGAGACTGATTCGCCCCCCTCCAAGAAAATGGACAGCTTTCATGCATCCTCCATCTACAGACTATCCTTCCTTCCCTAGCTCCGCAATCAAACCCGCGATGGTTTGCAGGAACCGTCCAGCCGGTGCTCCGTCAACCAGGCGATGATCAAAGGTTAAGCTTAAGGTTGAAATGTGGCGTTGGGTTACTTTTCCTTCACGTATCACCAGCTTCTCGGCGATCCTCCCGATCCCCAAAATCGCCATCTCGGGCGGGTTGATAATGGGTGTAAACCCATCCACACCAAACGGACCCAGGTTGGTAATGGTAAAAGTACCCCCTTCCAGGTCTTCCTGCAGGCTTTTCCGTTCCAAAGCTCGCTCAACGAGTTTGTGAAGCTCTGCGTGGATCTGTTGGATGGACTTCTTATCCGCCTCCCTGACCACCACAACCATCAATCCGGCAAGAGTGTCCACTGCCAGGCCAATATTGATTTGTGTTTGTATCTTGATGAATTCTCCGACCTGTGTCGCGTTTAACCTGGGGTGCTCTCGCAATGCTTGAGCGACAAGCCACATGAAGATGGCATTGTATCCGGGGAGTTGATCGCCGTTTTGCGTATTTACCCTGAGCCTTTCGCGGAGTGCAACCAGCTCGCTGACATCCGTTTCGGATTGGAGCGTTACCGGTGCAGTAGAGGCCAGGCTACCAGCCATACGCCTGGCGATCACAGCCCGTACCCCATCTACTGGGAGCATCATCTCAGAGGAGAGCTGTGCTGGCGCCTCCTGCCTGCCCTTCAAGACCCGCTCGATATCCTCTTGTACAATCCGCCCATCTGGCCCACTCCCCTTTACGCTGGCGAGATCGATCCCATGCTCCTTCGCCATGCGTTTCGCGACAGGGGAGGCCAACGCTTTTCCGCCCCCTAACGCGGGCATCTGGGCCTTTGTTACAACCGGACCTTCAATTGCAGGCATTTCTACTACGGGAGCTCTGGAGAGCATATCTTCCACCTCTCCCTCCGCCAGGATGTGGGTAACGATTGTGCGGACAGGTACAGTATCCCCGGCATGCACCAGGATCTTGCCCAGCACACCACTCACCTGGGCTTCCGACTCAGTCGTTACTTTATCCGTCTCTACCACAAATAATGGATCGCCGCGCTGGACCGGGTCGCCTTCCTTTCTTAACCACTCCAACAACCGGCCTTCTGACATATTCAAACCCAATTTTGGCATGACAACTTCTATTGGCATAATGACATCCTTTATTGAAAAAACCAGCGCACTTGGGCGGCCCACTCCATTACCCGCTCCACCTGCACGATCCAGGGACCTTGGGTTTGTAAGACAACCGCTGCATCTTCCCCTTCTCGAAGGCGGATTACCCGCTCACCGTCCAAAGTTAGGACCAGGGGGCGTTCAACGACGATGGGATGGGTTTGGGCCGGAGCTAACATCCTCACCTCCTCGATCGGGATGGTGGATACCAATCCTGGACCGATAGGCGCGGTGATCTTCCATCCCAAACCACCCTGACCGATCTTCGTGACGATGCCAAACTCATCATGGATGGAGACCGGCTGGATCAGCCCTACAATGGAAGAAAGACCAATGCTGGAAGGAGAAGCACGCGTAACCGCAATTTGTCTTAGGGTGGAGGTCTCCCAGATAGCCCGGGAGCCGGTGAAATTACCGGCAACAGCTCCCACATCGACCAACGCCATGTCAACAACTTGCCCGTTGATATAGATATCGATGCGCTTGCTTCGGTAACATAGCTCCTTCCATACAGAGGCCTCCTGCTGGGCAATCAGGCCGGCCGCCATACCAGCGATGGTACCGTCAATGAACTGGGGCATCACATTGTTCGTGCCCGTTGAGAGCGGGAGGACTGGGGTTTCCCCACAAACTCTGGCGACTGCACGGGTGGTCCCATCTCCGCCGAGCACAATCATGCAGCCAGCGCCTGCCTCAACAAGCATGCAAGCTGCAGTGGTGGTATCGATCTGCGAGTCAGTCACCGGCATGTCCAGGATACTGGCCCCTATGGTAACGTGTTCCCATTGGACTTGCAGATCGTGAATGGCCTGCTGACCGATCCCGAATGTATCGGGCATGATGCGCACATCCTCGATTCCGGCAGAATGCAACCCGAACAGGATCGAACGCAAGATGCCGGTCTTTTGGCGGTTCCCTACGACCATAGCCTGTGTTACCAGGCGCCGGATATCTTTACCCGAAGCCGGGTTTGCGATGATTCCGACAATAGTCATTCTTTGCTAACCCGCCATAAATTCACCACCTGAAACAACCAGCTGTGCTCCTGTTACATGGCTTGCCAGGTCTGAAGCCAGGAATACTGCTGCATTAGCCTGATCCCGAGGGGTAGCCATCTTCCCCAGAGGAGTCCTTTCTTCCAAGGCCTGTTTCAAGCCAGGCACCTGGGCGCAGACATCCCGTAACATTTCAGTGTCAGTCGCCCCAGGGAGGATGGCATTGGCTCGTATCCCGTACTGCCCGAGCTCAAGGGCCAGTACACGCATCAAACCGATTTGCGCTGATTTTGAGCTGCAGTAAGCGGCCCCCTTTGGATCTGGTTTTTTCCCTGAGGCAGACGAGATGATGATAATACTGCCTCCCTGACCTTGCGCGATCATCACTTTGGCTGCTGCCTGAGAGCAAAGGAAAGTTCCCTTGACATTAACTGCCAGGACCTCATCAAACTCATCCTCTGGATGTTCGATGATAAGGTTCGGGCGCAGAATCCCGGCATTGTTGACCAGGATATCCAGACGTCCGAAAGTATCCAGCGTTGCACGAACGACAGACTCTACCTTCTGCTTATTGGTGACATCCAGAGCGATTCCTGCTGCACGCTTTCCCGTCAACGCGTTGAGCTGTTGGGCAGATCGCTTTGCTTTTTCAGCCTGGATATCTGCAAGCATCACGTCGGCGCATTCCTCTACAAAGGCCTGGGCGATGGAAAAGCCAATGCCTTGAGCAGCGCCTGTAATTAATGCGACTTTATTCCTGAGCAGTTCCATGACTTACCTCGCTTATGAAGGCCTACACAGCTCCGTCTCGGCTTGCTGATTCCCTTTGAATCATACAGGCACTCTGTCCATTACTTTATGGACCGCGTTGACGATATCCTCTTCCTTCGGGAGCACAAACTCTTCAAGGACAGGGCTGAAGGGTATGGGTACATCTTTTGCACCGACCCGGACGATTGGTGCATCGAGATAATCTAGAGCATTTTCGGCAACCAGGGCCGCCACTTCCGAGCTGATGCTGCAATCCTTCCAGGTTTCCTGGACGACGACGAGCCGGCTGGTCTTTTTTACTGAAGCCAGGATCATTTCCCTATCGAGCGGATCAACCGTGCGCAAATCGATCACCTCCGCCTCAATCCCTTCCAGGGAAAGCTTCTCAGCGGCAGCCATTGATTTGCCTACCATAAAGGCATACGTAACGATGGTTACATCCTGGCCTTCACGCCGGATAGCAGCCTCCCCGATGGGTAAGGTATATTCTTCCTCAGGCACATCCCCCTTCATCCCGTAAAGTTTCTTATGCTCGAGGAAGAGGACTGTGTTGTTATCGCGGATGGCGCTTTTCAATAATCCTTTTACGTCATACGGGGTGGAAGGCATGATCACCTTAATCCCGGGTACAAAGGAGAACATCGATTCGAAGCTGTTAGAGTGTTGGGCGCCTGCTGAAAGGTAACCGCCAACTGGGGCGCGGATCACCAACGGCATCTCCAGGACACCGCCGAACATATAGCGCATCTTTGCTGCTTGGTTGATGATCATCTCTGAGGCCAGCGTGATCCAATCCGAGAACTGGAGCTCGATTACCGGGCGGATGCCCGTAGCAGCTGCACCCACACCCAACCCCACGTACCCCAATTCTGATACGGGCATATCGATGACCCGTTCTTTCCCGAATTCCTCAAATAGCCCTTTGGTAGCTGCATTCGCACCCCCATAAGGTCCAATATCGATACCCCACAAGATCACGGTCGGGTCCCTGCGCATCTCTTCTGCCAGCGCTTCAGCTACTGCCTGGTTGTAAAATAATTGTCTCATCGTATCATCTCCTACGAATACACCCACGGATGAGTGGAAAGTTCTTATTGTTGATTGGGTTTTATCGTCCCTAAGCCCACAAGCCCTCTAGCGCGGTCTCTGGAGCCGGGAGCGGGCTGGAGCGCGCAAACTCGACGGCTTCGTCCAGTTCTGAGAGAACAGCATCTTCGATCGATACTGCTTCCTCTTCGCTAACCACGCCCATCTCGATCAGTGTGCGACGGTAAGGGGCAATAGGCTCACGACTGATCCATGCAGCGACCTCTTCAGGGGGGCGATAGGTATCAGGCTCGCCTTCAAAGTGTGTCCTCCAGCGATAGGTCTTGCACTCAATGAGAGTAGGGCCGGACCCAGCCCGGGCTCGATCGACGGCTTCGGATACCGCTTCAAAGACCGCAATCACATCATTTCCATCCACTACCAATCCAGGCATACCATATCCAACGCTCCGGTCCGCGATATCCTCAACCTTCCGTACCTGCGACTGCCGTGTGCCAACCGCGTACAAGTTGTTCTCGCACACGTAGACGATCGGCAGGTCAAAGGCGCTGGCAATATTTAATGATTCATGGAAGGTACCTTCGTTAGAAGCGCCGTCCCCAAAGAAACAAACCACAACCTGGCCTGATTTTCGCAACCTGGAAGACATGGCGGCTCCGGTGGCAATGGGGATGCCGGCGCTAACGATGCCGTTTGCGCCCAGGATACCCAGCTCGGGCCAGGCGATATGCATCGAGCCCCCCTTACCCTTGTTGTACCCTGTAGCCTTCCCATACAGCTCTGCCATCATAAATTTCATCTCCCCACCCTTGGCGAGGATATGGCCATGCCCACGGTGAGTGCTGGTGATGTAGTCATCGGCATTGAGCGGAGCGCAGGCTCCTGCAGCGACTGCTTCTTGCCCCAGGTACAAGTGCACGAAGCCGGGCATCTCACCGCTGGCGAAGAGGTCTTTCACCCGCTCCTCGAAATAGCGGATCTTCAGCATCAGCTCATACATCAGGACGTACTTTTCATGGGTGATATTCATAGAATCCTCCGAGCATCTTATTGACATTGCTTCCTATTCGCATCTGACAAGGGCCAGCGCCGCTGCTGCTGCCTTAGGAGAAGAGATCGTCGGTTCGAATTCCATTCCGACGTAACCGCCATAGCCTGCTTCGCGCAGCCTTTTCATAACATTGGTATAGTTGATCTCCCCACTTCCGGGTTCATGCCGGCCAGGTACATCGGCGACGTGGATATGCCCGATCAGGTCCAGGTTTTGTGTGAGGGTATCGATCAGGTTGCCTTCCATCACTTGCATATGGTAAATATCGTAGAGCAGGCGGATGCGAGGGCTATTCACCTCTCTGACCAGTTGAAACCCAACACCCGAGCGGTTCAGGAAATAGCCAGGATGATCCACGTAAATATTCAGCGGTTCCAGGACGAGTGTGACGCCCGCTTCTTCCGCCAGTGGCGCCAGTGCTTTCAAGCCATCTACAACGCTCTGGTATTTCTGTTCGGGAGTGAGATCTGGATACTGGTAACGGACCGAGCGGTCCTCCCCCAGTTCGTCGGTTAATAGAAACATGGCCTCTACACCCATCTGCTGGGCTTTCGCCAGGCTTTGCTTGATTCCTAGAACAAAGCCCTCGCGTTGGTCTGGATGGATCAGGGTGCCTCCCAGGTTAGACTGGAAGGTAGCAATTTTTATCCCTGCTACAGCAGCTGCCTCTTTGATGGCATCCATATCCTTATTGTCCCAGTTCCAAAACTCTACCGCGTCATAGCCCATGGCAGCTGCCTGCTGGATGCGCTCCAGGAAGGGATATTCGGTGAAGATCATCTCGATACACACTGAGGCTTTCATGTTTAGACCTCCATTTATTCGTCTTATCGGTTACCCGTTCATCAACTTCTGACCCTGGGGTCATTTTTTCCTGGTTGAGATTTCAAATTTCCAGGATATCCGGCATTCGATAGAGCTTCCCATCGATCTTAAAGGTCAGCTCAGGCCAACCCGCTCTCAACGAGAGCACTTCAACATCATCTTCCGTCAAGAGACTCAACTCTTCAGTCTTCGTTCCAGGCACAGTCACCAGCCAGTCGTAGGTTTGGTTGACCTGAACAATGGCTTGCGGGTCGAGCAGCAGCATCGGGTAGCAGGCTTCATAGCCCGCCGGCCCTCCCTGGACATGTCCTTTCCACTCTTCAGCAAAGCCCGTTTCCGTATAGGCGCTTTTGATCCTGTCAAACACGGTGCAAAAATGTTCACCCGGCTTCAAGCTAGCCAGGATCTGGCTGTGGATATAGCTGACTGCCCTGTGGCGACACCTCAGATCTTCTGGCGCCTCACCGAAGTGCAACATGCGGGTGATGTTGGCGTGCAGGCCAAGGCGTTGACCGGCCACGTGCATCAATACCAATTTATTAACATCTTTCTCTGTGGGTAAACAGTGGCGGTACTTATACAGGCGTTCATCGGAGCCTACCAGCAATACGGACATATAGATGCCCCGGCAAGTGCAAGCCTGGGCCAGCTTGCCGGCAATGGATAACTCGCTGTCGCCTGGCTTCACGGTCTTTGCGACCTCCAGGAAAGCTTCTTCGATCAGCCATCCTGTCTGGCGGACCCGCTCGATCTCGGCCTCGGTCAGCGGGTAAACCAGCTCACGCCAATCCTCTTGAACCGTCTCAAAGCCGGGTACAGGGATATCGGAGCCAATTCGTTTTCCTTTCGTCAGCGCTTCAAGCGTCTTCTGGCGGCCCTCGAACCAGGCATACTTCTTGAGCTGGTAACCCTGCCCGGCGACCTCCTCCGCCATCAGACGATCACCATCCATCCATGCTGCCAGCAGGTAATCTCCATCCCGGGTCAGCAGGACGGAGGCTGCGCCGGCTTCGCTGGCTAGAAAAATATGGTTATCGCCGCCAGCAGTGATCCAGGCAAAGTTAGAACGTTTTGTAACCAGGATCCCGTCCAGATTACGGGCCTCCAGGAAGCGCCACAGCCTACTTCGTTTTTCCTTGATTTCTTCGGCTTTATCCATCTCGCACCTCAATCAGTATTATGGCTTGACGATGATTTTTACCGCCTCACCCCTTCTGAGCACTTCGATCCCCCGGTGGATATCTGACAGTGGGATGACCTCGCTAATCAGGCCGGAGATGTTCAGGACGCAGCTCTCGAGCACCTTAGCTGCCTCCGGGAACGTCGCGTTTGCCAGCCAGGTCCCCAGGAGCTGGATCTCCTTGAATGTAACCAGCGACTGGGGGAACTCAGCAATTGCTTTTGTGTTAACCCCAAAAACCAGCACTTTTCCGCCTTTACGCACCAGGTCGATGCAGGTTGCCAGTTGCGAGCCGACCACATCAGTGGCTATATCCACCCCGATGCCCGTCTCTGCCAGGATGACCTCCTTCAAGTTTTCCTTGCTGACATCCACCACGCGCCCCAACCCCATCTTGCGAGCGTGCTCGAGACGGAAAGGAGCGAGATCGGCAATGAAAACTTGTTTGGCGCCAGCTGCCTTGTACATCATCGCCATGATCATCCCGATCGGTCCCGCGCCGATAACGGCGGCCGTCTCTCCAGGCTGCAGGCCTACTTTCTGGGTTCCATTGATCACACACGCTAATGGCTCCGCGCATGCAGCTTCTTCCACCGGGACCTCCCTGGAAATCTTATAGGCCACCTTTCCGGATACCCGGCAATACTCGGCGAACCCGCCATTGACGTGAATGCCCAATGCAGCGATATTCTCACACTCGTTTGGCAGGTTCTTACGGCAGTAAACACACACCCCACAGTAGTCGTTGGGGTTGACGACAACCCGATCCCCTGGCTCAAGATGATGCACCTCGGATCCTTTATCGACAACGGTACCGCATAGCTCATGTCCCAGGATGGTGTTAGGAGTAGCGATATATCCGGGAGGGACCTCCAGAATATGAACATCTGTCCCACAAATGCTGACCGCCTCCACCTTGAGCAATACCTGGTCAGGTTTTTCTATTTTAGGGACCGGGACTTCCATCAACTCAAGCTGTCCTTCTCTGACAAATACACCTGCGATCATCGTATCTCCCATTCTGATCCTCTCCTTTCTGTATTCAAGATCGTCCCAATCCAAGGGACATTAGAAAACCACTCCAGAAACCAGGATTACATTGGCATAGGGAGTGAACTCCCCTGACCGGATAAACGCCACCGCTTTATGGCTCAGCTCTTTGAGCTCTTCATGAGATATTTTTTCCACAACTGCCCCTTCGAAAATGTGTAGGATGGCCTTTTCCACGTGCGGGCTAATCTCTCTGGTCTCTTCAGCCAGGATGAGGCGCTCGACCTTTAGCTCACTAGCCAGAGCCTCCAGGATTTCAACCAGGCACGGCAACCCCGGCTTTACCGCCAGATCGATCCGCCTGACCTGGCCTGGTATAGGAAGACCGGCATCGCAAACCACGAGCATATCCAGGTGCCCCATTCCCGCCACAACCTCGGAAATATCTTTATTCAGTATGCCAGTTTTCTTCATGTGACCTCATTCCTTTAGGCTCTGCTTCTGGATTGTCAAATTTTTCGCACAGCTCATGTTTCCCTTCTAGGAGCACAAGAATCTCGGATGACCAGTCGCGCATTCAGCACCTGCCGTTTGAACTCTACAGAGGCTTGACTTTTTTGAAGGCGCGCGATCAGTAAATCCGCGGCACAGGTTGCCAGGTCTACTGCCGGTTGTGCAACTGTAGTCAGAGCCGGTACGATCTCTGAAGCAATATCGATATCATCAAAACCGATGATGGATATCTGCTGAGGTACTTTGATATTGTGCTTTCTTAAAGTCCGCAAGGCGCCGATGGCCATCAAATCATTGCAGGAAAACACGGCTGTTGGCGCCTCCGGCAATTTGAGGATGCTATCCATCGCCGTTTCGCCGCCTCTCGCTCGGAAATCTCCGGGCACGATATACTCGCTTCGAACGGGTAGACCGCTTTCTTGGAGGGCTCTTCGGTAACCACTGGCTCGAGCTGCACTCGGCGCGAGTTGCGACGGCCCGGTGATGCAGGCGATATTCTTGTGCCCCAGCTCTATCAGGTAGCGGGTCGCGTCGTATCCACCTTGTTCATTATCGACCAGTACGACGTCCGCATCCAGGTCCGGCATATCCCGGTCTACAACGACAACCGGGATACCACGCGCAGTAAGGCTCAAGAGATGGCTCTGTGAGTCACTGGCGGGAATAAATACGACCCCGTCGACCTGTTTCGTAATGAGCATATGGATATAGGCAGCCTCCTTTTCCACGAGTCCATCGCTATTGCATAGAAAAACGCTGTAGGCCCGCTCAAATCCGATATCCTCGACGGTGCGAGAAACTTCAGCGAAAAAGGGGTTGGAATTATCCGGGATAATTAAGCCGATGGTTTTGGTTTCACCCATCCTCAGGCTGCGAGCCAGGGTATTCGGTTGGTAGTTGAGCTCTACCATGGCAGACAGGACGCGCTGGACCAGTTCCTCGCTGACAAAACGAGTCTTATTGATAACGTGGGATACGGTGGTGACCGAAACCCCCGCCTTACTGGCGACATCCTTGATGGTCATGTTCATAAACAAAGACCTTGTGTCAAGATTGAATTATCAGCAACGAACTTCAGGAAAACCTTTGCGCAAACGTTTTCTTGCTTTTTAACTATAGCAAATATTGAGCAGACAAGTCAATACCTGCACGAATGAAAAAGCCTGATCATTTGATCAGGCAGTGCCTCAAAGTTACGTTAGCCGCACCGCTACCATTTGAATATTCGTCATCTCCTCCATTGCGAATCGCACGCCCTCACGCCCCAGACCACTTTGACGGTTGCCTCCGTAGGGCATATGATCGGCGCGAAAAGCCGGAGTGTCATTGATGATTACCCCCCCAAAATTAAGTTCTTTCACCGCGCGAAAGACACGGTTGATGTCGCGAGTGAAGACCCCTACCTGCAAACCGAATTCTGTGCGGTTCGCCTGCCGCAAGGCCTCTTCGAAATCCTCACTGGCAATGACCGAAGCCACTGGCCCGAAGGCTTCCTCGGCTACAACCTTCATGTCCTCGTTCACGTTCACCAGTACGGTAGGATAATACACCGGTCCCTGGCGTTTGCCGCCGGTTAATACCTGCGCTCCTCCTACGGTAGCTTCCTCTACCCAGCCTTCGATCCGGTCCACTTCACTTGCCTCGATCATCGGGCCCACATCGACCCGCTCATCCAGCGGATCTCCGACCACCATTGCCTGGCTGGCCTTCACAAACTTTTCAGTAAAAGGCTCGTAGATAGACCGCTGGCTGTAAATGCGCTGCACAGAGATGCATACCTGCCCTGAATTGTAATAAGCTCCCACTGCACAACGTTGAGCTACAAAATCCAGATCGGCGTCTTGGGCAACCACGACAGGTGAGGTATTCCCCAATTCCAGGGTAACCTTTTTAATACCAGCCTTGGAGAGGATCTGGCGTCCCACCGGAGGGCTGCCTGTAAAGGTGATTTTGTCTACCCTCGGATCTGTCACCAGCCACTCTCCGACGGTACCGCCAGAGCCCACCACCAGGTTCAAGGCGCCGTCTGGCAGCCCTGCTTCCTGTAATACCTGGCAAAGTTTTACCGCGGTCAGAGGAGTGCTGCTGGCGGGCTTGATCACCACAGAATTTCCGGCAGCCAGGGCCGGAGCCACCTTGTGTGCTACCAGGTTGAGCGGGAAGTTGAACGGGCTGATAGCTGCGATCACTCCAACCGGACGGCGAGTCCAGAAACCGAAGTAACCCTCTCCCGCCGGGACTGCATCCATCGGGATCGTCTCACCATGCAAACGCTTGGCCTCCTCAGAGGCAATGGTAAAGGTACTGATGCCCCGCTCCACTTCCAATCGAGCGTACTTCAAAGCCTTGCCCGCTTCAGCCGCGATCGTCTGGGCGAAATCATCTTTTCGCTCAACGATCAACTGGGCTGCCCGGGCCAGAATCTGGCTACGTTGATAAGCTGGCATCTCCGCCATTTTCCTGGAAGCCCGCCTGGCAGCTTCGAGAGCCTCATCTACATCTTCACGGCGGGCTGTGGGTAAAAGACCGATAACCTCGCCGCTATATTTATTTGTGACTTCCAACTCCTGCCCGCCCTTCACCCATTGACCATTTATGAATAGCTGGGATTCCATCATAATCCTCCCTTGTTTTTCTTAACAAAACCGCTACGGGGACGCTCTCACACTTTCTGCATCCCGAGAATGAGTAATTATAACCATAGTCGGATCGTTGGCCCTGTTCTTCAGCGGCAGTCGTTACGATTGCCTAGGAAATATTTCCTATCTTTGAAATAAGTAGTGGGTAACCAGGCGGATAAAGTAGTTATGGGGATAAGGAATCAACGAATTCCAGCGCCTACACATCCTTAACCCTGGATTTCCCGGTACCTAAGACCCATTGATAGACGGAAACACACCAGTTAAACTTCAGATCCCGGAACATTATTACTGATTAATGCGAGGACGCGAAGTCAAGGGATATCGTGCCAAATCCAAACCGGCCGGTGTATCACTTGCTGCCAGCTTGCAAGCTTCCTGAGAAATAAAATTCAAGGCAGAAAGCCCTGACATACCTAGGACGGTTTCCCCTTAAGCTCCTGAATTCAAAAGCAGCGCTGCATATCCACTCAGGATGGCAAATCCCTGGCACCGCGAGGGGCGGCTCGCAAGTCATTTAAAAGGAGATGATGAAGTGATGAGGTTAAAAAATATCACCCTGGCATTCTTTTTGCTGGTGGGAATGCTGCTCAACACGACGCCCATTAACGCTTATTCGGAAGAAGATTTCCCTACATATCTGCCCGTCATGAATTATCGAGCTCCGGTGGTATCCATAGGGCCTTTATCACTCAGCCCGGTAATCGAAGGCGTTAGCTTCGATTGGAGCACTTACGAAAAACAGGCTCCAGGCAGCGATAACTGGCCAATCACCTGGGCTGACGACGGCCACCAGTACACCTCCTTTGGAGACGGGGGAGGCTTCGGCGGCACCAACCAGGACGGCCGGGTGAGCCTGGGTGTAGCCCGCATCGAAGGCGACAGAGCTAACTATAGGGGGATCAATATTTGGGGCGGCAAAGACGCAAGAAACCCGGCACAGTTTGACGGTAAGAGCTACGGTATCATCTCCATCGACGGTGTGCTCTATATGTGGGTCTCACCGGGCTCTAACACCAGAAACTATGACGAAGCTCGTTTGGCTGTCTCGAACAACCATGGAGCAACCTGGAGGAAGGTGGATTGGGCATTCACCCGATCCGAAAAAGTCGTCTTGCCCACCTTCCTCCAGTTCGGGCAGGATTATTCCGGAGCTAGGGATGGGTACGTCTACAGCTATTCGATCCGGCTTCAAAATTCTAGTGAATTGAGCGTCCAGAAGCCAGGCATCATCGACCTGATGCGCGCTCCCAAAGACCGGCTCGCCGACAGAAGCGCCTACGAGTTCTTCAGGGGCTTAGACCGGGGTGGCAACCCCCAATGGACCGCGGACCTGAGCGAACGCCGGCCTGTATTCGAGAATCCGAACGGGGTAGGGTGGAATGTGAGCGTAACTTACAACCAAGGCTTGAAGCGCTACCTGTTGATGACCGAACACGAGCGCACCATGCGTGGAAACCTCGGGATTTACGATGCACCCGAGCCTTGGGGGCCTTGGACGATCATCCATTCTGAGAACGGCTTTGGCGGGAATCATATTTCTCAATCAACCTTCTTTTGGGTTTTCTCGAACAAGTGGTTCTCTAATGGCGGGATTGACTTTGTCATGATCTTCACGGGAACCGGCGCAAATGACGGTTTTAATCTGGTGAGGGGACAGTTCATCCTAAAACAATAAACGCCGTTCGAGAAAGGATACCGGCCTGCTTCTGCTGGGAAGATAAGTTGCCACCCCTCTCTTCAGTTCGATAAAACATTAATTATTCTAACCTTGACATAATCTACATATCATGTACAATCACTGCTAATGTTTACCCAAATCCTTGTCGAGGCTAAGGCCAAGCGTCGTGCTCGTAACCCAGAACTCCGAATGGACCCTGGGCGGCTTGGTATTGGGTAACTACTAGCAGGAACCTGACCTTACACCGTATAACCCCCCGGAGTCCCGGGGGGCTTTTTTGTTATCAAAAGGAGCGTTGCCATGGCTGATGATACTGCCCCCAGTTGTCCTGAATGCGAAGCTGAGATCCCATTGGAACCCGAGGTTTTACAGGGGGAAATCGTAGTCTGCCCGGATTGCGGGGTAGACCTTGAAGTTATGAACACAGCTCCCATCCAGCTCGAGCTGGCCCCAATGGAAGAAGAAGACTGGGGGGAATGAGGAAACTATCATGAAGATCGGCATACTGCTCTCAAGAATACGGGTAGAAGAAAAGCAGTTGTTATCTACCCTGGAAAGCCGGTCGGTTCCCTACGATCGGATCGAGGACGGCCTGACCCATTTGGACCTGGAAGAACCGGGCAGTTGGCTCCAATACGACGCAGTCCTGGAACGCAGCCTGTCCTTCTTGCGCGGCCTGTATGCCACCCAGCTTCTTAATGCCTGGGGTATCCCGACGGTTAATATGGGGCATGTGGCGGCAATCTGTGGGGATAAGCTGGCTACCTCGGCCGCACTGGCCAGGGAGAGCATTCCTCAACCCCGCTTGAAAGTCGCTTTCAGCGCCCAGGCCGCGCTGGCTGCTATTGAGGAAATGGGTTACCCGGTGGTATTAAAGCCGGTGGTCGGTTCCTGGGGGAGATTGATCTCGAAAATCAACGACCGGGAGGCGGCAGAGGCCGTGTTGGAACACAAGGAAACTCTCGGCTCTTACCAACACTCCGTATTTTATATCCAGGAATTCATCCACAAACCAGGCCGGGATATCCGCGCCATGGTGGTAGGAGACGAAACGATCTGCGCCATATACCGCAGCTCCTCGCATTGGATTACCAATACTGCCCGCGGAGGCCAGGGCCAGCTCTGCAAGATTACGCCGGAGCTGAATGCGATCTGTACTTCTGCAGCGAAAGCAGTAGGGGGAGGCGTTTTAGCTGTTGACGTGTTAGAAGATCCCCAGCGGGGTTACCTGGTAAATGAGATCAACCACACCATGGAATTCCATACCCTGGCGCCTATTACCGGGATAAACGTCGCCGGCCTGATTGTAGATTACCTCCTGGCAGTCGCCAGAGGGGATATAAAGGTCAGCCTGCCGGCAAGAGACAACCCCGGATTAAGGCATCCCGCCATACCCACTCAACTCCCGGCCTCTCATCTGTTTGTCCCTACATTAACCACTGGGAGATTACGGTGAAGGTTTCTATCGTAGGAGCGTCTGGGTATGCCGGCGGGGAGGTCTTACGCCTGTTGTTAGAGCATCCATTTGTCGAGGTAGGCAATGTCACCTCCGAAAGCCACCTGAGCGAATATGTCTACCAGCAGCACCCAAACCTGCGCAAGCGTACACGGCTTAAATTTTCATCTCGCCAGGTGCTCGAAAGCTGCGATATTCTCTTCCTGGCGCTCCCACATGGGGAGGCGCAAAAGAACATCCGGGCTTATTCCAACCTGGCGCCGAAAATCATCGATTTATCTGCGGATTTTCGTATTCAAGACCCCCAGCTTTATCTAAAATATTACCAGGCGGAGCACTCCGCTCCGGAATTCCTGGAAAGGTTTGTTTACGGCCTGCCAGAGTTGCACAGGGATCGTATCGCCTCGGCTTGCTTTGTCAGCGGCGTCGGGTGCAATGCAACTGCTGCCATCTTCGCTTTGCTACCCCTGGTCAAGCACAACCTGCTGGATGAAAGCCGGCCGGTGATCGTCGACATCAAAGTCGGGTCCTCCGAGGGCGGCGCTTCTCCCAACCCCGGTTCTCACCATCCGGAACGCAGCAGCGTGGTGCGGACGTTTTCTGCGCACGGGCACCGCCATACCGCTGAAGTTATCCAAGAATCCGGGTTGAAAAATATACACCTGACCATGACCTCGGTAGACCTGGTGCGAGGCGCCTTAGCGGCGGCTCATTGTTTTGTCCGGCCTGGCGTGACAGAAAAAGACCTGTGGAAGGTGTACCGTTCCCTGGCAGAAGTTGAGCCCTTTGTCCGCCTGGTTAAAGACAGGCGCGGTGTTTACCGGGTGCCGGAGCCAAAAATATTGGCGGGAACAAACTACGTCGATATCGGCTTTGACCTGGACCCGGAAAGTGGGCGCTTGGTGAGTGTAGCAGCTATTGACAACCTGATGAAAGGCGCGGCTGGCTCGGCGGTCCAGGCCATGAACGTGATGTGCGGGATTGAAGAGACTACCGGGCTCACCTTTAGCGGTCTGCATCCAATCTAGGTGAACAGTGGAGAACTTATGATCGTAATCAAGATAGGAGGATCGCAAGGGGTAGCCCTCGAAAACGTTGGTCAGGATATCGCCAATCACGTTTTAGATGGGCAGGCGGTGATCATCGTGCACGGTGGATCGGCGGAAACGAATGAATACTCCAACAGGTTGGGCTGCCCACCGAGATTCGTGACCAGCCCCCAGGGATTCAACAGCCGCTATACCGACCGGCAAACGCTGGAGATCTTCGCCATGGTTACCAACGGGCGTATCAATACCCTCCTGGTGGAAACCTTACAAAAATCGGGGGTTAACGCCTTCGGTTTATCGGGCCTGGATGGGCGCCTGATGGTCGCCCGGCGCAAGGACGCCATCCGGATTATTGATAACGGACGTCAGCGCATCTTAAGGGATGATTACACCGGCAAGATCGAGACGGTAAAACGGGAGATCCTGGATAACCTGGTAGGCATGGGTTTTACACCGGTAATCTCTCCCCTGGCGATTTCACACCAAGGCGAAGCCCTGAACGTAGACGCTGACCGGGCGGCGGCTTATGTAGCTGGCGCTATTGGAGCGGAGCAGCTCATCATTTTGACCAACGTCCCCGGGCTGCTGAGGAATTATCCCGACGAAACCTCTCTTATCCCCCATCTGCCGAAAGTCGGGTTGGAGCAGGCGCTCGCTTTCGCCGAGGGGCGCATGAAGAAAAAAGTTCTGGGTGCCAGCGAAGCCCTGGATATGGGAGTAGGCAAAGTGGTATTTGCCGATGGGCGGGTTGAACGTCCCCTCACCCAGGCCTTGGCCGGAACCGGTACGGTTATTTGCTGAAAAAGGATCAAAGGAGTTAAGAATGGATATTTCCCCTGCCCAAGATATCCAGGCAGTAGAGCTTCAGCACAGCTCTGGCATCTATCACAAACGGCCGGTGGTGATCGTACGCGGCCAGGGCGCCAGGGTATGGGACCAGGCCGGCAAAGAATACATCGACTGCGTGGGTGGGCACGGTTCCGCCATCCTCGGGCATGCCAACCCTGCTCTGTCGGCAGCCATATCTGCTCAAGCCGACACCTTGATCAGCTGCCCGGAGATGTTCTTCAACGACAAACGGGCCGCCTTAGCAGCCAGGCTCTCTATACTGGCGGGTATGCCCCGGGTATTCCTTTGCAATTCAGGGACAGAAGCAATCGAAGCAGGCTTGAAATTTGCGAGGTTACTGACAAACCGGAGCGAGGTAATAGCAGCGAAGCGCGCCTTCCACGGGCGGACCTTTGGAGCGCTCTCTGCCACCTGGGAAAAGAAATACCGTGGCCCATTCGAACCCCTGGTGCCAGGCTTTACCCACCTGACCTACAACGACCTTCCCGCTTTTAAAGCCGCAGTCACCGACCAGACGGCAGCAGTGATCGTAGAGGTGGTGCAGGGCGAAGGTGGGGTGCATCCCGGGCGAGCAGAATTCTTAATCGGCCTCCAGGAGTTATGCCGTGCCAGGGGCGCCTTGTTTATTCTGGATGAGGTGCAAACTGGCTTCGGACGTACCGGGAAGATGTTCGCCTTCCAGCACTTCAACCTGGAGCCCGATCTGCTGTGCCTGGCAAAAGGGATTGCGGGAGGTTTCCCGATGGGTGCTTGCCTGCTCGCCCCGCACCTCGGCCAGTTGCCCCCGCAGGTGCATGGCTCCACGTTTGGAGGGAATCCGCTGGCTTGCGCCGCTTCCCTGGCCACGCTGGGCGAATTGGAGAGCAAACACCTGGTTGACCAGGCCGCCGAGCTAGGGGCGTGGTTCAAAGCCGAGCTATGCAAGATCCACTCCCCGTTGATCCGCGAGGTGCGCGGCTTAGGCCTGATGGTCGGGATCGAGCTCAAACAAAAAGTAACCCCTTATTTGCAGGCCCTCATGGAAGCTGGCGTACTGGCCTTACCAGCCGGCCTGACCGTGATGCGCTTCTTACCGCCCCTGGTGATCAGTCGGGAAGAATTGGCCGAGGTGATAGTGCAGGTGGCAGAGGTGCTCAGCAGGCCAGTTAGCACAGGAGCAGCAGAGTGACGGATCCAATTGGTCTGTTGGCTGGCCTGTTAGAAATTTCCAGCCCAACCGGGGAGGAAGCGGAGGCTGCCGGTTACCTCAGCCACGCCATGAGCTCGCTGGGCTACCGCGCGGAAATCGACGAAACTGGCAACGTCGTGGGGAGGCTGGGCCAGGGGCCGCGCCAACTGCTTCTGGTTGGGCATATCGATACAGTGCCGGGTGAGATCGAGGTACGCCGTGATGGAGATCATCTTTATGGGAGAGGCGCAGTAGACGCCAAAGGCCCCCTGGCTTGTTTCGTTACAGCTGCCGCTCAACTGGGCGCCATAACTGGCTGGACGACCACTGTGGTCGGGGCGGTGGGCGAAGAAGCGCACTCTGAGGGCGCCAAGTACCTGCGAGATCATTATCCACCCGCCGACTACCTGGTAATCGGTGAACCCTCTGGCTGGCAGCAGGTCGTCCTGGGCTATAAAGGCAGCCTGTGGTTGGAGTACGCAATTGAACAACCCCAGGCCCATTCAGCCGGTAGAGACCCGTCCGCCTGCGACCGGGCAGTTAGCTTCCTCCATAGCCTGGATGGCCTGGCTCTCGAGCATAACAGCAGGCAGAGCAAGCGCTTCGACCAGTTGACCTATTCCCTCCAGGAAATGGGCTCCTGCCAGGATGGCTTTACGCAGAGTGCTCGTTTGGGTATCAACCTCCGCTTACCTCCTGGTATAAACTACGCCGGCCTGGAGAAGAGGCTCTATGGGGTGTCTGCGCCTGGGAAGGTTTCGATCATCGATTACACACCCGCCTACAAAGCGGAGAAAAATACCCTCCTGGTGCGGTCGCTCCTGGCGGCCATCCGCCAGCGCGGTGGCAAACCCACCTTCGTAGTAAAAAGCGGCACATCGGATATGAATATCCTGGGGCCGGCCTGGAACTGCCCGGCTCTTGCATACGGGCCGGGAGATTCTGAGCTGGACCATAGCCCCAACGAGCATATTTCGATCGGAGAATATCTCCAAGGGATCGATGTGCTGGCAGCAGCCCTCACGAATTTAACAGAAGAATCGGAACCAACACAGTGAAAGAACAGAAACAATCCCCACTTCATATCCTGGTCGAGAGCCTTGTAAAGAAGGCCAACAAGAAGTCGAGCCAACGCCTTAGGGTGGTCTGGTAGATCTTGCTTACCTGCATTTCAAAGCAAACCGCATCTCACCAACCACAGGCGAGAGGCGGTTTTTTTTATCCTTACCCTAAAGGAGACTCTTATGAGCTTGCAGAACTTTTCCATCATCGAATCGACTTTGCGAGAGGGCGAGCAGTTCGTCAATGCTTTCTTCACGTTGGAGCAGAAGATCCGCATCGCCACCCTGCTGGACGCCTTTGGAGTCGAATACCTCGAGCTAACCACGCCCTGTGCTTCGCCGCAAAGCGAGAAGGAGTGCCGGGCAATCGCTGGCCTGGGATTGAGCGCCAAGATCTTGACCCACACTCGGTGCACGCTGGAAGACGTCCGGGTGGCTATCGAGACAGGGGTGCAGGGAGTCGATATCGTCATCGGGACCTCCTCTTATCTGCGCCAGTTCAGCCACGGGAAGAGCATCGAGCAGATCATCGAGGCCGCTCAAGAAGTATTGGAATACCTCCTCAAACAGGATGTGGAAGTACGCTTTAGCACAGAGGACAGCCTGCGCAGCGACCTGGACGACCTGTTCAGGGTGTACGAGGCTGTAGACCGGATGGGCGTGCACAGGGTTGGCGTTGCCGACACGGTAGGCATTGGATCTCCTCGCCAAATCTACCAACTGGTTGCAGACCTGCGCCAGCGAGTGCAGGCCGACATCGAATTCCACGGGCATAACGACACCGGCTGCGCCATCGCCAACGCTTTTTCGGCCCTGGAAGCCGGCGCCACCCATATCGACACCAGCGTTCTGGGCATCGGCGAGCGCAACGGCATCACCTCGTTGGGAGGCCTGGTGGCGCGCCTGTACGCCGTCGATCCAGCCCTGGTAGCAAAATACAACCTGCCGTTATTGATGCATATCGACCAGACCGTGGCCCGGCTGGTAGGAGTAGATATCCCTTTCAACAACTATATAACAGGTTTTGCCGCCTTTACCCACAAAGCAGGCATACATGCCAAGGCCGTGCTCAACAACCCCTCTACCTATGAAGTGCTGCGCCCTGAAGACTTCGGGCTGAAGCGCTATATCCATATCGCCAGCCGTCTCACAGGCTGGAACGCAATCCGGCACCGGGCAGAGCAGTTAGGCCTGGCGCTCGAGGAAGCCACCCTCAAAAAGATTACCGAACAGATAAAACGACTGTCGGACGAGAATGTTACCCTGGATGAGGTCGACCGTTTGCTGGCCAATGCCAAGCAGGGAGAACCCGGTTTGCCCGTAGAGGCCAGGAGCCTGGTATCGGCTGGAAGGAGCTCGACATGGGACAGACCTTAACAGAACAGATCCTATCGCATAAAGCCGGCAAAGCGGTTATACCCGGCGACCTGGTGGTGGTCGAGCCGGAGGTGGTGATGAGCCACGACTCGCTTACACCGGCGATCATCAAGATCATGCAGACGGAGTTGGGAATGCCCAGGGTTCACAACCCGGCTCAACTGGTCATCACCCTCGACCACGTTTCGCCGGCCTCCACGGTCGGGGTTGCCAACGCCCAAAACCTGGTGCGCCGCTTTGCACGCCAGCAGGGTATCCGCCTGTTCGAGACCGGTCGCGGCATCTGCCACCAGGTGCTGGTAGAAGAGCAGATCGCGCAACCAGGGCACATCGTATTGGGGTCCGACTCGCACTCCACCAGCTATGGCGCGCTGGGTGCTTTTGGCTCTGGCATGGGGTCCACCGATATCGCCCTGCTGTGGGCTACCGGGCGGACCTGGCTGAGAGTACCGGAGACGATCCGCCTCGTGGTGAGCGGGCGATTCTCCAATGGCACAAACGCCAAAGACCTGGCCCTGAAAATCTGCCGGCTGCTAACGATCTCAGGCGCCAATTATATGGCCGTTGAATACCATGGCCTGGATTGGCTGGACCTGCCGGACAGGCAGACGATCGCCAGCATGGCAGTCGAAGTGGGCGCCAAGGTCGGGATCTTTCCGCCGGAAGGCGCGGCCGTGCAGGCTTTCGAGCGGCCCGAGTGGCTGCATAGAGATCCACACGCTTACTTCGCGCGTGAGGTTCACATCGACCTGGCCGAGCTGGCGCCGCAGATCTCCCTGCCCCACGAGGTGGATCAAGTTAGAGATATCGGTGAGGTAACCGGGACCCCAGTAGACGTGGTCTTTATCGGAACGTGCACAAACGGCCGCCACGCAGACCTGGCCATGGCTGCCCGTATCCTGAAAGGGAAAAAGGTGTCCAGCCGGGTAAGGCTGATCGTTACCCCGGCTTCCAGCCGCGAACTGGCGCGAGCTATCGAAGACGGCGCCCTTGCCACGCTGGTAGAGGCGGGCGCCATATTGACCACAGCCGGTTGTGGGCCTTGCATGGGCCGGCACCAGGGAACGCTTGGGGATGGTGAGGTTTGTGTATCAACCGGCAACCGAAACTTCAAAGGCCGCATGGGGTCGCCGGAGGCGCATATCTACCTGGCCTCTCCGGCAGTGGCCGCGGCAACAGCCCTGCGCGGAGTGATCACGGATCCGCGCGAAATTCCATCGTAGAGGATCGATTATGGGTATCAGATGGTCCGCATTGTGATCTTCGTAGACCCTAGAGCAGCACATACCAATCAGGA
>CAZAQS010000036.1:10378-27457 GCA_964486825.1 uncultured Anaerolineaceae bacterium | reverse complement strand
ATGCGCCGGTGCAGGTCTGGCATCCAATACACCGGTTGATATTGAAGATCGCGACAAATTGCTTCTCTGGATGGCTTTCCTGGAAGATATAAGACATTTTCCTTCCCAGGTGCCAGTTATAGACTTCAGGCATCGGTAACTCCTTGAATTAATTGCATCCTACTGTTCCTTATCTTGTTATTAGCGACCATTTTCTAATAATGGTTCGAATCAGGTCACGCACGTAATCCTCCCCTTTATATCGATAGATACGGAAAGTCGCTGCAAACATTGGATTCCTGAACAGCGTCATCAAGCGCTCTTCATCCCACCCCATGCGGATATATTCCTCGACCAGGCATTCGGCCATCGCCTCTAATTGGCCTGGTCCCCCGGGCATAACCATTCCCACCAGCTCCATCGGATCTTCCGCGACAAATTCATCTTTCGGCATCTTAGTCTCCTCCACTGCCCTTCTTGACGTTGATTGTCTTTCCGCTCAGGTAGGCTTGCATAAAATCGCTCTCATGTCCAGGAGTAAAACCTGTTTTAACCGGTTCCCAAACGCCCTGGCCATTCATTCCCCCTGCCTCTGCCCGGGTTACTTTTACCAGTGTCTCTTTAGGAACTGTATTGAGAGCATGGTTATCGGCCTCTCCTCCAAAGATGAATTGCATCCCTGTTTTTTGCTTGTGAAACAGTGTATCTGTTTGGTGCATCGGCATAGACCAATCCCGTGTAATTGACTGCTGCGAGCCGTAACGCAAATTCGCCATATAGCCGGTTCCTTCCGATTTCGCTAATTTGTCAAGCCGGGTTTCGTGAGCGAAAACCGATTTTTCCGTCGCCATGAATGGACCATGCTTCAACATAATGATATGGTAGGGATATGCGTGATTGTATTTGACTCTTAACATCAAGCGAGAGACTTTATAGAAGGGGTCATCCGGTTTCCAACCGATATATGGGCGGTCAGCAGGGTTTGCATCAACGTAAACATAATCCCCATCTTCTATTCCCAGGTCTTTGGCTGCTTGAGGATTCATATGCAGCTGGTGATCGCCCGGGCCTGGAAGGCGTTTGTCGGCACGGTAAGGATCGCCAAAATTGGAGTCGAGGATAATGGTCCAATCTACCGTGCTCCAGGAAGAATGGACTCTATGTCGCGTTTTTGGAGTGAAGCAATAAAAATGATAGCCGTCTTTCCATAATGGATTTATTGTTCGCCTGACTGAATTCCAATCCATTGCAACATTGCGTACGGTGCGCTCTTCCCAATCCATGGCATCTGTGGGTATATCGTAATCATCGGGTCGGATAAAACGGCTTGAACTCACGATCACATTTGGCAAAAATGGAGTAGCCTCAGGGCTCTCTCGGTGGCTGATCATATTCTCCCCGTACTCGATCGCTTCCGGAATATCACAATATGCATTTAGCCTACCCGTATCCGTATAAAAAGGGATCGAATCATGGATCTGCTCCCAAAATGGGATACGTGGATAGGTACGGAATAACATCAGTGCCGCCCCTGGCTCTCCATACTTACCATCCATGATATCTTTAAATTTGTAACCGCTTGTCGTCAGGGAAGAATCCAACAGGCGTTGGATATACACTTCTGGTTTGCCATCCAGGATAAATTTGAAGTAATCCCGGAAACGCGTATCGCCAATCTTGTCGCCAATGGTTGCTGCTAATTCCGCCAGAATGCGAGCATCATCACGAGTATCATACAGTGGTGGTATTCCGCCTTTCCAAATTTGCAGGAACGGGTTGGAGCAAGATGCAGTGATCTCATGCATTTGGAATTCAGCCCAGGAGTTAGCAGCCAACCCAAAGTCAGCATACTCAATGGATGCCGTCATTTCGATATCCACCGATATGATCAACTCGCCGTTCGGGTTGACATTTTTTATCATTTCATAATGGTGCTTTGCATTGTTAAGCAGGTTAACGTTGGTAAAGAACTGTACCTTGGTAGGTGTTGGCATATGTGTCCTGCCCGTAAACACCTTCCTCCCGTATTTGGGCGTCTCGACAATTAGCGGTCTCTCTGAATGGTTCCAATATGCCGGCTCCTCATCCTTGGTATAAGCATGGGCGTGGATATCTTTGCCCGCTGCACCCTCGTCCAAGTTAGGATCGAAGGGGTCTTCCGCTACCCAACCCTTAAAGCCAGGGCCTACCTCTGGGGATCCCTGGAATAAGGCCGCTTTATAATTGCCCGCCCATGTATAACAACCAGCCCCAGGCTTACCGATATCCCCGGTCAGCATCAAAGGCAGGAATTGAGCCCGATTTGCTAACGTAGCATGGAACCAGTGGTTGATCCCTTCTCCAATATGGATGGCTACCGGACTTAGCGTTGCAATATCCTTCGCCAGTTGTTCGATCATGGTTATTGGCGCATGGGTGATCTCAGCCACCGTTTCAAGGTCATAATCCTGTAAGTGTTCTCTGTACATCGCCCATAAGGTGAAAGCTTCAACCTGGGCGCCATCTACTAGCTGTAAGGTCCCGCTCCATTCTAGAGCTGGATCGATTCCCTTTGAAACAAAAACTTCTCCTACCTCATCCCGGTTAAGGGCAGCTGGCTGGCCTGAACGGCTGTCCCATACCACATAATCCCCCAATCTCTCATATTGTTCCTGCGTTATACCCTGCAAATGATAGCTCGGACCTTGGGGATCAAGACTGGCCTGGTAGCCGGGGAATAACTCATCCGCACGTATTCGTTTGAGGGTATCCATCCGGACCAGGAGCGGGAAATCGGTGAAGCGCTTCACAAAATCAGGATTGTAAGCTTCGTGATCCATCAGCCAGCGCGTGATCCCCAGGAAAAGGGCTGTATCGGTAGCCGGACGGATGGGTATCCAGTAATCGGATTTTGTAGCTGGTGGGGAATATTCCGGTGTAATCGTGACGATTTTGGCGCCACGTTCCATTGCTTCAATGAAGAAATGTGATTCCGGCATCTTATTCTCAACCAGGTTTTTTCCACACTGTATGTGGAGGCGAGAGTTGCGCAGGTCGTTAAAATCCTCGTCAGAGGCTTGTAACCCCGTGACAAAGGGATGTCCAGGGGCTTGATCTCCATGCCAGGTGTAGTTAGACCATGTCCTTCCACCCCGGCACTCCACCTCGGGCAGATTGCGAATATGCTGGTCCAAAAGGGCGAGGCTATTGCTAAAGCGATACATCCCATATTTCCCGATCACTCCCAACAAGCCCATCCCGCCTCGACATTTAAAGGTTCGCGTTCCAGCTCCCCCAAGCTCTTCGATCATTTCCTCCGGATAGCCCTGCTGGCGCAGCAAGTTTTCCCCTTGCTCACCAGAATAGCGTGATGCAATGGCTATCATCCCCCTGGCAATATAATCGTAGGCTGTCTCCCATGAGACAAGGAGCATTTCATCCATCCCGCGCGCATCAAACTTGAATTTACTTTTATTGGCCTCATCTAATTCGGGAAATCCGGCATCAGCCCACTCTTTCCAGCCTTTCCGCATCAAGGGGCCTTTCAAGCGGTGAGGCCCATACAGCCGGCGATGGAAGGTCTGGCCTTTCTTGCAACCTCTTGGGTGCCAGTGGGCTGAAGCTTTGTTGCCATACAAATCACTATACCTTTCTACATCATAGTTGGTTTCTGATCGCAGGATGATTCCATTTCGGACAAAAGCCCTCAGTCGACACGCGTGTGTATCATTTGGAGAACAAACATATGTGAAGGAAGAATCATAACGGTACTGGTCCCTGTAGACAGCCTCCCAGTTGCGATCCGGGTAGGCGTCTAATGGGTTAAGAATATTCACTGGTTCCAGCAGCCGCAATTCAAGGTTCGTTAAAGCCGCTCCTAATGCAGCCATCCCAGAAAGCTTTAAAAAATCACGCCTGGATACATTTGACATAGCAGCTCCAATTTGTCGTTGACTAATATATTTTTGAGCCCGATAATCGCATGACAGCCTCGACCAGGTCAGCGCTCCTGGCTGGGCAGGATTGTGATGTGAAAACCTGCAATACGTCCTGCGCAAGCCGGATATGGATGATCGGTAAGGATGGGTATCTATCAAATATCTTTCCCATCAGGAGAAAACTATTTTCCACCTGGTTTTCCTCTTCAGCAATCAATAAGACGTCCGGCGGGAATTTCTCAAGAAGAGATAGAATTTCAGGATCGAGCAACCAAAACGTGTAAATTTCCAATTCTTGAATTTCAGAAAGGATGCAAGAAAGGCTTTCGCCTAATAGGTGCTGGTCATATACAATAAAAACTCGCCTCTTATCCATCTATGCAACATCCATCCCTTACTCTCAAGGGTAGCATAGACCGAACTTTGTAGAAATCGCTCCCCCTGGCGCTTTAAGCATGAAAAAAGAGCGGTCTTTTGATCGCTCTTTTTGATAAAGAACTAATTCTATTGCTTAACGCGTAAAGGTACTATTTTGTCCAGTTTGGGGATAACAATCCCATGCTTCTGGCAAGCCGAGCGGCCTCGCGCCGGTTATTGACTTGCAGCTTCGTAAGAATATTTCGCATATGGCTCTTCACAGTATGCATGCTCAAAACCAGGTCTTCGCTGATTTCCTTATCCGTTTTTCCCGTGGCTGCCAACCTCAAAACGGTTTGTTCCCGTTCTGTCAAGGGACAAGAAGGTATTTCTTCCTCACCCCATGGCTGCAAGCTAACCCGTCGAAATTCCTCTAGAAGCCGCCCGGCTAAAAACGGTGGCAGGGTAGCTTCGCCACGTAACGCTGCTCTCAACCCAGCTATCAACCCATCGGCGTGAATGTTTTTCAACAAATAGCCCTGTGCCCCACACTTAATCGCCTGAAAAAGTTTTTCCTCATCATCCCGGACTGTCAGAATAACAATTATGACGCCAGGTAACTCTGATTTTATCCGGGCAGTAGCTTCAAGCCCGTCGCAGCCCGGCATCTGAATATCCATCAAAATGAGGTCTGGATTCATTTCTATACCTTTAACAACCGCTTCCAGGCCATCCCCAGCCTGGCCAATTACTTCCATATCCGGTTGGAGGGCGATAATTGCGGCCAAACCTTCTCGAAACAGAGCATGGTCATCAACGAGGAATATGCGGATCGGTTTCATGGTATCAGCCTCCCTTCCTATCTGTGCTTCTCAATGGCCATTTCAATGTAACTCTAGTGCCATTGCCTGGTGATGATCGTATTTCCAAGCTGCCCCCTATCCGGGCTGCGCGTGCCTTCATAATCTTCAATCCAAAATGACTTCCATTTTGTGTGCCCTCAAGATGCATTTTCTGATCGAAACCCTGCCCGTTGTCCTCTATCGATACGATTCCTTTCTCTCCCACTACTGCCAGGCGCAAAATGACAAGACTCGATCTGCTATGGCTACGCGCATTGAGCAGCCCCTCTCGCACTACCCTTGAAATCTGCTCCTTTTGTTGGTGGGGTAATAAGATCGGAGCGGACGACTTATTCTCCCAGCAAACCTCCCATTCCTGGCTGGAAAACTCCCCCGCCAACCCTGCTAACAGGTTTTGGAGGCTGATCGATGATGGATATTCCTCTTGTAGGCTTAAGATAGCCCTCCGAACATCTTTTATGGACTGATCGATTGCCGCGCGACTATGACTGAGGGTCTCTGTCGCTCGTTCAGTCTTCCCCAATTCGATCTGTATCTTAGCCAGGTCTACTCCCATCTGGATCGTGCTGATCGACTGTGCCAACCCATCATGCATTTCAGCCGCGATCCGTTGCCGCTCTTCTACCATGGCCATCCGCTCAGCTTGCTGGTATAGTTTTGCATTTTCGAGGGCAATTACCGTCACATGCGCAAGCTTATCCAATTGTTTGCAAGAATCGCTCGAGAGGGCATCTTGTTTCTTACTGCTTACACATAACGCTCCGCCGTTCTGACCTCCAATCCTCAAAGGTGCAATCAGGTGACTGTTACGGTACTCCGGAGAGATGATCTGGCAATTATCCTTGCATCCATTTCTGCCGCAAGCTAGCGCCTGGTCTCCTGATAGCACCTGGGCTGCTGGCGAATTACATACTGGAGTGACGCTCCTCCCCACCGCATATATATTGCCGCTGTAAGCATGCAGCTTCAAGCTACGGCCGCTTTCGTCCAACAAGCAAAGGAAGGCTGCGTCCCCTTTCAGCAGCTTGCAAGCCTGGTCAGTAACAGACTGGAGCACATCCGGCAACTCCAAACGGGAAGTAATATCTCGGGTGACAGAAAATAGCGCTTCCAATTCCTGCGTGCGCTCAGCTACCTGTTTCTCCAATGTACCCGCCCACTCCACCAATTCCTGGTGAGATTGGTTCAGATCGGCTCTCATCTTCTCGAAACCCTTACTCACCAGGCGAATCTCTCTGGGGCCTGCCACCTTGATTGGAGTCTGCAAATCCCCTCCTCCTATCAATTCGGCAGCCCGGCTCAACTGTTTTAATGGTTTCAACACAGAAACCTGTGTCAGGGCGCCTCCGAGACCAAGTACGACGACTGAACCAGCCAGGAAGGCGAGCTGCACCAGGCGCAAGTATTCGACCTTCGTGCTGCTGGACTCTTCATACAACCTCACCAACCAGTCCGCTTCATATGTCAATGCATCGGATTTGGATCGTAAGGCATCCACAGCTAGAGCAGCCTCTCTAGAATTATGCGCGGATCCAAATAGCAAATCTATACTGGCCTTATACTCGCTCCACATCGCTTTTACCAGGTTCAGTTGGTGTAGGATCTGTGGGTCTCGAGTTGGGGGAAGCAAGATTTTTTCGCTTTCAAACCTCGTCCGGTTGGTGCTAACCGGTGGAAACCATGGAAGGTTGGTATAACCTGGATTATCCCCTCTTTCCAAAGCCAGGAGAGTACGCTCAAAGTTGGCTGCTGCCTCTCCCAGGGAAAGCAAAGACTCTGTCTTTCCGTCCTGCTGATATTCCAAGGACAGCCGGACCATATGCTGGATCAGCATTCGTTGCCTGCCTGCCAAATTGATCACCTGGGCATCTTGGGTATGGGCGTCGATCAGGGTAAAAGAAATCGTAACAGAGCTGATTACCAGTACGATAAAACCGGTAAAGAGCAAACTCATCCTCCCATGCACACTATGGTTCATCTCTCGTCTACTTCCAGAAAGTTCGCTTCGGTTTGAATCGGGTGGAGTACAGAAATACGTCGATGGTAATAAGCTTCTCCAGCACACGCCCGGCACAGAACCATTTCATTGTCTCGAACTTCCCTCCCATTATTGATCTCTTCAGCGCAGCCATCACAAATGGCTTTCCTCCACGGCTGGCTGATCCAATCCTCAAGCGGCTTGATTAATTTCACCGGCTGCATGTAAAACAGCTCATCCATAGGCATTCTTTGATAGCCCGTTAACTGGGCTTCCCAACGGTTGCTTGCTTCCTGAGCGTAATTAAAGGCCTGTTGGCGGCACTCCGGGCGTGGCACGATCCGGATGGCCTCATGAGTGAGACTGTTGATAAAAGTAGCCGCAACTTTACCAAAATCCTCCACCCACAAGTTGCGCCCCCCGATCCAACAATTTGTAGCCACCGAGATGCCGTCGGTTGCGCAACCGTCGGTTTCGGTGATGGTATAAAGCTGTTTACTTCTTTGGGGAAGGTCGATATTCAGCAGCTCACCTGCTGCAAGCCCCATCCTGACTCCCAACACCTGCCGCGGGCATAGATGGCGGTGAAGTTTGGCAGATTTTTCCAGCAAGTCGGGAAGAGAATTAATGTACATTCAGCTATCTCGCTAGATCGATCGAATCATACAACCATAGCATACAAAAATAGTCGTATGCTGTCTTTGCGCTAGCGCAAATACACGGTAAATGGTTTACGCCGGCATATCGCTTTATGGAATAAATGGCATTAAGTCAATAAAAATAAAATGTCCGCCCAACAATCAGCAAGTAAAATATACTCCAACCATGATGCGCTTCAAAGCCCTGTTCCAGATCGACCCAGATTCACGTGAGCTGCTGGAAGGCAATGCCCGCCGGCTGGCTTATACGGTCCTCGCCATACACCTGGTCTTCCACTTCTCTGCCACGCTGGTATGGCCGCGCGTCTTCAGCCCCAGCTTGTGGGTAACTACCGTTTTTATGCTCATCCTGACAGCCGCCGTTTTTCTTCTAATGAGACGGGACCTCTACCTTATTTCCCAGGTGCTTTGGTTGGGCGGCTTAGGCGCCATCATCCTGCACGCATACACGGTTTACCAGCAGCCAGAGATCCTTACCCTGCTCGTATTCTTACCTCTTATGGCAACGGGCACCTTACGCCCAGCCGAGACGCTTATCGTCAATGCAGCCATCCTGGCCATGGTACTCCTTGCACCGTATCTGGAATTCCTACCTCCCATCCCGGCTGGTCACCGGGCTGGCTTGCTGCTTGGGGTCGTCTTCACGACGATCTTCGGATGGGGTCTTTCCAGTAATCTACTTTCCGCCATCAACGCTTCTTATTATCACTATCGACAGGCGCGTATGCTGCTGGAGGAAACCCGCCTGCATCGCGGCGAGATCAGTCACATGCTCAAGGAACGCGAGCAGGCCAATTACCAGCTGGAACGCTTGAACCACATGCTGCATCAGGCGCGCAAACACGCTGATGAGGCGCGCAGCGACCGCGACCGCTTCATCCTGGCTGTCTCACACGAATTGCGTTCTCCATTAAACTTCATCCTGGGATTCAGCGATCTGATGGTAAATTCTCCAGAGGTGTATGCACCCCCCAGTCAATGGCCTGGCGGGTTGTATGGTGATGTTCAGGAGATCTACCGCTCAAGCAAACACCTGTTGGGACTCATCAATGATATCTTGGATATGGGACAGATTGATGCGCAACAGATGACCATGTTTCGCGAGACGGTGAAGTTCGAGCATCTTGTGGAGGAGGTGCGTGGCATGGTCGAGCCATCCTTCGTTCACAAAGGCTTATGGCTACGCACCCAGATGGAGCAGGACTTGCCAGAGGTTTACGTAGACTGCACGCGTATGCGACAGGTACTTCTAAATCTGCTAAACAATAGCCTGCGGTTTACAGAACTAGGGGGCGCCACAATTTCTCTCTCCTGCTCAGCGGAAGATCTGATGGTCTGCGTGGAGGATACAGGCGCAGGAATCGACCCCCAGGAAATCGACAAGGTATTCGATGAGTTCCGCCAGGTGGGCCATGATTCCTGGCGTAGACGAGAAGGAACAGGCCTCGGGCTTTCCATTTGCCGGCGGTTTGTGCAGCTTCATGGTGGCAACATCGAGCTGGAAAGCGAGCTCGGTGTAGGGACTCGCATCAAGTTTAGCATACCTGTACAAAATGAACGCCAGGCGCCAGGTATTTCTGCTCCCCCAGCCAGCTTCCCCATTCTTGACGCTCAGGTGCGCCAGGAGCAGTTGGTACTACTGCTTGCACCGGATGCCTCCTCGGCACGCCTGGCCCGGCAATGCCTGGTCGATTTCAAGGTAATCCAGGTAGAACGCCCGGAAGAGCTACCAGAACAGATCGCTCACTTATACCCTCGCGCCGTGATCGTGAGCCAGGCCATGTTGGACGAGACACGACCTTACCTGAAGGATCTCCAGCACGTGCTTCCCGTGCTATCCCTTGTGCTTCCGGCTACCGGCGACCGTTTGGCAGCCCTACCTTCTGGAGTGGCAAATTACCTGGTGAAGCCTGTCGGGCGTGAAGCCCTTCAGGAGGCACTGGCAGAGCTTCCAGGGCCTACAGAGGTCATATTGGTTGTTGACGATGACCCGGCTATGCTACGCTTCGTAACTCAGGCATTGGGCCATGATAATGGATCGGGCCTTTCACCAGGATTTCGCTTCCTGACCGCAGCCACCGGTGAGGAAGCCTTGCACATCCTTTCCGAAGAGCATGTGGATCTTATCCTGCTGGATCTGGACTTACCAGCTTTAACTGGCTGGGATGTCCTGGCGCTGATGAAAGAAGACCCAACCCGCCACACTCCAGCAGTGATCGTTGTATCAGCTCATGATATGCCACCTGTGCTTCACCCCGGCGGGCAAGAGCTATTACATGTTTGGATGAATCGCTCTTTCACTTCCCAGGAACTGAGTGGAGTATTAAAAGCCTTGCTGGATACGCTACAGCCTTCCTTCCGGACGCCAGCAGGTTAGCTATTGTTTGATCCATCGCTCTTTATGGCGAATATGACGCACGGGAAGACTACTGCATACCCAGCTTGTCTAGTACATTAAGCAAATCAGAACGGACAATAGGTTTCTTCAAAAAAGCTGTCGCTCCTAAGGAACGCGCCAGCTCTGGCTCTTCCCAGGCTGAGCAGACGATGACGGGAATATTGCGGGTTTTTTCGTCAAGCTGGAGCGCCTGCAAGATTTCCCAGCCGTCCAGGCGCGGCATCATAATATCCAATGTGATCAAGGCCGGGTTTAGTTGGCGAGCCAGTGGTAGCACCTGGGCCGGGTCAGTAACACCGACCACATCATATCCAGAGGCGCTTAGAAAACGTTGGAACATCCGTAAAGCCGGTTGCTGGTCATCTACCACAAGAATGGGAGTGCGGCTGGGCAAGAGCAATGCCAGGCGCAGCTCCGCATCTCCCTCGGTATCAGGAGGAGGATAGCTCTCCTTGAATTCCGCTTTTATGCGTTGCACCCAATACAGGACAGAGGAGAGCAGGTCTTCATGCTCCTCCTGTCGCCAATACTTCCAATCGCGATCCACATGATATTGAAAGCAAATTTCCCCGCCTTTATCCAGGAAAATTCGCAAGGTTTTCCCATCTATAAGATGTAAGGCATATTTAAACAGGCTGAACAAGACCTGGCGCAGGATGATACGGTCGCTAATCGCCTGAAGAGGTTGTAGGGGATGGTCAAGAACAAGGTCAACCTCTTCTTCCTCCAGGCGCCGGTGCATAATACGCGTTACCCCATGCAGCAGCTCGTTAAGGTCGAGCACTTCAGGGAGAATCTCATAACTGGATTCCCGCACCGTCTCGTTTGGCTCGCCAGCTATGGATCCCCTTTCTCCAAAAGTGGACGCAACCGGTGAAAAATATTGGTCCCAAAGCCGGCCGGCCAGGGCCTGCACAGCCCGGTTATGATCCCGGCGAATTTGACGCTCAGAAAGACTAAGACTTATGGATAGCTCCTGAAGGTTCAACCCTTCTACATAGCGTCTGTATAGGATCAAATAAGGTCGCCACTCGACAGAAGAAGGCGACTGTTTTGTCCCTTTTGGTTGAAGTCCCTCAATCGTATTGATAACTAACTGCTGCAAACTCTCTCCACGGCTCCCCCGGAAATCTTTTGGAATAGCTTCAGCCGAAGCCAGAGGATGTGTTTCGAGAACCGAAAAATCCTGCAAGTGCGGCAGTAAATCCCGCACAACTCGAGCAAATTCATTCAGATCCAATTTTTGCATGTCCGGTATTTGTCCGAAAAATGTCCGAAATACTGTTGAAATCAGGAGTACATCACCATTATAATGAATTTTAACTGATGATGGATGATGCGGAAGTGTCAGTCCGAAAGGGAGGTGCAGAAGCAGAGATGATCAATCCGCCTGTTTTCTAACCCGACTCCTGCTGTTTCTTACGAGGGCTGCTGCAATTTGTCTGCCTCTTAATATACTTTCCCGTTTGCTTCAGCCCAAAATTGAAAACTAAAATTTACGCTCTAGAATATACTTGAGAAAATCGTCCAATTCCAATCACCAAATTACGATACAAGGAGTAAGAGAGATGAAAGACAAGCGAATCGCCTGGGGACTGATGTCTATAGTCCTGATCCTGTCGCTGGTCCTCGCGAGCTGCCAGCAGGCCACGCCTGCACCAGTAGCGACTCCGGAGCCTCAAGTTCAGGAACCAGCTCCAGCCCCTACCCAACCCCCGGCTGTCGGAACCGCGCAGCAGGTGGAGGTCTTCTCCTGGTGGACAGGCGGTGGTGAAGCCGCCGGCCTGGAAGCCATGATTGAAGTATTTGCTGAGAAGTACCCGAATGTCGAGTTCCTCAATGCTGCCGTCGCCGGCGGTGCAGGAACCAACGCCCGCGCCGTGCTCGCCACCCGCTTGCAGGCTGGCGACGCCCCCGATAGCTGGCAAGGTCACGCCGGCTGGGAGCTCATCGGCACCTACGTGGCCGCCGACCAGCTCGAACCGGTCAACTTCCTCTACGAAGAGAACGGCTGGCTGGACGTCATGCCCGACACCCTCATCCCACTCATCTCCCAGGATGGGAATATCTACTCCGTACCGGTCAACATCCACCGCGCGAACGTGATGTGGTACAACCCGCAAATCCTGGAAGACAACGGCGTCGCAGTTCCCGCCACCTTCGACGAGTGGATCGAAGCCATGCAGACCCTCGACGCTGCCGGTGTGCTTCCCTTAGCCCTCGGCGAGCAGTGGACCGTCATGCACCTCATGGAGACCGTCCTGCTGGCCTCCCTGGGCTCAGACGCTTACAACGGCCTGTGGAACGGCGCCACCGATTGGGGCAGCCCTGAAGTCCTGGCTGCCTTGGAAGACTTCGACACCGTCCTCGGCTTTACCAATCCCGACGCCGCCTCCCTGAGCTGGCAGGACGCCGCTCAACTGGTGGTCGATGGCGACGCTGCCTTCAACGTCATGGGCGACTGGGCCGAAGGCTTCTTCCGCGAGCTCGGCAAGACCCCCAACGTCGACTACGGCTGGGCTCCTGTCCCCGGCACCGCTGGCAACTTCCAGTTCCTGTCCGATAGCTTCGTCCTGCCTAAGGGCGCTCCCAACCGTGAAGCCGCCATCGCCTGGCTGACGGTGGCCGGCTCCAAGGAAGGTCAGGATGCCTTCAATCCCGTCAAGGGCTCCATCCCCGCCCGCAGCGACGGAGACCGCAGCCTGTACGGCGAGTACCTGCAGTCCGCCATGGACGATTGGGCTAACGACACCGTCACCGGCAGCCTGACCCATGGAGTTGTCGCTAACGACTCTTGGAAATCCGAGATCGACACCGCCCTGGGCCTGTTCATGGCCTCCGGCAACACAGCCAGCTTCCAGTCCGCTCTGGTTGCTGCCTATAATTCCTCCGGCACGATCCAGGCCGGACAATAAACAATGAAGACGCAGAAGCCAGGCTTTCTTTGTGAAGCCTGGCTTCTGTCATGACTGGTGTAGGCACTTGTTCTTTTTTCCGATCGCCTGGCAAGAGGTAAGCATGACCAAAAATCGAGATACGATTCTATCCTTCCTGTTGGTATCTCCATCTATCCTGGCTATCTTCATTTTTGTTTATGGCTTTATAGCCTGGTCGGGTCGCGTTTCTCTTAGCTCTTGGAAAGGCCTGACCCCGGACTACACCTTTGTGGGTATTCAGAATTACCTGGAGCTTTTTAAGGACCCCCGCTTTCATATCGATATCCGCAATACACTCATCTTCACCCTGATCTTTGTGTTTGGCTCGCTTCTGCTGGGAATAACCCTGGCAATCCTGCTCGATCAGGAACTCAAGGGTGAGAGTTTCTTTAGAAGCGTATTTCTTTTCCCGATGGCTATCTCATACATCGTTACAGGCGTTGTCTGGCGCTGGTTGATGAATCCCGCCATGGGCTCTCGCATGAGCGGGTTGAACTTACTTTTTTCTAAGGCGGGGCTGGATTTCCTTGTGAACCAATGGCATCTGACCCCGTATTGGGGTATCGCAGCCATTGCTCTTGCAGCCATCTGGCAAATGTCCGGCTATACCATGGCATTGTACCTGGCTGGTTTGCGCGGCATCCCCCATGAGTTACGGGAGGCAGCCCAGGTAGATGGGGCTTCGGATCTCTATATCTACCGGCACATCATCTTCCCATTACTGGCGCCAATAACACTGAGCGCCATGATTATTTTGGGGCACATGTCCCTGAAGGTTTTTGATCTGATCATCGCCGTGGCAGGCAAGCAGCTCCAGCTTGATGTACCTGCCATCTATATGTGGCAGACAACATTTGACGGGTTGTTCTTCGCTCGTGGGGCTACAATTGGTATCCTTTTGCTGTTAAGCGTAGCTGTTTTAATAATTCCATATCTTAGATATACCTTGCGTACGGAGGGAGAAGTATGATATCCACTTCCACCTCACGGAAAGCTACCCGCTTGGAAAGACGAAGCATCCTGCGCCAGAAGCTGCGCCCCAAATACCTGCTTTACTTGCCACTTGTGTTCATGGCGATCTTCTACCTTCTGCCGGTTTATGTCATGCTCATAACCGGTTTCAAGGGCTTTGAAGAGGTCAACTTGCGTACGATGTGGGACCTACCCAGCACCATTAAATTCGATAATTTCATCGAAGCCTACAAGAACCTGGCGCCGGCTCTTTGGAACAGCTTCAATATGGTCATCCCAGCCGCGCTGATCTCTTCCTTCTTGGGCTCGCTTAACGGGTTTGTTCTGGCAAAGTGGAAGTTCCGTGGGGCAGACATCATCTTCCCCCTGCTCTTGTTCGGGATGTTCATACCTTACCAGAGCATCTTGATACCGTTGGTACAGTTTATGCGCAGCATTAACATGTATGGGGGGCTTCCTGGACTGGTGCTTACTCACGTAATCTATGGGATTCCCATCACCACGCTTACTTTCCGTAACTATTATGCTACCATACCCAAGGAGCTGGTCGAAGCCGGTCGTATGGATGGCACCGGATTGTTGGGCAGCTATTGGTACATATTGCTGCCTTTGTCTCTTCCCAGCTTCGTAGTCGTGATCATCTGGCAATTCACCTCGGCCTGGAACGATTTCCTGTTCGCAGTGGTGCTGACCAGCCCTTCCAATTGGCCAATTACTGTCGCTTTGAACAATATGGCAGGCAGCCAGATCATCGCCTGGAACGTACAAATGGCTGGGTCTCTTCTGGCGGCATTGCCTACCCTTCTAATATACATCTTCCTCGGTCGCTACTTCTTACGCGGGCTGATGGCCGGAGCTCTGAAGGGGTAACTCAATATAATGCTTATGGAGAAACCAGGTTGTTTAGAGGAACAAGCATCCTGAGGATCCAATTATCCAGGTTGTAAATTTCTTCGAATTCTCCGGTTTGCAGATTTGCCACCCGGTCCTGGCGATCCAGCCTCTTGGCCTGCAAATCCTGCATTGGCAGCCACTTTTCTGTCCAACCCTGGACCGTCCCTATGTGAGTATCCAAAATTGATAGGACTTCATCTGCCTTTTCTGTTTGGCCAAGACCATCCAGGAGCAGTGAAACGACAGGCAGGCATAGGTTCAGGATACCTGGGATTTTTATCCGTTCGTGTATTGAAAACACGGCCTGAATTTCCTTTATTGCTGCCGTAAAATCTCCAACGCTACAACTGGCAACGGCGGCAGCCCAATAGAATAAGGCTGGTGCAAGGGGATCAACTGGAAATGTAAGGCAATTTTCAATTAATTTTCTACCTTCCTCAGGTTCCCCCTTAAGACTGAGTAATGCACCCTTGAGGCATATGGAATATGCGAGGGGAATTGGAAAATTCACCCTTTTTGCCAGGATATAGCCATTTTCTATAAACTTGTTGGCCTCCTCAAAATTACCCTCTACCAAATAAATAAGTCCTAGTATGGCATTGGTCTGGGCTAATGTAGGACCGGGACCTATGTCCTTAGCCATTCTAATTGCTTCCTCACCATAATGTTTTGAGCTTGTGTATTCATCCAAGAAGAAATGACACATTGCTAGGCTAATCTGCAGCATAGCGATGTCCGCATGCATTCCCAATTGCTGTGTCAGTACTAGACTTTCTTCAAGGTAATGTCTTAGATCCTCCAGGCCATTCAGAAAACCATAGCAATAGCCGATCATATGCAAGGCCCGGGCAGAATAATAACCATCTCCTGTTTGTTGATAAATCTCAAGACTGGCTTGGAAATTCTCTAATGCATTCAACAGATCTTGGACCGTATCTGAGTAATAATGAGCACGGGCGAGCAGGCCGAAAGCAAGGTCAGTTGTTTGGCTGGAACCTTCTAGGATATCCAGACCTTCATCGATCATTTTCCCAACATCGCTGTTATCCCTCATATATCGCGAAAGAAGCATGCCTGAATAAGTTAATATTCGCCCATACACCGGTTTGGCTTTTCTCCCCTTGACTGGAGAAAAAGTGTCTTTTGCTGCGAGTATAAGTTCAGCCCCTTCCTGCTGCCGACCTCTGATGTCACAATATAAATATAAACCTTCCAGGGCTTTCGCCACAGTTTTGATATCTCTCATTTTGAGCGTCCAATCCCAGGCTGCTCGTATGTTATTAAATTCTGAATCGATTTCTCTTAATGCGGCGATTTGTTTGCGTCCCTTGAGATCTGGAGTGAGGTTGATGAGCATTTCCAGATAATTATTGCTGTGTGCAATGCGTATCTCAGTTGCCAAACCCCTGGCGTGAAGACGTTCTTCACCAAATAACCTCAAAAGCTCGTGGATTTCATACCGGCCATTTTGTTGGTATACAACTAAGGATTTATCAATCAATGTCCGTAAACTGCGGAGGGACGCTCCCGAAATTTTTTGAGCTGCCTGCGGTGTAAATCCCCCTACAAATATTGAAAGGCTCATAAATGAGTCTTGGTCTTCTTTAGAAAGGCGTTTCCAGGAATACTCAAAAGCCGCCCGTATACTTCGCTGGCGTTCAGGAATATCTAGGAGTTGGCTTTCCAGGAAATCGAGACCAAGCTCGATTTCGTTTGCAACCTCTTCGAGAGACAAAGTAGTCAACCAGCCAGTTGACAGGACAATAGCTAAAGGCATTCCCTGCACTGCGCGACAAATACGGGCAGTTGCCTGCAAATCCTGCTCGTTAAATTCTAGATTTGGTTTAACCAATAGAGCTGTTTGAATCAACAGCTTTATGGCTTCATATTCTTGGAGAGACTGATGATTTCCATCCTCTGGATACTCCAACTCACCTAGTACATAAAGGGTTTCAACACTTAAACTAAGTCTCTCTCGAGAGGTGATCAATATTTTTAATCCCGGTGATTTTTGAAGTAATTGCCCGAGTGTCTCTGCTTCTGGTAAGAGATGCTCGAAGCTATCTAAAATCAACAACATCTTCTTGTCATATAAATAATCTGCAAGCAGCTTTTGAGCGGGGGGA
>CAZAQS010000036.1:0-10368 GCA_964486825.1 uncultured Anaerolineaceae bacterium | reverse complement strand
GAAACTCAATCCAATTTGATCGGCAATAGCCCTTACCAGGTCGCTGGTTGACGTGAGTTCAGCCGCAGATACCAGGAAGACGCCATCAATGAACGATCGTAGCACCCGCCATCCTACTTCCAAAGCGAGGCGAGTTTTGCCGATACCCCCTGGCCCGAGAACCGTGATCAAGCGATGACCCGAATTGCTGGTTATCAAGCTTACCAATTCATCCACCTCGAATTGACGGCCAACAAACGGGTGGGTATTGGATGGCAGGTTATGTGGAGGGCCCGGGAATGTAACCCCAGCCACGGAGTTCCTGGTGTTATTATGAATGGAGTGTTTTAGTGGGGCTGGATCTATTGATCCTGCAGCGGGATCTTTATCCCCTTCAATCAAAGGAAATTCACGAGTTCGGATCTTATCGTAAAGCTCTGAAATCTCATAACCCGGCTCAACTCCTAGCTCCACATTGAGTAAGCGCTTGCACTCCTCGTATTGTCGCAAAGCTGCGCTGGTTTGATTATTACGCGCGTACATCTCCATCAGAAGCCTATGAAAGCCTTCATTGTATGGATCTAACGCCAACCTACGGCGGGCATAGGATATACCTTTCTCCCATTTTGATTCTGAGATCGCACAATTGATAAGCCAATCTAGCGCCTCCCCCAATGAATTTTTCAAGCTTTCAGATTGGAAAAATTGCCATTCATCAAAAGCAGGCGCGTCTGGTAGCGAGAATCCTGCCATGAAATCTCCGCTGTAGAGCTCAACCGCCTCTTCAAGCCTGGAAAAGCAAGGATCATCTTTGCTATGAAAAAACAGGCCCTCCTTGGAGCCAGCTTTAAGACGCTCCCGAAACTCATCGACATCTACCCAAATTGTGACCTGGTAGTTAAGTTCGACAGTATTGCGAGTGGCAGTAACGAAATTTTCATTGAGAGCGTGCGTTACTCTATAAAGAGACCTACGCAGGTTCCCAAGAGCCTTTCGCGGTTCATCCTCAGGCCAGAATAAAGCTGCCAGTGCATCCCGCGTATGAGGTTGTTTGTTTACCAAAATATACGCTAGCAAGGAGATGGATTTGCGGTGGCCAATTTGGATTGACTTTCCATCCACCAAAATCCTCGGTGGGCCGAATAGGTAGAGTTTTATATCAGGCACAAGCTTGTCCTCCTACCCCTGAAGTTGCAACTACTTCCCGGGAAGACCTGGCCAGGTTATTTTTTTACTGGCAATCTCTAGTATACCAATAATTAAGAGAAAATTAGTCGTATTTTGACGGTTTTTTGGACGGTTTTTTGGACGAAGAGGGGATGCAGGATCAGTAAACTGTTTACAAACCAACCCTTCCAGGGGATAAATTTTCCAAAGGAGCTATAACCATGTCAGTCTTAAGACCTGATCCAACCTTTTATCCATCTGCACGCCAGGCAATGCAAACGTCGCCAGAAAAATATGGTTACGTAGAAGATTTGAACAGCGGTAATGGAAAGCCGGATGGCCTGGCAATCATCGACCTCGATCCAAATTCCGAGACGTACAGCAAAGTTCTTTCAAAACTCGAGCTACCAAATACCGGGGATGAGCTTCACCACTTCGGTTGGAATGCGTGCAGTTCAGCTCTTTGCCCATCATCAGCTCATCCACACCTCGAACGGCGCTACCTGATTATCCCAACACTGCGTTCCTCCCGTATCTACGTGATCGATACAAAACCGAACCCATACCAACCGAAGATAACGAAGATTATTGAAGCACAAGAGATTGCGGATTGTACCGGTTATAGCCGGCTACATACCGTTCATTGTGGTCCAGACGCAATCTATGTCAATGCCATCAGCAGCTCCAACGGAAGTGATGGGCCTGGGGGTGTCTTTCTGTTGGACCATTTTAACTTTAACGTTCTTGGCCCATGGGAAATCGAACGAGGACCTCAGAAATTAGCCTATGATTTTTGGTGGCATATCGGGCATGATGTTATGGTAACCAGTGAGTGGGGAACGCCTGATATGTTCGAAAATGGGGTCCGGCTGGAGGATATCGTCAACCAACGCTTCGGCCACCAACTTCACTTTTGGGACTTGCGGCGGCGCCGTCACATTCAAGCCATTGACTTGGGACCAGAGCACCAGATGGTCCTTGAATTAAGGCCCGCTCACAACCCTAAGAAAACCTATGGCTTCGCAGGGGTCGTCGTCAGTACAGTCGACTTATCAGCCTCCATCTTCGCCTGGTACCAGGAGAAGGGCCAGTGGAAAGCAAAAAAGGTGATAGAAATCCCTGCTGAGCCTGCTGATCCTGATATCTTACCGGATGCCTTGAAACCACTCAAAGCTGTCCCACCCTTGATCACCGACCTCAACCTCTCTTTGGACGATAAGTTCCTATACGTATCTTGTTGGGGAACAGGGGAATTACGCCAATATGATGTAGCAGATCCATTTAACCCGCGCCTGACAGGCACTGTCCGATTGGGTGGAGTAACCCGCAAAGCCTCCCATCTGGATGGGCAACCGTTGAATGGAGGTCCTCAAATGGTCGAGATTAGCCGGGATGGGCGAAGATTATATGTTACCAATTCACTTTACAGCACCTGGGACGATCAGTTTTACCCCGGATTGAAAGGATGGATGGCAAAAATCGATGTTGAACCTCAGGGCGGAATCAAAGTAGACCAAGACTTTTTCGTAGATTTTGGTGAGCAGCGCCCCCACCAGGTGCGATTGGAGGGTGGTGATGCATCCACCGACTCATACTGCTTCGCTTGAGAGCCTGGGGGTGTGGCTGGCAGTAGCAGGGTTTGGAGCTTATCACGGCCTAAATCCTGCCATGGGCTGGCTGTTTGCCTTGGCATTAGGCCTCCAGCACAACAAGGAACGTGCAATCTGGTCCGCTCTGGTTCCCATCACGATCGGACATGCTGGCTCTATAGCAATTGCAGCTGTACTGGTCATGGCGCTTCAGACTTTCATATCGATGCAGACTCTCCAGTTACTCACGGCAGTGCTATTGGTCGGTTTTGGGGTCTATAAACTGTTCAACTGGTACCGCCACCCACGTTGGGTCGGTATGCGAGTTCGTTGGCACGAGTTAATTGTTTGGTCCTTCCTCATGGCCACCGCTCACGGTGCAGGATTGATGGTTGCACCTGCTTTGCTGGGGATGATGGCAAACCAGCACGAAAGCCATCTTGCCCTGTCTGCTGGAATGGAAGTCGGGCTGGCTGTGTTTCTTCACACAGCAAGTATGCTGCTGGTGATGGCAGTCGTAGCCTGGGTTGTTTATCGTAAGCTCGGACTAATGGTATTGAGGCAGGGTTGGGTAAATTTCGATCTGATTTGGGCAACTGCTCTACTGGCCGTAGGCGGCATTACCTTTTACATGGCCTTGTAAGTAAACGAAAGATATTCAGCCCTCTTTGGATCAAAAAGCAGGCTCAACTTCAACCAGAAACCTATAAAGAAGACATAAATCGGGGAAGGAGCAGATTACCTGCATCTTCCCCGATTTTATTATTGAAGATCATTATGCTGGCATCTGCCACCTCGACATTTTCTCCCTGCCATGCTATAAATAAGCGTCTCAATCTATCTTGATTGGGGCAAACGACTTGTGTTGCGCACATTTTACTGTAGCTTTTTTTTAGTTCACCTGTACCACTTCTCAGCCAGTTGAGTGTCTGGCATGGTTTACTACGCGGTTGTCAAAACGTGGGCTTCACGGTCGGGCCCCACTGCACCGCTTGTAAATATGGTCGAAACATCGTACGACCTGCCGCTAATCCACATAAACAGGTTATACCGACGAGGAGAAAACATGTTGGATATCGTCGTTATTGGCAGCATGAATACAGATTTGGTCATTAAGACCACGCGCTTGCCTGCACCGGGAGAAACCCTGCATGGAGAAGACTTGCAAACGATACCAGGCGGAAAAGGTGCTAACCAGGCTGCTGCGGCTGCCAGGCTGGGCAGCCGGGTGGCGATGGTTGGAAGGGTTGGCGCTGATCAGTTCGGACCACACCTTGTGGATAATCTTGCCCATCAGGGTGTCAACACTGGTCATATCCGGGTCGACCCCGGAACCTGCACCGGCGTTGCCCTCATCATGGTGGATGAACAGGGGGAAAATAGCATTCTGCTGTCTGCCGGAGCAAACGGAAAAGTCAGCCGATCGGATGTTGATGCAGCCAGCGCCATTATTACAAAAGCCCGCCTCCTGCTGCTACAGCTCGAAATCCCTTTGGAGACAGTCGAATATACACTGAATAAAGCCTCTAAACTCGGTGTAAAAGTAATCCTGAACCCAGCGCCTGCCAGATCCTTAAGTTCAGAAATGTTGGAAAAGGTTGATATCCTGGTACCCAACCAAACCGAGCTGGAGATCATGAGCGGGATGCCGGTTGTTGACGATGATTCGACTCGTGAAGCTGCACAGCTGTTAGTTGGAAAGGGCGTGGAAATAGTCGTCGTCACGCTGGGCGATCGAGGAGCAATGATCGTATCAGCTGATGAGGCCACCTTGGTTCCAGGGGTAAAGGTTGATGTCGTAGATACTACTGCGGCCGGTGATGCTTTCATCGGCGCCCTGGCAACTGCAATTATTCGTGACATGCCAATGGAAAAAGCTGTCCGCTTCGCCAATTGCGCTGGCGCTTTAGCTGTCACACGCTTTGGCGCCCAGCCCTCTCTGCCTTCAGCCGACGAGGTCTACCAGGTTTACTCGAGAGGTTTCTGGAAAGCATGAAGCCCAAGCGACTGATTATCGATACAGATCCCGGCATTGATGACTCTCTGGCCATTTTGCTTGCTTTGGCCTCGCCAGAAGTTGAGCTGGAGGCTCTTACGATTGTTAGTGGCAATACTGTCGCCACCCAGGGCGTGTCCAATGCCCTGGCTGTTCTCGAACTTGCTAAAGCTGAACAGGTACCCGTAGCCCAAGGAGTGCCAGTTCCCTTAGTACAACCACTGCTCGTAGCAACCGAAACGCATGGGGAGGTCGGCATCGGCTATGCCCGCCTACCGACGCCTCGCCTGCAACCAACCACCGATCACGGTGTCGACCTGATCATCGATACGGTCTTATCCAACCCTGGTGAGATCAGCCTGGTAGCAATAGGTCCGCTCACCAATATCGCTTTGGCGATCCGCAGGGAGCCGCGTATTGTGGAGGCCATCCCAGAGCTGATCATCATGGGAGGCGCTATCCGGGTTGGCGGTAATACTACACCTCTGGCCGAGTACAACATCTACTGTGATCCACACGCCGCGCATATCGTCTTCCACTCTGGATTGCCTATGATCTTAGTTCCTCTGGACGTCACCTACCAGGCAATCCTCACAAAAACGGATGTAGATCGCTTATTGAAAATTCAATCGCCCATCAGCCGTTTCATCGCTGAGGCTACCCGCTTCTACATGGAATTTCACAACGAGTACCAGAAGATCGAAGGATGTGTGATCAATGATCCCCTGGCGTTAGCCCTGGCCTTTGCTCCTCAGCTGGTCGACACACAACACTTGTATGTCGATGTGGATATCTCTGGAGGCGTCTCGATGGGCAAAACATTCGCTGACTTTTATAAAATGAGCAAAGCAAAACCCAATATGCATCTCGCTCTAGGAGTTCGCCCGCGCCAGTTTTTGGAGCTCTTCCTGGAACGGATGGAGGCGCTAGCGTATATGCACCCCAGCAATTCCAAGGAGGTGTCTGAATCCTGATTAGACTTCCACCTCCAGTTGTTTAACAATCCTGTTTTGTTCGATCGGATTTGCCAAGAAACAAGGCTAATCCAAGTATTTCTAGTAGACCCTATGTAATCGGGAAAATATGAGGAGAGAAAAATGAGAACGAGAAAGTCCTTTGCAAGCGAATTTTCAACCGTTACACTGGTTTTGATACCAGTCGCCATCGCCATCAATATCGTCATAGGGCAAATCGTTGTATTGCTGCGGCTACCGGTATATTTAGATTCTATCGGTACCATGCTCGTAGCAGCCGTTGCCGGCCCATGGGCGGGTGCTCTCACTGGCACGCTATCCAATATTATCTGGGGATTGGCTATTGATCCGAACGCCTTACCCTGGTTCCCAGTGGCGCTTGCCATCGGCCTGGTCACCGGTCTATGCGCTTTGGCAGGCCTTTTCAATACCTGGTGGAAAGTGATCATCACGGGTTTTCTGGTTGCATTAACAGCTGCTATTGTCTCCACGCCCATCGCTGTTTACCTTTATGGCGGCATCACTGCCAGCGGTTCATCCTTCATTACCGCTTACCTACTCCAAACAGGGCGCGATCTTATCCCTGCCGTGCTCAGCTCCAACTTCCTGGTCGAGCCGGTAGATAAAATTACGACCGCTTTGCTGGCTTTCGCCATTATAGGTGGGTTGTCGCAGCGCTATCTGGCGCGTTTCCCACGACCTGAGAATGTACAGATTGAACAAGGCAATCGTAATTCCCAAATTATCGCGGCTATAATTGTGGCTGCCATCCTTATAGCCCTTTACGCCTTGGTTATCCTGCCAATGATCCCTTCTTGAATTGTAAGGCTTGATGGCGAAAACCAGCCAAACCTCCCGTCACAGCCGGCTGCCGGTACTTCATGCACCCAGCCGGCTGCCGTACTACAGGTACAATGTCCGACAGATTATCCTTTTTTATTACACAAGAAAGCCCGCTTCACCGGGCTAACCCGTTGACCAAGCTTGTTTACGTACTGGCAGCCATCATGATTGCCTATTTCAGCCCGTGGTATTGGACGGCAACTCTGCTGGTGGCAGCCAATATCTTGTTGGGTTTTACCGGGAATATCCAACGCGAATACCTGAAAGTGGTCCGGCGGCTTTTGTTGCCAGTAGTGGGTTTCGTGTTCGTCATGCAGAGCCTGTTCCTACCCCATGGGCAGACGGTGCTGTTCGAGTTGTGGTTCTTCCAACTCAGCCTGGAAAACGTGCAGGCGGCCTACCTGAATGCTTCACGCATCTTTGTGATGGTTTCCTCCTTCATCCTACTCATCCAAACCACACACCCCAGTGAGCTAATGACAGATCTAACCAGGCGTGGTCTACCGGGTCAGCTGGCTTATGTGATTGTCTCCACGCTGCAAATCTTGCCTCAGATGCGCGCCAAAGCCAATACCATCATCGATGCCCAACGTTCGCGCGGCATGGAAACCGAGGGTGGGCTCCGCAAGAGGGCCGGCGCACTGTTGCCACTGGTTGGGCCTCTTGTGTTTGGCTCGCTTGTGGATGTAGAGGAACGCGCGATCGCCATTGAAGCGAGGGGTTTTACTGCCAGGCATGTTAAAACCAGCTTGAAGGAGATACCTGATTCACGCCGCGAACAGATTGGACGTTGGGCCATGTTGGCCTTGATCGTCCTCACCATTGGAGCACGTATATGGCTGTCGTAGAGTTACAAGATGTAACCTATTTCTATCCTCTAACAGAACATCCCGCACTCAAGGATATCTCACTCCAGGTAGAAGAGGGAGAATTCGTAGCCATCATTGGTCCCAACGGCTCCGGTAAATCCACCCTTTGCTATACGATGGCAGGCTTTGTGCCACATTTCTTCAAAGGCGAGTTGAAGGGCAATGTGAGGGTAGCCGGAAGGAACACACAGGAATCGAGCCTGGAGGAAATGGTACTGAATGTGGGTCTCGTTTTCCAAAACCCTTTCAACCAGATCTCTGGCTCCAAGTTTACTGTATACGAAGAGCTTGCTTTTGGTCTGGAGAATTTAGGTGTTCCCAGGGATCAAATGCCTCCACGCCTGGAGGAAGTGATGCGCCTCACCGGCATCAAAGACTTGGCACAGCGCTCTCCCTACTCACTCTCTGGGGGCCAGCAACAGCGCGTTGCGCTGGCCTCCATCTTAGTGATGCAACCTAAGCTTTTAGTGCTGGACGAACCCACCTCACAACTTGATCCGATCGGCACCCGCGAGGTCTTCCAGGTCATCAAGGATATGAGCGCACGCGGCATGACAGTGGTTCTGGTAGAGCATAAAATCGAGTGGATAGCAGAGTTCGCTGACCGGGTATTGGCGTTGGTAGATGGTGAAATTCTAATGCAAGGTCCTCCTGCACAGGTCCTTACCTCTCCCGATCTGCCAGAGAAGGGCGTGAACGTTTCACGGTATACAACCGCTGCCCGGCAAGCTGTTAATGAGGGCCTTTGGCCCTCACATCAACGCCTGCCTGTCACACTTAATGAAGCCGTCCAAGGGTTTGAGATCCGTCAGGATCAGGGAGAAAGCCAAGGCCATAAGGATCTCATTGAATGAAGAAGATGAGTATCGGGCGGATCAGGGGCAGCAGCCATGAAAATTGAGGTCAATCGTTTATCCTTCCAATATCCTTCCGGAGTACAGGCTTTACGGGAAGTTTCCCTGTCCATCCATCCAGGGGAAAAGGTCGCAATCGTTGGGCAAAATGGCGCCGGCAAAACCACCTTGGTTAAACATTTTAATGGCCTGCTAAAACCCAGCTCTGGAACGGTGTTGGTCGGAGATTGGGATACCCGTGATCATTCTGTCGCAAAGCTGTCAAGGCGCGTGGGTTATGTCTTTCAGAATCCCGATGACCAGCTTTTCTCTCGCTCGGTGGAAGTTGAGATATCCGTTGGACCAAAAAACCTTGGCTATGAGCAAGACAGGATCGATCGATTGGTCACAGACGCCATAAATCTGACCCAGTTGGAATTGCACCGTGATGCAAACCCTTACGACCTGTCTCCCACCTGGCGGAAGATGGTAGCCCTTGCCTCGGTTATCGCCATGGATACACCTGTGGTTATCTTCGATGAACCAACCACTGGGCAAGACGCAATCAATATCGAACGCATAGCAAATATCGTTAACATATTGTCTGGACGCGGTAAATCGCTTGTAACCATTACTCATGATATCGACTTTGCTGCCGACCATTACGATCGTCTGGTTGTCATGGGTCAGGGGGTTATCTTACTGGACGGCCCACTGTTGGAAATGATTGCAGAGGAAGAAGTTCTTGCTTCAACCTATGTTGACCCTCCTCAACTCACTCGTTTAGGCAAGCGGCTTGGCTTACCACAAACCGTGCGTAGCCAGGCTGATTTCATGCAGGTCTATCTAGCCTGGCGGGAATAGAGAGGTCAGGCCAAGAGCTATTAAGCAATGCACTTCCCTCCTCCACGCACCGCGCCTGCCGGACCACTCAATCAAAAGTCGACCCAAACGATTGCATACTATGTAGCTTTCTCCGCCCTGGGCATGTTGTTAGCCTCTCTTGGCCCAAGTCTCCCTTACCTGGCGGAAGAACTGCAAGCGTCTCTTGGACAGATCAGCTATCTGATCGTAGGGCGCTCGCTGGGCTATTTGATTGGAACACTTTTTGCAGGTCGCTTTTACGATCGCCTGCCCGGTCACCAGGTCCTGGGTGGCGTGTTTTTATGCATGGCGGGCCTGATGGCTCTCGTACCCTTCGTACCCCAGGTCTGGCTCTTAGCAGGCCTCTTAGTGATGGTAGGAGTGGGCATGGGCGGGGTGGACGTAGGCGGCAACACCCTGCTTGTATGGCTACACGGTCGTGCGGTTGGCCCTTATCTGAATGGTATGTTCTTTTTCGCAGGTGTAGGAGCGTTCTTGGCGCCGGTACTGGTTGCCCAGGCTGTGCTTTCCCTTGGGGATGTGTATTGGGCTTACTGGGGTCTATCAATACTTCTGTTACCTACAGGCCTGTGGTTGGTGTTTTTAAAGTCTCCTGAACGTCCGAAGTCAGGCTTAAATAGGCATCAAGAAATATACAACCCGCTCCTGCTGGTGTTGTTTAGCCTGTTCTTGTTCCTTTATATAGGAGCAGAAGCTGTATATGGGGACTGGGTATACACTTACGCGGTCAGCACTGCACTTGCCGACGCTGCCGGAGCTGCCTACCTGACATCGACCTTTTGGGTAGCCATCACAGTTGGTCGCCTGCTGGGTGTTCCGTTATCCTCCCGTTTCGACCCGCAGCGGATCATTGCGCTGGATATCAGCGGCCTGATTCTAGGACTGTTAATCGTCTTGTCCTGGAGCGAAATCCTGCTTGCTGCCTGGGTTGGAACCGGGTTAATTGGATTATCCATGGCTTCCATTTTCCCTGCTACGCTGTCCTTTGCAGAGCGGAAGATGCATATCAGCGGTCGAGTAACGGGGTGGATGTTATCTGGCGGCAGCCTGGGTGGGTTATTCCTTCCCTGGTTGGTTGGACAGTTCTTTGAACCCTCAGGTCCGTCCTCGATGATGATCATCCTGTTAGTTGATATACTCCTTGCTGGCACTGTCCTGGGATTTCTGGTAGGGTTTGCAAGGCGGGCTAGCGGTTATCCAAAGGAAGAGCAGATACCATAGAAAGGTGCTGGA
>CAZAQS010000035.1:10924-27981 GCA_964486825.1 uncultured Anaerolineaceae bacterium | reverse complement strand
ATCGGAAGAGCACACGTCTGACTGGAGTTCAGACGTGTGCTCTTCCGATCTTATCATAATAATGTTTCAGTACCATCTCGTCGGCATCGAGCTCTGCGTTCACCCTTGGGTATGCCTTCAATGCTCCGATCGAGGCCTTGACGAAGAATGACATAAAACCAAGCTTCACTCCATGACGTTTTTGAAAAATTTCGTTGTGACGGGTACGCATCTCCATCACAGCGCTCATATCGACTTCATTGAAAGTTGTCAGCATGGCTGCTGTTTGTTGCGCTTCAACCAGCCTCTGAGCAATCGTCCGGCGTCTCCTCGACATCCGGACCCGCTCTTCCCGGCGGCCGTCCTCTAGGGGCGCGAGTTGCCCTGTTTTAGCTGCCCGGGTAGCGGGCGCTTCTGCGACTGCCTCCTTCTCTGGAACAGGTGGCTGTGCCTCCCGATCCTTTAAAAAGCTTTCCACATCACTCTTCGTAACCCGCCCGCCTGGTCCACTCCCTTGAATCTGGCTCATATCCAGATTATGTTCGCGGGCCAGACGTTCTGCAACAGGTGTCGCTCGCTCTATCCCGGCTCCCCTGTCTGCGTCGCTGGAATCAGGTCTTCCGGTTTCCTCAATGGGTTTTTGGTCTGAAGGCTTCTCTTCTTTACGGCCGTTTACTTCTTGAGCTTCTTCGGGGGACGGCTCACCCTGCCCATCTCCAGTCTCTCCCTCCGCCTGCACGATAATTCCCAAGACGTCCCCGACCTGGACATCTTCATTCTCTTGCCTTTCAATCTTTTTTAGAATCCCATCGCTCTTTGCGCCGACTTCAAGGTTGACCTTGTCGGTTTCCAGCTCCACCAGCACTTCTCCAACTCGCACCGTTTCGCCCTCTTGCTTCAACCAATGGCTAACGGTAGCTTCCAATACAGATTCCCCCAGCTCGGGGACAACAATTTCTTGACTCAAGTTTTCTTTGGCTGGCATGTCCTTTTATCCCCTTTCAACCAGAACGCTGCTCTCCGCAACGTCCAACTCAACCCTGTAAGCCTGTTCAATGAGGGCCCGTTGATTGACAGCGTACCATGTAGCTGATCCCTCTCCAGGGCTCGAGCTGGCGGCCCGTCCCACATAATGCAAGGGCCAACGTCCATCAATCAACTCAGCCAGTCGTGAGTGCATGAATTCCCAGGCGCCCATGTTGCGCGGCTCTTCTTGAACCCAAACCACTTCCTTTAGGTTCGGGTATCGTTCCATCTGCTCCCTGATCAAATTATCTGGGAAGCGGAAGAGCTGTTCCACTCGGACAATAGCAGTGTCACGTGCCTCTTCCCAGGCCGCATGCCCTACCAGGTCCACGTATATCCGTCCAGTGCAAAGCATCATCTTGCTAACCCGCTCGGGATCCTCTTCAGCCCGGCGGTCGCCGATCACCGGTTGCCACTTCCCTTGATCCATTTCATCCGGATTAGAGGCCACTCGTGGGTGGCGCAGCAAACCCTTTGGCGTGAACACCACCAATGGTAGGGGATCCTTGGCCAGCAACGCCGCTTGCCTGCGTAGCAGGTGGAAATATTGTGCGGCTGTCGTCGGGTAAGCGATCCGCATATTGATATCCGCGGCCAATTGTAGAAAACGCTCCAATCGACCACTGGAATGGTCTGGTCCCTGCCCTTCGTTTCCGTGGGGCAGCAGCAAGACCAGAGAGGGGTTCTGACCCCATTTAGCCCGTGCCGAAACCAGGAACTCATCGATCATCGCCTGTGCGACGTTGATAAAATCCCCATACTGGGCTTCCCAGATGACAAGCTGGTTTTGAGCCATGATATCGTAGCCAAACTCAAAACCGAGGGCTGCACTTTCTGACAAGGGACTGTTGCGGATCTCGAAGACTGCCTTTGCCTGAGGCAGACTCTGAAGTGGGATATGCCATCTGCCTTCAGCAACATCGTGGAAGATTGCATGCCGTTGGCTAAATGTCCCCCTGGCAACGTCCTGCCCGGTCATACGAATGGGAGTCCCATCCGCCAGGATGGTTGCTAATGCCAGCTCTTCGGCAGTTGCCCAATCGACACGGCTGTCTTCCGCCGCCTCTTGCTTTGGGTCTCGAGTGAACAATTTGCGTCGACGCTCGATGGACCGGTTCAATTTTTTATTGATATTGAAATCCTCTGGCAATTGTAATAAGCTTTCATTGAGCTCAGCCAGGCGGCTCACGCGCACGCCTGTTTGTACTTGCTGTGCTGCACCCTTTGGAGGCAGCTCCGGAATAGGCTCTACCAGCGCTTCCTCGGCTTGTAACTCCTCGTAGACTCCCTGCAACTCATCCATTGCTCGCCTGAAGGTATCCTCCGCCGCGTTCTCAGGCAGTTCACCCCGCTCGATTAGATTATTCGCCCAAATAACCCGTACAGAAGGATGTTCACGGATAAGGCTATACATTTGGGGTTGTGTAAAGCTGGGCTCATCCCCCTCGTTATGTCCATAACGCCGGTATCCAACCAGATCGATCAAAAAATCCTTATGGAACTTATCACGGTAAGCGACAGCAGTGCGAGCAGCCTCAATGCAAGCCACGGGATCATCTGCATTGACATGGATGATTGGGATTTTATAACCCTTTGCCAGCTCGCTGGCGTACAGGCTGCCACGGGTTTCTTGGGAGGTAGCCGTATAACCGAGCTGGTTATTTGCAATGATATGTACAGTGCCACCCGTATAGTATCCGGGAAGCTGCGCCAGATTGAGGGTTTCTGCAACCACACCCTGGCCAATAAAGGAGGCATCGCCGTGGATCAGAACGGGTATGGAAGCTTTTACATGGAATCTAACCTCTCCCGGCTGGTTGGTTTGAGAACCTGCAGCCCGCGCCATCCCTTCCAGGACCGGGTTGATATGCTCCAGGTGGCTCGGGTTTGGGGGCATGCAGACTACCAGGTTGATGGATTCATCTCCATTCACTGCCACATCTGCACCTTTATGGTACTTGACATCACCCGTCCAACCCAGCTCGTCAAGTATCGTAAAGTTGATCCCCGGATCTTTGAATTCGGCCAGGATTTGGTCGTACGGTTTTTGCAGGACGTGCGCCAGGACATTTAACCGTCCCCGGTGCGCCATCCCGATGAACACCATGCAGATATCCTGGTTCCCCGCATGGGATATGATCTCATCCAACATGGGCACCATCATATCCAGGCCTTCAATAGAGAACCGAGTCTTTCCTGGAAATGTACGGTGTAAGAATAGCTCAAAAGCTTCCACCTGGGTCAACCTATCCAGGAGAACTTGAGAATCGATCTCGGCCAGCGGAGGCCTGAAGCGCCCGCTTTCTGCTGCCACTCTCAGCCAGATTCGCTCTTCGGGGATGTAGAGATGACCATAGTCATAGCCTGTCCTGGAACAATATATTTGGTATAGCTCCTGGATAGCTTCAGCAGCATTAGCACGCTTGTGCACGGCGCCTTCCGATGAGGGCTCTTTTTCTTCCAGCTGGATCAGGCTGGCAGGGAATTTCTCTAACTCCCCATGCTCTAAACCATGATAAGACGGCTCTAAAGAAGGGTCATCCCTGGGAGAGCTGCCTAGTGGGTCCAACTGGGCGCGCAGGTGTCCAAAATTACGGATCGCCTGGGCAAGATTAGCAACCCCAACGGCTTTCTCTAAGGGTAACCTATCACTTATCTCAGAAACAGCGCTCGATGAGGGCAAAACGAAATCGGGCGGTCCAAACCTTTCGAATATCTCCCGGGTTAGCTCATCTATTGATCCTGGGTCTTCTTGATAGCGCTCGTATAATTCCGAAATATAAGCGGAATTTATACCGGAAAACTCGCGCCAGTAATCCATCTTGCTCCTTTGGTAAATGCAAACTGTAGTATGCCAAGCCCAATGTCTTGATGAAAATTGGGATCAGCAGTCCTTTTTAACCACCCTGCTAACAATCGTTCGTTCATCGTTTTCCCCACCCAAGCATACAGTTCAGGGTGAAGAAAAGGTAAACGATTTGCGCCCCTTTATTATAAATCTTTATAGAAGATCTTCATCCTCCAGTTCTTCGAAATCGTCGTCCTCGTACAACTCAAGGTCCTCACCCTCGAAATCATCGAATTCTTCATCTTCCAGGTCCAAAGGGTCGACATCGGCTTCTCGAAGCTCATCATCCAGCTCGTCCAGGTCTTCGTCTTCCAACAGCTCGTCAAGCTCATCTTCCAGAGGCTCGAGATCTGTATCTTCATCCTCATCAATCAGACTAAGGGGATCCTCGGTTTGCTCGATCACATTCCCGGTCTCCATATCCCGGGCGGAAGCAGGATTCATCTCCCAACGGTTTAGGTCTCTCTCGCCCAGCTTTTCCGCAGTATCCAGCTCCTCATCGTCGTCATAAGTAACCCCAATCGCTTCTCCCAGTTCATCCACCACGTCCTGATCTGGAGTGGGCACACTTGCCCCAACCGACTCTTCTCCGGCCTGGTCTGAATACTCCCAGGCTGCATCGATATCCCCACCTGAAAGCTTTGGCGATTGGTGGGTATTCTCTTGCAGCTCTTCTTCCAGGCTTTCCGCTTTAGTGGCCATATTCTGGCGCTCCTCAAAATCTTCCTGCACCTCGATATCTAGTGTATATTGCTGAATCTCATCCATCACAGCATCTGGATCAGATCCAACTTCGATAAAATCAGAGACAACATCATCGCTCAAAGGAAACTTCTTTTCATTTTCCCAGTCTCCTTGAACGTGAGCAGTTGGGGCGTCCTTTTCTTCTGCCTGTTGCCCACTTAATGGTTCTCTCGACAGGGTATCATTCGATTCCGCCGCATCTTCAGGCACATTTTCCTGCTCTTCGAGCTCTTCTAAATCCATATTATTCCTTGGTTCACGTTTGTTTTTTGGCATAATACCTGTTCCTCCACCACTGGATATGATTTCAAGATCAAATTACCTCTTTAAACTCCAAACGCCATTCGCCAGCACGGCGATATAAGAGAAGAGCTAACGATATATAACCCGGCAACCAACAGTGTACTCTGGGGAAAAAACTTACTCAATAAGGATATCCCCTAAGCCACCCAGTAGGGTTTTCCCTATCAATTCTGATCTTTTATATGAATACCCCTTAATGACTCTCGGAGCTGTTGGATAAGCAACACCCGCTCTCTCGACGTAGCGATCACAGCGCTTAACAACTGAGAGTCCTTAATAAACCGGGCGGTCTCTTCCGGAACTTCCCGGTAGTAGCGTTCCAGGCTGCCTAGCATTCTACGCGTATCTTCCGTCTCCACGAGTAAGCTTCCCTGCAGTGAGTTCGACAAAATTTGTATTGCTCGTTTCCAGTCGCCAATGCTCATATCGGCCTTGCTTTTGAATCCGCTCTTCGCCAGCGGTCTTACAAAAACCGGCAACTTGCGAAACTCTTCTTCAGTTTCATCCAGAACCTGGATCAGATGGTTTGCCAGGTTTTTCGTATGCTCTCTACTACTATATAAAGCCTCTCCTTTGGTTTCTATGCTCTCCTTTGAAGCGATGGCCTCCTCGAGCACTCCGCTGCCAGCGCTGATATAGCCTGCCCGCTCCAATACTGTGTATCCGGTGACAATCTCACCGTGATATTCGTCTCCAAATTTAATGACGAGGCAAGCTGCAGCAATGCCTGCATCCCTCGCCGGCATTGCTCCTGGATATGCTGCATGTACGGACATCCCCAGAAATTCGCCTGGCCCCATCCCCAGATGGGGCGCCAACCCGTCAGCGGCCTCTCTCAACCCTGGCGTAGCCACGAAGCCAGGACCGAAAGCAATTACCCGGACACCTCGCTCTCCCACTTCTGCAGCCAAAGACTGGCTGAAGGCCGCCAATCCTTGTTTGGAGGCGATATAGGCAGACAAATAAGGCATAGCCTCGGTCGAAATCAGGTTGAGGATCGTGCCGCGGCCATTCTCGAGCATTCCGGGCAGAAAAGCACGGCAGGTCAGAAATGCGCCTCTTAAATTCACCGCCATGACCCTGTCCCACTCAGATACTTCCATCTCCTTTACAGATGCAACCGGGCAAAGAATCGCATTGTTAACCAAAATAGTGGCAGGACCACAGGTTTGTAGCGTCACCTGGAACAAAGCCCTTACACTGGTCTCGTTCGAGACGTCAACCTTAGTGAAGATCGCCCTGCCTCCGCTCTCCTCGATCTCTGCTTGTACCTCTGCTCCCGTTTCCTCAAGCTCGGCCACGACAACTGCTGCTCCCAGGCTGGCAAAAGCGCGCGCTATTTCCCGGCCAATACCACGCCCCGATCCGGTAACAACTGCTACTTCGCCTTGTAAAGCATCCTTCGAAAGTCCCAGGCGCACATATGGAAATATACCAGCTCTTGTCATCAGGACCCGCTCTCCGGAAGATAGGGCTTACTTTTACTCTGGCCTCTTTTCAGAAACCACTTTGAATATCCAAACGAAGCCCCCGCTCCTGCCCCGGCCAGCAAAGGTCCGAGAAGCGCAACGAATAAGATTTGAACCAAGGACAGGAACCCCAGGAACGAGCTTTGGAATTCAGGCAGATGCCAGTGCACCAACAGCCCATTCAAACTATAGTTGACCAATACAGGCAGCGAGAGGATATAAATGATCAACCACACCAAAGCCAGGCTGTCTTTTGCAGCCTGCACCGGACCAAGCTTATAAGTCTTCAAAACCAACATCCCTACGATCCAGGCGATTGACAAGGAGATTGCAGCCGTCAGGCCTGTAAACAAAACAAGCTCGTTGGCGCCAGTTACGGAGCTCAATGAATAAGTCAATCCATCCAAGATAGCATAGCGCAGGTTGAATACCAACAGGTAAGCGAACGCTGCTCCCAACAATATATTCATTTTGCGCCCGCGTTTCCTGTAAAGCAGGGAAGTTGGCAAAGCTGCTACGATCAACGCCGATAATGCTCTGACCCTTCTTTCGGCGCTCGACAGGCTACGAAAGCTTGCCTCTATCGCCTCTTGATGAGAAGCTACGACATCCGTGCCTTCATGTATCGGGATACCCAAACCCGTGCCGGCACGGAGAGCTTCTACAAGTCCGGCTTGCTGATTTTTTAATGCATCCTGGATTGCTTCGAGTTGGAACTGGCTGAAATCAACCATTTCGATTCTCACTCGTCCCTGGCTGGCAGCCGGTATATTCGCCCCTAACATAGCCGCAAGGGTCGGGGCTATATCTACCATTTGAATATCCTCATGCATGCCCGGTTTGATACCCGCCCCTACGAACACGTACGGCTCGATAAGAGTGATTCGGTCGTGCCCTCCATGGCCCCCAGTATCGATATGCCCGTGGTCGCTGCTGACAAATAATGTATCCTGTTCAAAATCCAAACTTTCGGAGATTTCGCGCAGCAAATCATCGCTTCGCCTCGCAGCCGCTTCCCAGCGCGGATCTCTCGGCCCACCCTCATAGTGTCCGGCATAATCCACCTGGTCCAGGTGGATAAAAATAAAGGAAAATCCGCCGTCCTGGATCCAGGGCAGGGCAGCGTCAACCACATCTCGATCTGCATGCTGGTCTTCACCAGGCGTGTAGAAACTGGCTGCCACATCCTCCTGTGGTACTAGTTTTTCGAACCAATAATATGCGGATAGTGCTACCTGCAAGCCTGAACGGCTCACCGCGGACACCAGGTTATCCTGGGACCAGGTTGGAATCTCATCATAATCCATATTCATCACCGGCCCGTCGTTGATCTCCGGCCAGGCGCCTGTAAACAGGACCGAATAACCAGGGGTGGAATAGGAGGGAGGCCGGCTATGCATAGTGCCCCAGGCGCCTGAGTCGCGCAGGTCATTTAAAAACGGCATCACATCCCTCTTCATGGATGTATCCAGACGCAACCCATCGATAAGCACGAAAACGAGCCGCCCGGTTACAGGCTCACCCAGGGGCTGTCCGGGTACAGCCGCATGCGCTTGCAAGGGAGAGCGGTAAGCATAGAGCGAGTCAATCAGGCCTGTAGCCCAGAGGTAAGCCATGCCCGCCACGACCCAACAAGCCACCATTGCAACCGCTACTTTATATCCATGTCTCATAACCATCTCCGATCGGAGCAAAGAAATTAAATTCGACCAGGTACAAGATCGTCACTGATTATATCCGCCTGGAGACCAGAAAGCGCGGCTGCTCCTGCCAGCCTTTGCCCGCGCGCAAACAACCGGACCAGGACGAACGCTTGCTGCACCAGCAGTACAACCGGCCAAAATTGAAGCGGTGTCTGCGGAAAGAGACCCGCCCGGAAGAGGAGATGAATTGCCAGAAGCAGCACAGCTGCCAGGCTATAAAAGCCAATAAATCCAACAGGGCGTTGGAACAAAAACCTCGCTGACCTGATGGCAGACCGCGGGAGGTTCCGCGTACCCTCTTGAACCGCCACGACCCGGGTATATTCCAGGACAGAAATGCTTAACAATATCAGAATCATGAAACCCAACAGGGGCAAGAGGACAATCCAGAGAGCGCCAGGAAAGGTTTGGCCGATTGCTACAACCAACCAGATGCCTCCCAGCACCAGAGCCAGAATGAAAAATACCTGCACCAGGCCGAGGGCCAGGAAAACAAACCACCAATGCCAGCAGCCCCAGAAAAACCGTTTCCAATTGAAAGGCCTGGGTGCTTCCGAATACACCAAAATCATGCCTCCTACCAGGATGCTTCCTGTAAGCCATGCAAGGAGGGGAGCAAATACAGCTGCACCCATCCCGAAGGCCATCGCTGCGGGAAGCTCTTGAAGAGGGATCGCCTGGGCTGCATCGATTGGCATGCCGGTTCCATTGGACAGTAGTCCTGCCAGCTCCTGCATCATCCAGACCGGGATCCCCTGTGCAGCTTCTTGAACGGACAAAAGCCTGGCTGGTTGGATAAGCTGCACGGCGGGCAGTAACGTCAATAGAATTCCAGAGCAGAGATTGATTGCATAAAGGAAAATTATCACTTGCCAATACCTGAATACACGACCCCAACCGGTCAAGAAGGCAGCCCATGCATTCATTCTACAACCCACCAAAATTCAACATCAGGTTCTGCATTTGGTAAAGAAATCGCACGACCACTGCCAGCCAGGACCACCCATCCACACTCCTCGAGAGTCCGTTATCGATCCAGCGCTGGTCTACATAAACCATCTTATCCGGGTCGATCTCCGCCTTGATAACGTCCGCCGAGCGGCCCGTGTATGAAAAAGTTGCCACTGGCTGCCCTCCGTCCCATTCTTCCATTACCTGGCTGCCATCTGCAAAACTCACTAGAACCTGGACTGGCGCCGCCAGCTCTCCCTGACGTAGCACGGTGACCGAGTCAGGTTCCAAGGACGCCACCGAATAATTAAGCACCCCATCCCCATACACCAGCCCTTCAAAGAACCAATCCAGATCCTTTCCAGTAAATTCCTCAGCCGTAGCTCGGAAATCCTCCGTTCCTGGATGGTCGAAGCGATAGCGTTGGAAGAATTCACTCATCATACCAAACATACCTTCTTCGCCTAAGACTCCCTCTAGCGTCAGCAAGGACACCACAGGTTTGGAGTACGCGGCGATATTATACTCAAGCCCGGAAAATTCCCAGGCCGCTCCATACATAGGAACATGCGGATTGGCCAGATATTCCAACCGCCGGTATTCGGCATAACCTATACTGGCGCCGCCTATCCTTATAAAACTAGTTTCCCTACCATATAAATGCTCCATCGCCTTAGCGGTGGAATAATCCGTGAAGCCTTCATCCAACCAGGGCTCTTCTGCCTCGTTAAAAGCAACCATCGATTGCCACCACTGGTGGCCTGTCTCGTGGATGACCACGGACTCCAGCGTTCGCTCTTCCGCAACCAGTTCCAGACCCCCCAGCCCTAACATGTTTTGTGTACCTGCGGTAACCAGGGTCGGGTATTCCATTCCGCCTGCCGCCATGCCATCCTCTGGAACGTCAATGATGGAAAAGCGCGGGTACGGGTAAGGGCCGTACCATTCTCCAAACAGCCTCAACGCGCCTTCAGCCGCATCCAACACCCGCTCGACAGTCCAGGCATGCTCCGGCAGGTAAACGTATAAAATCTCTACCTCTTCTACCATCCGGGTGGCTTCCAGAAAATGGGGAGAGGCAGCCCAGGCGAAATCTATCACAGCCTCAGCCCGATAAGTTACCGTATGGCTGCCATCCCCGTTATCCACCCGGGAGACCGGTAAGCCAACACCCGCCGTGCGGTAAGCAGCCGGAAGCGTGATCTCCACCTCGTAAACGCCAAAATCCGCGTAAAACTCAGCATTACCGTGAAAGGGATATGCATTCCAGCTGCCATTCTCCCAAACACCCAGTTTAGGGAACCACTGCCCAATCATGAAGAAATCACCTGCAAAACCAGTCCTGGCCATCAGCTTGGGCAGCTGGACTACGAACTCAACCTCGAATTCACCGCTCTCTCCAGGCGCGATAGGCTCTGGCAAGCTGGCCCGTGCCAGGGTGCCATCTTCAATCTCAAGGAAAGATAAGGGAGTCCCATCTACCAGGCGCATCCCGGTCACGCGGATCCAACCGGGCTGTTCCTGGTTCCAGGGAGAGGAGCGGTGTACCCCGCCCGTGTCCATCAAAAAAAAGCTGTTCGAATCGCGGAAGGCATTCAGGTAAAGATGAAAGATAAGGTCTGGAATGGGATCAGTCGTGGTATTGGTATAACGGATGAGTTCTATACCTTCCAGATGCTTGGCTTGTGGATCAAAGTCTACATGGATCTGGTAAGAAGCAATAGGAGTGTATTCGATCCCCTGGATGGGCTCTTGACCCTTTACTGGCACACTAGCCAACAGGAAGATGGTCAGCAGGAGGGCGGCAGGTAAGATCTTCATCGGGGCAATTTCCAAGCCCTACTATACAGCGAAAGTCGTGAATATGCAACCTGTCCTGATTGTCTATTCCCGTACGAGTTAAACCCTATTTTCGGTTAACCTGAAATAGGTTAACCTTGTTAGGAAGGTTAACCAAACAAATAAACCTTCTTCCGACGGTTAAACCAAAAGGGTTAACCTATTTTTTCGGTTAAACCAAAAGGGTTAACCTATTTTTTCGGTTAACCCAAAACGGGTTAACCGAAAAAGGCGGGTTAACCCCCTTATCCCCCATCGGGTTAACCGTTTTATCCCCCGCTTTTCCCCCCTAAATGGGATATCGCAAGAACAGAATTTAAGCTAAGGTAGGACATGAATTCTTTACCTGAGCCTTCCCCTGGTCATTTATGGCTTGTCCTGGCCCATCACGCTGCCCGGCAACCCATGTTAGATCTGGCAGCGCGGCTGGCCCAGCGCGGAATATTACGAGTTCTGGATGGAGGCAATAGCTTCAACGCTTACACGGTCGCCCGAAATTTGGGCCGCATAGTGGGTGGGGGCGCCGCCTTGGAGAGCGCACTGCAGCGCATCCATGTGGCGCGCGCCTTCACCTGCTACCAGGTGCTGACCCTGCTCAATGAAACCCCCGCAGCTCCTTATCCCACCCTGGTCCTCGATCTGTTGGCCACTTTTTATGACGAGAATGTCGAGCTATATGAAAGCCAGCGCCTGCTGGAGAAATGTACTCAGCACTTGCTGCGTTTGAGCCGCCTGGCGCCTGTAGTAGTCAGCGCCCGAGCGCTGCGCCTGCGCCCACCTGTGCAAGACCGTACCATCCTGGTGGAACTGCTCGAGGCTGCCGCTCAGCGGGTCTTATACGAAGAGAACGATGCCCCGGCAGAGCCACAGCTCAGCCTGCCGCTCTGACAACAACCTATTCCGACCGTCCTGCCCACCACACTGCATGGAGCCGATACGCCATGGGACGCACTTTACCTTCCATTACCCAAACATTTTTACAAGAGCAAGAGTCCTTTGCCCGCTTTCGCCGCGCCCTGCGGCGCAGTGATCAGCAAGTACTGGATGACTTGTTCGCAGCCGCCCACCAGCACCTGGCTGCGGCTGCTTACGCGGCTCACAGCCTGCCTTTGGAAACCTTCCTGCTAGCCATGCTGATGGAGGAACACAAAGAGGTGATGCGCCTGCGGCAGGCCATCGAGGAGATACAGGACGGCAGGCCATAAGGACGGGGCTTATGAGCGTCGAAGAGCGCACCGGCTGGTTGCTGGATGTATACGATGACCCCCAGGATGGGGCTGTGCTCTGGCTGCTGGGTGAAGATGGCACGCGCCATCGCCTGCACCAGGAATTCCCGGTCACTTTCTACGCCGCCGGTCCACCACCCGATCTGCGCGCCTTATGGCGTTTCTTAGAAAAGCACCCCATCGCGCTAGAGCTCGAGCGCCAGGAGCGCCGCGACCTCTTCTGCCAGGAGCCCGTTACCGTGCTTGCCATACGCGTTCTGCAAGCCGCCCTTCAACCGCGCCTGTTCCAGGAGATTGCCCGAAGCTTTCCGGGGCTGTCTTTCTATGATGCAGACCTGACCTTCTCCTTGCGCTATGCAGCCGTTTATCATACATTTCCAATGGCCCACTGCCGGGTAACCATGAACGGAGAACAGCTGCGCGACATCACCGTTCTGGATTCTCCCTGGGACATGGACCCGCCGCTGCCCCCGCTGAAAATCCTTTCTCTAGAGCTGGACAGCAACCCTAGCCATGCCTCGCCCACTTTATTGGCTATACGCAGTGATCCCGGCCTTGCCCCTCCCGCTTACCGCCTGCCCCTGCTCCCACAGCGCCCCTTGCTCATCAACCTGGCTGCCATCCTCAACCGCCACGATCCTGATTTGCTGCTTTCCACCTGGGGCGATACCTGGCTCTTGCCTCACCTGCTGGCCCTCTCCCGCCGCTTTAAAATCCCCCTGCCGCTCAGCCGCGATCCCGCTCGGGCCGTCTCCCGCCGTCCTGAACGCTCTTACTTCTCTTACGGGCAGGTCGTCCATGTCGGCCAGCAGGTGTTGACTTTTGGGCGCTCCCATATCGACCGCTACAACGCCATGCTCTTCCATGATTACGACCTGACCGGTGTGCTGGAGCTGGCACGGGTTTCCTCCTTGCCAATCCAGACTGTGGCGCGTACCTCCCCCGGCACGGGCATCTCTGCCATGCAGATCCTGACTGCCCTGCGCCAGGGCGTCCTGGTCCCCTGGCACAAGCAGCAGGCCGAGCGCCCAAAAACTGCTTTAGACCTGCTGCGCGCCGACATGGGCGGCCTGGTCTACCAGCCCCTGGTCGGCCTGCACACCGATGTAGCGGAGGTGGATTTCATCTCCATGTATCCCAGCATCATGGCGCATTTCAACGTATCGCCGGAGACGGTCGGCAGCCACAACCCCGCCGCCCGCCTGGTTCCCCAGCTTGGCCTGTATATTGACCAGGTAAACCCGGGCCTGGTGCCCCAAACACTGGACCCGCTGCTCAAAAAGCGCATTGCCCTCAAGCTGCGCATTGCCGATTTACCCGCCTGGGACCCGCGCCGCCGGATCTACAAGGAACGCGCCTCAGCACATAAATGGCTTCTCGTCACCTGCTTCGGCTATCTGGGGTACAAAAACGCTCGTTTTGGGCGTATCGAAGCGCATGAGGCAGTCACTGCCTATGGCCGAGAAGCCCTCTTGCAGGCTAAGGAAGCCACTGAAGACCTGGGCGGCATCGTGCTTCACCTCTATGTGGATGGGCTATGGGTCAAGCAACCCGGAGCGGCTACCGTGAACGATTTCCAGCCATTGCTGGATGAGATTAGCGAGCGCACCGGCCTGCCGATTGCCCTGGATGGCATCTACCGCTGGGTGGCTTTCCTGCCCTCCCGGGTAGATGAGCGCGTCCCGGTGGCAAACCGCTATTTTGGAGTCTTTCAAGACGGCTCCCTGAAAATGAGGGGCATCGAGGCCCGTCGCGGTGATACGGCTCCTTTTATTGCCCAGGCCCAGCTCGACATGCTCGAGCGCATGGCCCGGGTCCCCAGCGCCTGCGAACTGCCCGGCTGCCTGCCTGACCTGCTGGCTCTTCTACGCGGCCGGTTGGCCTGTTTGCGCAGTGGGCGGGTCCCCATGATAGAGCTGCTCGTCTCTCAAAAGCTGAGCCGCCATCTTGACGAGTATCGCACGCCCTCCCCGGCCGCCCGCGCCGCAGCCCAATTGGAAAGCATCGGAAAATCGCGACGCCCGGGCCAGCGGGTACGCTTCGTTTACACCCGCGGGGAGCCTGGCGTGCATGCCTGGGATCTGCCAGATCCCCCCGACCCGGCTGCCCTGGACCTGGCTCGCTACGCTGAGCTGCTATTACGGGCCGGCGCCACGGTCCTGCAGCCGCTGGGGATTAGTGAAGCTACCCTGCGGGATTGGCTGTTCAGCAACGCAGGCTACGGCAGCCGTCCGGGTATATTACCAATCCAAGGAGAAGGATTTATCCAATTTACCAGGCGCCCAGAGAAGCCCGGTATTCCAGTCCTCCAACCCGGCTCGAACCAGGCCGGCTAGGTCTACAAGGGCCGTATGCCGCGTAAAATCGTTCAGGTATAATAAAAAACCGTGGGATCGCGGTGCAAAAATCAAGTTCAGGTAAGCATGGCAGGGTCGCGACCCTTCCCCTGGCAACTCGTATACAAAGTAGACCCCAGGTGTTTGTGAATGGATGGGATTTCAGGCATCCCAGTTCGATCGGACGGAAGGACCTATCTAGAACGTCGTGGTATATTTCAGGTGAGCAAGTATTCAGTAACGGTTTGTTTAAGGAGGTAAACCAGCATGCTCTTTCAGGAAGCATCGACCCAGGAGATGGTCAAAGGCCTGGTTGAAAAATTCACCGCCCGCTGGTGGGATAGCAGCACCGATTTCCCCTGGATTGAATCCACCTACTCCCTGAGGGAGCAGCTTGAGCGCGAAAAGGAGCTATCCATATACCTGGATGAGCTGTATGGGATGATGCGCCAGGCCCAGGCATCTGGGGCTGGCGGGCCAGAAGAACAGGAGCGCTTGCAATCCTTGACAGCCAATGTTATTACAACCTCTTTGGGCTTGGAGGACCGCCATATTCAGGCCATCCTGGATTATGGCTTTCGTGATGCCGTGGTGGACTTTTTCAAGATGGCTCGCCAGTTCGACCCCCAGGTACGCGACGCAGATGTCTATCAGGCCATCCGAAATTCAACATCAATGCACCTTATGCAGGTATTGCTGGGCCTCCCGGTCGAAGTAACGCCCGCTGTATTCGGTTTCAGTATGCTTTACCCTTATTCGGACAATTACCTGGACGACCCGTCTATATCGCCTGGGGTCAAGGCAACCTTCAACCGTCGTTTCCGGCAGCGCCTGGAGGGTGAGGAGTTGCCGCCGGCGAACCCTCATGAAAGCACGATCTTTGCTCTCGTAGAGCTGATCGAAAGTCAGTATTCCCGCGCCAACTACCCCCACCTTTTTGAAAGCCTGCTGGCCATCCATTCAGCGCAAGTTAAGAGCCTGGAACTGGTTGGTGAGCTGGTCTCCCCTTACCAGGTAGATGTATTGAGGACCTGCATGGAGAAAGGCGGCAGCTCTGCCCTGGCGGATGGATACCTGGTAGCTGGAACGCTAACCCCAGAGCAGCGCGATTTTGTCTTCTTTTATGGCGCCTTTACCCAGCTCATGGATGACCTGGAAGACGTCCACAGCGACCTGGAAGCCAGGATCATGACGGTATTTTCCGTTACCGCGCAGCGTTGGCCTCTGGATGGGGTTACCAGCCGTGCTTTTCACTTTGGAAGGTATCTCTTCGATGTTCTGGATATTTTCGATTCGCCTGGCCTGGAAGCGATCAAAGAAATGCTATCCATCGTTTATTACCCCATTTTGATCGATTCGGCCAGCGTTTCCAGCCGCTTCTACACCCGCCCCTATTTGAAACAGCTTCAAGCCCATTACCCGCTTCGCTTCTCTTATCTTAGAAGACAGCGCAGCCGCTTCCGTCGCCGGGAGCAGTCTCTAAAACTACTGCTCGAGTCGCTTGCCATGTATGCCCTCACCCAGCCCGCTTGAAATCCCTTTTGGTTTACCTCCAATACTGATAAAATCCAGGTTACTGTGCCAGGAATATAACAGTAACCAAAGCATATGGTATGCCAGGGCAGGTATTGGGGGCCATACAGCGATTTTAATTTATTGGAAGGAATTGCTCAATGGTAGCTGAGTTCAATACGCCCGAATGGGTCAAGGATGCAGTTTTTTACCAGATCTTTCCCGACCGCTTCGCTCGTAGCGAGCGCGTCGAAAAACCCAATAACCTGGAAGCCTGGGAAACCCCGCCCACTCCAAATGGCTTTAAAGGCGGCGACCTGTTAGGAATCGCCGAGCACCTCGGCTATTTGAGCGACCTCGGTATTACGGCTATTTACCTTAATCCGATCTTCCAATCCGCCTCCAATCACCGCTATCACACCCACGATTATTACCAGGTCGACCCGATCCTGGGTGGAGACCGGGCGTTCCGAAAGCTGCTGCGCGAGGCTCATCGCAGGGATATCCGGGTTGTCCTGGACGGGGTCTTTAACCACGCCAGCCGGGGATTTTTCCAGTTCCACCATATCATGGAATGCGGCGAGAGCTCTCCGTACATCGATTGGTTTGAGGTACAAAATTACCCGGTGCTCGCCTATCTAGTCTCAGAGGATTCTGCCAACTACCGCTGTTGGGCAGATTTGCCAGCTCTGCCGGAATTCAACACCGATAATCCTCACGTGCGAGATTACCTGTTCAGCGTAGCACGACACTGGTTGGAACAGGGTATCGATGGCTGGCGGTTGGATGTCCCATTCTGCATCGATGACGATAGCTTCTGGAGGGAATTCCGCCAGATCGTCAAATCGGTGAATCCCGACGCATATATCGTGGGCGAGATAGTTACAGAAGCTCAACGCTGGTTACAAGGAGACCAGTTCGACGCGGTGATGAATTACCAGTTTACCCAGGCTTGCCTGGGCTTCTTTGCCGGGGATAAAATTGACCGTAATCTAGAGAAGAATATGATGGGGCTGCCGGAAACGAAGGTATTAGACGCCCAATCATTCTCCCGAAGAGTTGAAGAGCTGCTGGAGATCTACCCCCAAGAAGCAGTGCTGGCCCAGCTCAATCTATTGGAT
>CAZAQS010000035.1:0-10914 GCA_964486825.1 uncultured Anaerolineaceae bacterium | reverse complement strand
GCGTGGTCTTCTTCCCCGAGCGATGGGGAGGGCCTGGCGGTGACCTGTCGGCCTTGCGACTGGCCACTCTCTTCCAGATGACGTATCCTGGCGCACCTTGCGTCTATTACGGAGACGAAGTTGGCATGACCGGAGGCACCGATCCCGGCTGTCGCAAACCCATGCTGTGGGGCAAGGAAAGAGTCTCGGGCAGCCCGGGGCGCTTTGCACATCATATTTCTTGGAATGTGGAGCTGCGCGATTTTTTCAAAAAGTATATCTCCTTACGCCATTCCTACCCTGCCTTGCGGCGCGGTGAATACATCGGCCTGTATGCCCAGGAAAGTGTTTACGCTTACCTTCGCCGATTCGAGGAGGAAACATGTGTGATCGTGATAAATGCTGCCAACTCAAGCTATGCTCTTGACATCCCAATCCAGGGCCATCTTCCTGAAGGAGCCCATCTGGAGAATCTGATGGGGGGTGGTGTGGCTCGTGTGATCGGTGGTAAGATTACCCGCCTGGCACTACCACCCCGTTCAGGAGTGGTTTTCTCCGGCTAGGCATCGTCCAGATGGATAATAATGCGAGTGGAAGAATTGACTACAAATTCAGTAAAAACGGTCGGCAAACAGCCCAAGCTCGAATATGATCTGAAGCAAGCCGTCAGTGACAACCGCCTGTCCGGTCTCTGGCGGTTGATGAGCGGTTTTCATTGGACATATATTGGCGCCACACTGAGCCAGGGCATCGCCGCCTTGTCCAAGACTGCCACCTATCTCCTGCTGCTTTTCCTTGTCGATACCATCCTGGAGAGCGGAGCCTCTACTCAGATTTTGTTGATGATTGCAGGAGGATTTGTAGCGCTGGCTGCTTTCGAAGGAACCTTCACCTTTATTAGCGGTCGCCTGGCGGCCCGTACTGCCGAGGGCATTGCCAGGCGCCTGCGTAACTATATGTTCGATCATATCCAACGCCTGTCCTTCAGCTACCACTCGCAAACATCGACCGGTGAGCTGATCTCGCGTTCGACCTCGGATGTCGATGCGCTGCGCCGTTTTTTCGCGGACCAGGCCATCGGGGTCGGGCGTGTGCTGCTCTTGTTCATCGTCAACCTGGCTGCGATTTTATATCTAAACTGGCAGCTGGGGCTTTTCTCGATCATCGTGGTGCCATTCCTGGTGCTCACGTCTATCTTTTTCTTCCGCAAGATCACAAAAGTATATGAAGCCTACCAGGAACAGGAAGCCACGCTTTCTACCACATTACAAGAGAATCTGAGCGGCGTTCGGGTAGTTAAGGCCTTTGCCCGCCAGGATTACGAACGGGCAAAATTCGACCGTGACAACTGGGAAAAATATCGCCGTGGGCGCAGCTTGATACTGATGCACTCGTTGTTTTGGCCTGTTACCGATATCCTGGTCTCCCTCCAGCTCTTGGGGGGCTACCTGACGGGCGCATTGATGGCAATCAACGGGTCCATTTCAGTCGGTACGTATATAGCATATGCCGGGATGGTGATCTGGTTGATCTGGCCGATGCGCAACCTTGGGCGATTGATCGTACAAATGTCCACGGGCCTGGTTTCCTACGGGCGCGTCATGGACGTGATCCGCCAGGATCGCGAACCGCTAGGCCAGGGAGAGTACCAGCTCAACGGTATCTTGCGGGGTGAAATCATCTTTGACAGGGTTTGCTTCGAATATGAAGCGGAAACACCCGTTTTGAAGGATATCAGCTTCCATGCCCGCCCTGGACAATCAGTAGCTTTGCTCGGTGCTACCGGGTCCGGGAAGACCACCCTGGTCAACCTGCTGCCGCGCTTCTACGAATACACCTCCGGGGAATTGACTCTTGATGGGGAAGACCTAAAAAGTTATCCACGCCGCTTCCTACGCCGCCAGATCGGCATCGTCGAGCAGGAACCCTTCCTTTTCTCTCGCAGCATACGCGAGAATATCTCCTACGGAGTTGACCGGGATGTTCCCCCGGAAGAGATCGAAGCTGCAGCGCGAGCAGCCGCAATCCACGACGTGATCGTTTCCTTCCCTCAAGCTTACGATACATTGGTAGGTGAAAAGGGTGTAACCCTCTCTGGAGGCCAGAAACAACGCATCGCCATCGCCCGCACAATCCTGAAAGACCCGCGCATCCTGATCCTGGATGATTCCACCTCATCCGTGGATATAGGCACCGAGGCCGAAATAAGGGAAGCTCTAGAGCAGCTCATGCAGGGACGGACGACCTTTATCATTGCTCACCGCATCCAGAGTGTGATGAACGCCGATCTGATCCTGGTCATGGAGAAGGGAAAGATCGTCCAGAGCGGCAATCATGAAGAGCTTGTGCAGCAAACGGGCGCATACCGCAGCATCTTCGATATCCAGACCCGTATCGAGGACGAGATTGAGCGAGAGATCAGTAGTGCCACGCTGAGCGTTACTGAACCCACACATCAGCTTGGAGGATCGCAAGGTGTCTGATTTCGAGTTCGAAGAAGAAGAGTTTACTACCCAATTCAATGGCAGGACCGTTCTGCGCATCCTGGGACAGATCAAGCCTCATTGGAAGTGGATGGTTGGCTTCCTGCTGGCCATTGCTGCCACGGCAGGTGTAGACTCATATTTTACATTCCTGGGCAAAAGGATTGTCGACGAAGGGATCATCGCCGGGGATCGTGAAACATTGATCCAGATCCTGATCTTGTATGCAGTTCTGGTCGTCTTTCAATCCGTGTTTGTCTTCAGTTTCATTTATCTGGCAGGCGTCTTGGGAGAGCGTGTGCGCTACGACCTGCGCCAGAAGATGTTCAACCACCTGCAAGATTTATCTCTTTCATACTATAGCCGCACCCCAGTTGGTTGGATCATGTCGCGGGTTACTTCCGACTCCGATCGGGTTGCCGAATTGGTCACCTGGGGTTTACTGGATGTCACCTGGGCGGTAATGAGCATTTCCACAGCCACCGTCTTTATGCTGATCATTAACTGGCGTCTGGCCTTGATCGTCCTGGCCTTGATACCGGTTCTTATCGTGGTAGCCATCCAGTTCCGCAAGAAGATCCTGGTCGAGTTTCGCAACGTTCGCAGGCTTAACTCTAAGATCACCGGTGCGTATAACGAAAATATCACCGGCGTGCGCGTCGTTAAGGCCCTCAACCGGGAAGATGAAAATATGCGCGAGTTCAGCCTGAAAACAGGTGAGATGTACCGGGCCGGATATCGGGCAGCCTGGCTTTCAGCTCTTTTCCTGCCGACCGTCCAAATCCTCAGTGCGATTGCTTTAGGCTTAATTGTTTACTATGGGGGACTACAAGCCCAGATCGGTGGTATGACCATCGGTGGTATCCAGGCTTTCTTGTCTTACGTCACCTTCATGATGTGGCCTGTCCAAGATATGGCTCGTGTTTATGCAGAGATGCAGCAGTCGATCGCTTCCGCTGAGCGAATGTTCTCCCTGATTGATGCGGTCCCGAATGTAGCTGACCGTCCTGGCGCTATCGACCCGGGCAGCATCCAGGGCGAGATAGAATTCGAGGATGTGTGCTTCTATTATGATGATGGCAAGGATGATACTCCTGTCTTGACCGATTTCAACCTGCGCGTCCAGCCCGGCGAGACGATTGCCATTGTCGGCCCTACCGGTGGAGGTAAAACTACCATCGTCAACCTATTGTGCCGTTTCTACGAGCCGAAGCGCGGCGTAATCCGCATCGGTGGGCACGATTACACAGAATTTTCATTGAATTCGATCCAATCTCGAATCGGTATCGTCCTCCAAACCCCTCACCTGTTTTCCGGAACCATCCGTGAGAATATCCGCTATGGTCGCTTGGATGCAAGCGATGAAGAGATCGAGCAGGCAGCCCGCCTGGCTGGTGCTCATGATTTCATCGAAACCTTGCATAAAGGCTACGATGAAGAGGTAGGCGAAGGCGGCAACCTGCTCTCGGTCGGGCAAAAGCAGCTGATCAGCCTGGCGCGGGCTGTGCTCTCCGAACCCGAGCTGTTCATCATGGATGAAGCCACCAGCTCTGTGGATACATTGACAGAAGCTCTCATCCAGAAAGGCATGGAAACCCTCATGCAGGGCCGTACGAGCTTCGTGATAGCCCATCGCCTCTCCACGATTAAGCGAGCCGGCCGTATCCTTGTCATAGAGAATGGGCGTATCGCTGAGATCGGTAACCATGCCGAGCTGCTGCGCCAACGTGGTCACTATTATCGCCTGTATACTCAGCAGTTTCGCCACCAGCTCGAACAGGAATTGGATCCCTTACAATCTCCCCGTCCAGCAACTGGCTCAGCGCCGGCAGCGGCAGACTGAGGTTCGTAGGGTATGCAAATTTATTAGATTAACCACAGTATGGAGCTAAGACCGAAAAAATTCATCGGCGAGCCCATCGAAGTCCAATTTGATGAGCCGCCCCAACTTGAAAAAACTCCCGGGCCTCCCGACGCGTTTACCTGGAGAGGGGAGACTTTCCGCGTGACGCAGGTACTGCGCGAATGGGTTGATTTCCGGCGCCGGGGACGTATGGCGCGCAATATGCAGCCCCAGCACGCTGCGGCAGCAAGCCGGCGTGGGTCGTGGGGGGTGGGCCAATTCCACTTCAGGGTAAGTACGGATAGCGGGCGAGTGTTTGACCTGTACTATGACCGGGCCCCAAAAGATGCAAACCATCGCAAAGGAGATTGGTTCCTTTTCCAGGAGCTGGAATCAGAATCACGTTCATGAAGTACAAGTCCGGTAGGCGCCTTATGAGACCCAACTGGCGAGTCTCCCTTGTTTTGCTAGTCGCCCTCTCCCTCCTGGCATCCTGCCTTCCCATTGAAGAGACCAGCGCCCCGCCTCCCTGGCGGTACACCGACTTGCGCCTCCTATCCGCTCCTGGTACCGGACAGGACTCTCACCAGCTCGTCAGCCTGTATACCCGCCGATTCCACTCTGACTTGCAGATCCGCCTGGATCTGCTGTCTTACGATCCCCAGGATGAGTTTGACCTCTACCTGGCAGTCGACTCTCATCCCGGGGGTGAAAGACGTTTGCCAATCGATGCTCAAGCTGGCTTCGATTGGGACTTGCTTTTGATAATTCCGTCCTCCGGGCCTCTTGTCGCCCTGGAGCCGGGTGGAGAGGTCAGAAAGGGCTTGCGGATGCGGGTTGTGCGCAACCCTGCCCTTGATACCCTGACGGTCAGTCTCGACAAAAATGTTGCCGGGAAAAGTTTTCGCATCCAGGCCTTTTTAACCGAGAGTGGTTCACCCCAACCGGTCTCCTCTCTTGGCCCTGTTCGCTCGGATGCCCAACCGCCGCCTCGCTTGCCCGTAACAATTGCTTTCTGGAATACCTTCCCTGCTTACACCCCCTCTCAAGCCCTACGACGCCTGGACGGGGCTCATACCGGCCCTTCCAGTGACCGGCACGGGCTACGCGGCTTGATGGATGCCGTCGAAAGCTCCCGCTTTCCTGTTTTGCTGCTAGATATCAAGACGCCTACCACGCTCTCTGCTTTGGACTATACCGGGGCTCTGGACCGGGTGCGAAAGCTGGCTTCCCAGGACCTGCTTATCCTACCGGATACAACCCCCTTCCTCCTACAACCAGGCTTATTAGATGGTCCCCTGAGTTCGTTATTCCCGAAGTTCACCATCCAGTCCAGCCAGCTGATGAAGGCCTTCGACCTGAAGCCCAATACCATCCTTTATACGACCACTCATCCGGGCGCCTGGTCTGCTGATAACCAAAAAGAGCTCGGGCAGCACCGGCTTATCCTATCAAACCCAGCTTTACCGGCTTTACCCACATATGACCAGGAGTATTTTACGGTCCAGGAAGATAACCTGTCTGCTGGGGAATCATACAGCCTGAGCCCATTCGTTTCCCGCTGGCAGGCCTCCACCCTGGTAGATTTTTCCTCGCTCAGCCGGGTGCTGCTTCAATCAGACCAGGCAACCTACTCCGGCCCGTCCATGGAAATACGGCGTGTATTGCTGCAAACCGCATCAGATCCTGATGGCAGGCCTTTCGTAGTAATGGGAGGTGATTTTTCCCAAACCTCCTGGGGCAACCCGACTGCGGCAACCCAAACATTGAACTACCTGAGGTCTCGCCCCTGGATCCGACCAATGTCCTCAGCTGAATTGGTCGCTGTAACACCCAGGCGCTCATCTGGAAAAGCATTCGATCCAACCCAGGCGTACTGGCGCATGGGGACCGAATCTTTCACGCCTACTTCTACAGATGCAACAGGTTTTAGCTACGGGCTCACCATCGACCAGGTCCCGGCATTGCTCTCCGAAGAGCTTAAACGTGCTCCGGATAACACCGCTTCGGCGCTTGCGTGGCAGGCTTTTGAAGCGCTGTTAGCGCCGCCAATCCTACCGCACCCTTCCCTGGCTTCTTTGCGCGCCAATTATTTTGGCCAGATTGGACACCTGCTGGCTGCCTCCCGCTGGGAAGATAGCGACCTGCAGGCGTTCTGCCCCTCGTCTTCAGGGACGGGCGGAATTTGCTTTGCAGCCCAGGACCTGGATTGGGACGGAGAGAAGGAATATATAATGGCTTCCCAAGATATATTTCTCCTTTTCGAATCCCGTGGTGGCTACCTATCCTATGCCTTTTGGCGTGGGCCAGATGGCGTTCACCAGGTCATCGCTCCTTCATCCCAATTTATCGTGGGTATGGGAGACCCGATGATATGGGATCCTGCGAAAGGGGTAGCAGGCGACCCTGCCCAATATCGGGGCGCCTTCAGTGAGATACCGGCCGGTTTTTCTACGCCTTCCTGGGAGGATTATGATGTAGAGATCAGTGCAGAGAGCTTGTCCTTCAGCGCACCTGATGGCAGCCTGCAGAAAATCTTCTCGTTTTCTCCCACCGGTTTCACAGCAAGCTACAGGACAGGCGCACCGTTGACTGTTCAGATTCCCCTGGCAATCGACCCGGCTCTTCGCTTAATTCCTGGTTGGGGAAATCAATACACCGATAACAAACTCACCCAAGGCCGGCTGTGGGGTCTAAAGGATGGGGTTCAGGTACAGGTTCTGTCTTCGGAAGAAATGTTGTTCAGCGCATTCTCCGATTCTTACGAATACATGAGCCAGCCCGAAGATCCCGATTTTGATTTCCCATCCGGACATTTCTTACCTTTTCCCATGGCGCTTATTGAAATTAGCGCGGCTGGTGAATTTACAATTGAAATTTCCATAATTGCGCCATAACATCTTGTTGAACTGGTTGGTATAATTTGGATATTAATGGGGTAAATTATTTCTGGTTTTGAATGGATTTGGAAATTTTTGACATCCTTGGGGGCCCGATACTGGAGTGAAAATGGAAACCGATAATTTAGCCTCTCGTACCGTTCGCTCACGCAAGCCAACTACAACAAGCATACTGGGGGCAGGGTTGGCATCTATGGCTGCTGCGGTTATCGCAAACCAGATCGTCAGGGTAATTCTTTTCGCTGTGTTGGACTTGCCGCGCGAATTTCCACCCTTGCAGACTGGCAGTATCATGATCTTTACCCTGATCGGGACAGGCCTGGGTGTTCTCGTTTATATGCTCGTTATCAAGCGCTCGGCGAATCCAACCCGTACCTACCTGGTTATTGCCACTATAGCATTGATCCTTTCGATCCTGCCGAACCTGGGGTTAATGGCTAATCCCTCGGCTGCTCCCTTCCCGGGCGGCAGCGCTTTGGCTTTTGGGGTCCTGGTCATGTTCCATTTTGTGGCTGCCCTGGTATTTATCCCCCTGCTTATTCGCTTAAGTTGGCTGGGCATAGATAAAGCTTGAGCTATATTCTCAGGTAATAAAAAGGAAACACAGGTCATTCACATTGGTCTGGGTAGGGCCAGGTTTTATTAGATCATTCAGCGCTTCGAAGAAGTGATATGAGTCATTTCGTGCCATGTACTCGCGTGGGTCAAGCCCAAGCAGCACGCTCCGCGCCAGGCTATCACCGGTTACCACTGCACCGGCTGCATCAGTCGGTCCATCGCCCCCATCCGTCGCAAGGGAAAGCAGGCCCACTCCATCCAACCCACTTAGCCCCTCGACCGCTGCCAAAGCCAGCTCTTGGTTCCTGCCGCCTTTGCCATCGCCGGAGATCGTCACCGTAGTTTCTCCACCCGCTATCAGGCAAACCGGCTTATTCCTGCCACTGCTCACAACCTGCCGGACCAACGCCCCTAAAGCGCGGCCTGCATGCCTGGCTTCTCCTTGTAACCGTGAAGTTAATACCAGTGTAAGGAACCCAGCCGAGCGAGCAGCTTGTGCAGCCGCTTCGGCCGCCTGGGCATTATTCCCTACGATTTCGTTGTGAACCCTCTGAAAGATCGAGTCTCCCGCCTTGGGAGTCTCCTGAATTTCACCTCGCAAACCTCTCTGCAAGTGTTCCCTGATGCTGCCTGGAACCCGGGCTACGATCTTATACCGTTCCAACACCTGCCATGCATCTTGGAAAGTGCTGCTATCCGGCACGCTAGGTCCGGAAGCGATCACGTCCAGTGGGTCCCCGACGACATCAGAAAGCACCAGAGTGATCACTTCGGCAGGCGCAGCTGCCCGGGCAAGGCCGCCTCCTTTAATTTTATCCAGGTGCTTGCGAAGGGTATTGATTTCAGTGATATCAACGCCTACCGATAACAGGATCCCGGTCAGCGCTTGCAGGTCTTCCAGGGAAATTTGACCGGCCGGGATATGCATCAGCGCTGAGCCGCCCCCTGAAATCAGGCACACCGCAAGGTCCTCCGCGCCGAGCTGCTCCAGGTTATGGAGCATTCGTGAGGCAGCTTCCTGCCCGCGTTGGTCAGGGATTGGATGGCCTGCTTCAACGATCTCGACGCCCCTCGCTGCTATATCTGCTGAATCACCCGAATATCCTTCTTTGACAATGACCAAGCCACCTGCTAATCGGCTTCCAAGAAGCTCCCCAGCCGCGCGTGCCATAGGCACCCCGGCCTTGCCAGCTCCAAAGAGATAGATCCGCCTGTAGGCGCTTAAGTCATAATTCTTCCCAGATATGCTCAGCCTGTCTCCATCCCGGTTCAGGTGCGATTTTACCGCCTTAAAAGGGTCCACTGCATCTAACCCGGCAGCCATCACTTGCCCGGCGACTCCTCCCCAGGCAACTGATCTCAACGAGGTTGTCATCAACCTTTCAGGATCCATTCTTTATTAAATTACCTCCTGGGTTTCAGCCGGTTTCTGAGGCGGAGGGCGCTGGTGGCGCGCTATATTTGCGCTCAGGTGGGCGCCAAATAAAATGATCATCACGTTAATGTATAACCAGAAAAGCAACGCAATCATCGTCCCTAAGGACCCGTACACCACCTGGTACTCCAAAATTCCAGCACTTAAAATTAAGGTAAAGATATTGGTGCTTAACTCCCAACCGATCGCCACGAGTAAGGCTCCCCAAAATGCTTCCGACCAGCGCACCTTCGTGTTTGGGATCCAGCGGTACAACCCCAGGAACATCAAAAAGGTCAGCAATAAGGGTATTAATGAAGAAATAGCCAACCACAAGTAGGTGTCGTAGAAACCTTCGGTGAACTCAATTCCAAGGGCAGGAAGTAGGTTGACGGCTGCGCTTGCAAAACGTACCAACACAAGCAATAGAACGATGCCGAAGATGAATAGGACTCCAACAAGGCGTGTGAGCAAGACATTCAGAGGTTCTGCCCGCACCCATGCCCGGTTGATATTCCGAAAAAGGATCGTGAAGGCTGCAGAAGCGGACCACACCAGGCCGATTACCCCAATAAAACCAAAGGCCCCTCGGGATTCCAACACCTCTTCGATATTCTGCACGATAAGCTCTGGCTCGACTGGCACAATCGCATGGACAATTCGTACAACCTGTAAACGGATCTGGCCCACTTCTAAAAAATAGCTGCCGATCGATACCACCGACAACAGTAGGGGAAAAATTGAGAATAAAAAAAAATAGGTGATCGAAGCCGCAGCTTCAGGCCCGCGCGATTTGGAAAACCCTGTGACCGTATCAAACAGGATTCCGAATACGCCTCCCGAGGACCTGTCCAGAAATTGAATAACCTGGCGGCCGGTGGACTTCAGTTTGTTAATGCGATCTTCCAACACTTACCCCTTAAAGGTATTGGAGCTTCTACGACCACCAACCCACTAGACGGATTCAGTTTTTAGCTCTGAGTTAGCGGCAACACGCAAGTTGGTGTGTCGTTGCTCGGGCTGTTTACCACGGTCGAAACGGGATATGCCATAAGCTCACCGGATGGGTAAGGTCGCAATAAGTCCTGCAGGTCTTTTGGCTGCTTTTCAGACGGGTCCAACCAGGATACATAACCCTCTTCTGGCAGGATGACCGGCATACGATTATGGATCTCTCCTACCAATTCATTCGGCTCAGTGGTAATTATCGTACAAGATAGGATTTGAGACCCATCTGCTGAATTCCATACTTCCCATAGGCCTGCGAATGCAAAGGGCTCACCAGTTTGGAGCCGGATATACATGGGTTGTTTGGCCTTCTGTCCCGGTTCTTTTCGCCACTCGAAGAACCCATCCGCCAAGACCAGGCAACGTCTACGGCGGAATGCAGCCCGGAAGGCTGGTTTTTCAGCCAGGGTGTCTGCTCTGGCATTGATCATCCGGTTTCCGATCGATGGGTCCTTCGCCCAGGAAGGGATCAACCCCCATTGGAAATACTCCAGGCGGTTCTCTCCGTTATTAGGGACCACAGCGACAGGTTGTGTTGGCGCGATATTATAGCGCGGCTGTAATTCCTCCGGTACTTGAAGCCAGGGAAAGGTGTCCTGCAGCTGCGCTGGATCAACAGTCATCGTGAATCGTCCGCACATAAATCGATTACTTCCTCCTTCAGCACGATGCTTCCTGGGGTTTATACAACTCTTATCACCCCAGGCTGCGTAATATTCATTTATTATA
>CAZAQS010000034.1:0-28025 GCA_964486825.1 uncultured Anaerolineaceae bacterium | reverse complement strand
CCGCCGACATTTTCCCCCAAATCAGATTGCAGTGCGCTCACACAACGCTCTACGTAATCCGGGTAAGGGATAGAATGCGCATCTAACCGTATGATGAACTCTCCATTCGAAGTAGTGATGGCCCGGTTCAGGCCGGAAGGAATGTTTCGTTTTTGATTGTCCACTACCTTAATTTTAAGTTGGGGATGCGCGAGTTGGAAAGCTTCGATTTCTTGCCGGGTGCAGTCTTCTGACAACCCATCGGCGATAATCACTTCCATTTCCTGGCGTGGAAAGGTCTGTGTATATAAAGCATTCAATAACAGGCCGATCGTGGCCTGTTCATTGTAACACGGTACGATCACGGAGACGAGAGTCATGGAAGCGAAGGAAATGGGCAGGACTGGCCAGCGTTAGGCGCTGAGACCGGCGTGCCGGCTATCGATACCTGTTGAGTAGAATCGCCCTCACCCGTCTGTTTGGAGCCTTGTAAAGGCAACAGCCTCGATTTCAACGGCAGCTCCCAGGGGAAGAGCGGCTACCTGGACCGTAGAGCGAGCAGGGGGCTTTTCCTTGAAAAACTCGGCGTATATGGCGTTCATTTTCGAAAACTCGTTCATATCTTCGATGAAAACCGTGGTTTTCACCACGCGATCTAACTCGGAACCGGCTGCTCTCAGGACCGCCTGCACGTTGCGCAATACCTGCCGGGTTTGAGCTTCAATACCTCCCTCGACCAATTTACCTGTCGCCGGGTCTATTCCGACTTGACCGGCCGTGAAGACCATATTTCCGGCCCGGATTCCTGCTGAGTAAGGCCCTAGGGCTTTGGGTGCATCTTCTGTGGTGATAATTTCTTTTTCAGGAGAAAGCATATGATTCCTCTTTTCGGTTCAAGATAGGTAGAATATTTTAACGCGTTCTTGCTGTCCGGTCAAAAGCAGTGGAAGTGGATAAGGCTAAGGCACTCTCCACTGTGGATTATACCTGTTATGTTCCATAGGTTTAGGCCAGGACTCCAATTCTCTAGATTCTACTGGTAAAGGTCTTCGGGTAGATAGAATTGCGTAATTGGTCACATATTTTGTGTAAAAATTTTCAATACAAATTAAATTATGGTAAAATTTGTGCGTTATCCCGCTGGTAGTATTTACAGGTATATGAACCCGTGGTACTTCTAATTTCGGGGCTACAAGAAGTCTCCTCAACCAACTGCATAAGGAGTGTTCATGCCAAACGATTGGTTGTACATCGGAATATTTCTCTTACTCGCACCAATCTTCCCGGGCCTTGCTCTATTAATCCCACGTATCATTGCCCCCCGAAAGCCAAACCCATTAAAAAACCAGACCTACGAATGCGGAATTGAAACGCATGGTGAAACGTATGTGAAGTTCAACGTCCAATACTATATCTACGCGCTGGTATTCCTGATTTTTGACGTGGAATTGATATTTTTATACCCCTGGGCGGTGGCTTTTGGTCTGCTACCTTTGTTTGCGGTTGTCGTAGGGATCCTATTCATTCTGATTTTGGTTGCTGGACTCGCCTACGTCTGGCGTAAAGGTGCCTTGGAGTGGGTGTGACAAATCCGATGGCAGATAAAATGACCTTATACCCAAATAGAGGCTGAGGGAGGCTTCCATCAGCCTTTTCCTTGTGTTAAAAACGATTTATTAATAGGTGGGAGATAGCTCTAGCGTCTCGGGAATTATAAGGAGAGTACGATGACATTTTTTAACGATCCTATAAACGTCATTGCCGATTGGTTGAGTACTTTAATGGCCGGTTGGGGATTGAGCGAGGGGCTGATTACAGTGATTCTGGCTCTGTTAGGGGTTGCGGCTGTGGCAACGATCGTCTTACTGGTCGACATTTTGTTGGTCTGGGTTGAGAGAAAAGTGGTAGCCCGCCTGCAAGACAGATTTGGCCCCAACCGTTTAGGTCCATATGGCCTGATCCAACCAATTGCAGACGTTATCAAGCTTTTGATCAAAGAAGATATCACCCCTCAGGGTGCAGACCGGTTTATTTACAACCTGGCGCCAATCATGGCCCTGGCGACCGTACTCTTGCTATGGGCAGTTATTCCATTTGGCCCGGGGATCTACGGTACAGACCTGGATGTCGGTGTGCTCTATATCGTAGCAGTTGGCGCCCTGGGCGCCTTAGCGGTTATCATGGCTGGATGGGCTTCCAATAACAAATATGCGCTTTTAGGAGCCTTTCGTTCGATTGCGGTGTTGATTTCGTTTGAAGTGCCGATGGTGATTTCGCTGCTGGTGCCAGTCATTCTGGCAAGCAGTATGGGTTTTAACCAAATCATCGCCGCCCAGGAAGTCTGGTATATCGTGCTATCTCCGCTCGCGGCTTTGATCTTCCTGATTTCGGCACAGGCAGAATTAGGACGGGCGCCCTTCGACCTGGGCGAAGCCGAATCGGAGATCGTAGCCGGTTTCCATATCGAGTATACCGGCATGAAATTCGGTATGTTTTATGCGGGTGAGCTCCTGCATGCTCTGACCTTTGGCGCCTTGTTCTCAGCCCTGTTCTTGGGGGGATGGCGCGGCCCGGGAGCTGAAGCTTACCCAATTTTAGGGGTAATTTACTTCTTCATTAAAGCTTTCATTTTATACTTCGTTATCATGTGGGTGAAATATTCCTTACCGCGTGTGCGGATTGACCATATGTTAAGTTTTTGCTGGAAATTCCTTACACCGCTTGCACTGGTATTGGTAATGGTGACGGCTCTCCTGGCGAAACTGTTGGAAAATGCCTCTACCCCGGTGGTTGTATTAGTCTTCACCCTGGCGAATATCCTTTTGATTGCCGGAACCATATATTTTCTGAACCGCTATGGTCCGACGGAACGCAAGAGAGTAGCAGAACCTCGGCCTGTAGCGATCTCATCCGAAAGCCGGGCCTCGGAAATCTCCTAGTTAGGAGTGTGTGTATGACAGCTCTACAAATCGTGTTTCTTGTAACCGCCGTAGTAACCCTCGGCTCCGCGCTGATGGTGGTTACCTCACGCCACCTCATTCACGCTGCCTTATGGCTGATCCTGGCGTTGTTTGGTGTAGCGGTGTTTTATGTTTTACTAAACGCCGGTTTCCTGGCTGTAGCGCAAGTGGTGATCTATATTGGAGCGATATCCATCCTGATCATCTTCGCGGTAATGATGACCAGGACTCTGGTGGATGATTTTCCCAAGCAGCTCAATGCCCAATGGTGGTTGGCAGGGCTTGTAGCGCTGGCGCTTTTCGCTGGATTGGCGTATATGTTTGGCAGCTGGGAGGGATTTTCTTCTCCTTTGCCGCCCTTGGCAGCAGGCGCTGATCCGCTACGGCAGCTAGGTGTAGCGCTGGTATCTCCAAACGCTTACCTGATACCATTTGAGCTGGCCTCTGTTCTTCTTTTGGGGGCCTTGATTGGAGCGATCATGATCGCGCGGGAGAAAAGAATATGATCCCCCTTTCCTGGTACCTGATGTTTGCCGCGGCTCTCTTCTGCATCGGTATGTTCGGAGTACTCGCCCGCAAGAATGCTGTGGCTATGTTGATGGGTATCGAGCTGATGTTGAATGCCGTCAATATCAACCTGGTCGCTTTTTGGCGGTATCGCGCACCTGAATTTATTGCCGGGCAGGCGTTTGCAATTATCGTGCTGGCCGTAGCGGCAGCAGAAGTAGCTGTCGGCCTGGCATTAATTATCTCTGTTTACCGGCGCCATCGCACGGTAGCAGCGGATGAGCTTACTTTGTTGAAATGGTAACAGGCAGGTAAAGCGGAACCGGATTCCGGCTTTACGGAGGCATCATGGCAACTGAGACATTAATCTGGCTTCTCCCCTTACCACCGCTCCTGGCATTTTTCCTGATCGTTCTGTTCACAAATAAGTCGAAAGCCCTCAGCCATACGATAGGGGTGGGGGCGGCTTTACTCTCCTGGCTGGGAAGTATGGTGGTCTTTGCCAGGGCTTTGCAGGTCGAGCACCTGGGAGCGCATCCCTTCTTGTCTTCCATTTCTTGGCTACCAACTGGGGATACCTGGTTCCAGATCGGGGTGCAGATTGACCCATTGTCGGCGGTAACACTCTTTTTTGTGGCCTGGACGGTGCTGATGATCTTCATTTACAGCGTCGGCTACCACAACTTCGGGCAACCCAAGGGTGACCAAGACCAACCGGGATTACCCCCCCATGGTGCAACCGTAAGGGATGATCACGGGCATACACATGTCGTTCCTTCTATCGAGCCGATGTACTCGCGTTTCTTTGCCTTTATCGGCCTGTTTGCGTTTGGCATGTATGCCCTGGTTGTCTCGGATAACCTGCTGACCCTTTTCGTGGGCTGGGAAATCATGGGCCTTTGCTCATACCTGTTGATCGGTTTCTGGTATGCCAAACCATCAGCCCGGGCAGCCATGATCAAAGCCTTTATCACAACCCGGGTTGGGGACATGTTCATGCTATTGGGCATCGCTTACCTGTACTCGATTACCGGGACGCTCAATTTCCGGGAAATCCTCTATAGCGAAGAAGTTTTACATACCTTAGCAGCAACACCTGCAGTAGGCAACTTTTTGGGACTATCGGCAGCCGGGTTGATCGGCTTGCTGCTGTTCCTGGGTACGGTAGGCAAGTCGGCCCAGTGGCCTCTACACGTCTGGCTTCCGGATGCGATGGAAGGCCCTACCCCGGTTTCGGCCATGATCCATGCAGCCGCCATGGTTTCCGCAGGCGTCTATATGGTCATTCGCATGTTCCCCCTGCTTTCGGCAGGTTGGGTGGAGGGCGGCCCCCTGACTCCGACTTTGATGGTGATGGCCTTCATCGGGTCCTTCACGGCGCTGTTCGCGGCTACGATCGCCCTGGCCCAAAACGATATCAAGCGTGTGCTGGCATATTCCACGATATCCCAGCTGGGTTATATGATCGCCGCGCTCGGGATTGGCGCCTATGTAGCCGCGGCATTCCACCTTGTAACGCACGCTTTCTTCAAAGCGCTCCTGTTCCTTGGCTCCGGCTCTGTTATCCATGGTATGGAACACGGCGTGCTGCATACCGGCAAGCACGTTGATCCCCAGAATATGTTCAATATGGGCGGGCTCAAATCCAAGATGCCGGTCACTTTCTGGACCTTCCTGATCGGCGGCCTGGCGTTGTCCGGCTTCCCGCTTTTCTCAGCCGGGTTCTGGTCGAAAGATGAGATCCTGGCAGATGCCTTTGGACACCAGCATTTCGCAGTTTTCCTGGTCCTGGCTGTTTCAGCCCTGATTACTGCCTTTTACACCATGCGCCAGATTACCTTGACCTTTTTAGGGGAGCCCCGCACAGAGGCGGCTCGCAATGCGCAAGAGACCGGCTGGACGATGACCGTGCCCCTGGTCATCCTGGCTTTCTTTGCCATAACTGCCGGGTGGGTTGGTATCCCTGAACATTTCCCCCTGATTGGAGGCCTGCTGCCGAGCTGGTTCAACCATTTTGTCGGGGAGACATTGCTCGAACCGATCCATGCGGTGGAATTCAGTGCCGTGCCTTTGCTGACCTCCCTGGTAGTTGCCCTGGGTGGCCTGTTCCTCGGGTGGGTGGTCTACCGCAATATAACCTCTGAGACAGACCCCCTCCGGCAACCCCTGGGAACCTTTTATAAATGGCTTGAGAATAAGTATTATTTCGACGAGCTATACGATTTTGCGTTCGTGCGCCCTTCCCGCTGGATCGCCGAGACCTTTACATATCGCTGGGTCGACCAGGGCATCATCGATGGGATCCTTCATAGCATTGCCTTCGTCAGCACCAGGGTGGGTAGCGCTTTTAGGAATTACATCGATACACCAGTGGTGAATGGGTTCGGCGATTTCGTAGGTGAAGGTGTCAAACGTCTTGGGCAGAGATTCCGGTTCGTGCAGACAGGCAAGCTCCAGCAGTATATGCTGATAGCGGTGGTTTTAGCCTTGAGTACGATGGCTTATTTCCTGTTTTTTGGACTGCAACCCTAGGAGCGATCGATGGATTTCATCGTAAATAACCTGCTCACCCTCATTTTATTTTCTCCCGTCCTGGTAGCGATCCTGGTAGTGATGCTGCCTAAGAACGAGACCGTCCTGATCCGCTGGGTGGCTCTGGTGGGCAGCCTGGTTCCACTGGCGCTGGCCTTGGTGCTGTGGTTCCAGTTCCAGCCTGCCCAGCCAGGTTTCCAGTTCCAGGAACAATACTTGTGGTATGAAGCCATTGGGTCGTCTTATCACCTGGGCGTGGATGGGTTATCCATTACCATGGTCTTGCTGACGGCGCTGCTGACCCCCTTGTGCATCCTGGCTTCCTTCAACATCAAAGAGCGTGTGCGCTCTTTCATGGGGCTGTTCCTGATGCTGGAGACGGGCATGCTGGGTGTGTTCCTGTCCTTGGACCTGCTGCTCTTCTTCGTTTTTTGGGAGATCGGCCTGGTCCCAATGTATTTCCTGATCAACCAGTGGGGCAGCGAGAAAGGCGAGCGCGTGATTTGGGGCGGCCGCAAGGTCCAGGCCCGTAACTATGCCTCCTTCAAATTCATGATCTATACCATGGCTGGCTCTTTGGGTTTGCTCCTGGCCATCCAAATGATCGGCGTCGTTTCAGGCACCTTCGACCTGCCAGTTCTTTTCCAGCAGTGGACCGCAATTGATGGCTCCCTGTTTGGCCTTCCGATTGGAACGGTAAAGGCGATTGCATTTTGGGCTTTCGTAATCGCCTTTGCTATCAAGGTGCCGGTTTGGCCCTTCCACACCTGGCTGCCCGATGCGCATACTGAAGCGCCTACCGCCGGCTCGATGATCCTGGCCGGGGTGCTGCTGAAGCTGGGCGCCTACGGTTTCCTGCGCCTGGTATTACCTCTATACCCGGAAGAGGCGCGTTATTTTGCCGGGGCGCTGGCCTTGCTGGCGACTCTGGCGATCATCTTCGGCGCTCTGGCGGCTTACGGGCAGGAAGACTTCAAACGCCTGGTTGCGTATTCGTCGGTCAATCATATGGGCTTTGTGGTGCTGGGCATCGCAGCGGCGGCCTGGGCGACCGGCACCGAGCATGCCATTATCGCTTTGAACGGAGCCGTCCTGCAAATGTTCAACCACGGTTTATCCGCGGCTGGCATGTTTTTCCTGGTCGGCGTGATCTACGACCGGCTACATACTCGCGACTTGCGCGAGTATGGCGGGCTTTTTCCCTTGATCCCGGTATATGGCGGGATCCTGATTTTCGTGTCAATGGCCTCCCTCGGGCTACCTGGTCTTAACGGCTTCATCTCCGAGTTCCTGGTCGTACGGGGCGCCTGGCCGGTCTTTACCCTCTTCACAGCTTTGAGCATGATAGGCCTCTTATTCACCGGCGCCTATGTCCTGAAAGGGATCGCCAAGCTGTTGCAAGGTCCGCTCAATTCGCGCTGGGTGGGGCATGTGACGGAGATCAACGCTCGCGAAGTGCTGGTAATCGCCCCCTTGATGGCGTTGATGCTGTTTATTGGCGTTTGGCCGGCCTGGATCTTGGACGTGATCAACCGGGCCGTCACAGCGCTGTTTGGCGCTTGAGCTTTTCTACTTATTCAGGAACCGGTCACCGAATTTCCGTTTCGAGGTGAACAATGCAATTTCCGATTTTGAGCGTCATCGTTTTTACACCGATCATCACAGGCTTGTTGATCCTTTTGATGCCCGCGGAGCGCCGGGATGAGATCCGCGTTACCGCCCTGGCAGCCTCGCTCCTGGCCCTGTTCTTATCCACCTGGGCATACTTTTCCTATGATATCGCCGCAGGTGGTTTCCAGTTTGCCGAGAGGTACGAATGGCTGCCTGCCTTAGGGATCAGCTACTCGGTGGGTATTGACGGGATAAACGCCCCGCTGGTGCTCCTGACGGGTATCGTGATGTTCACGGGTGTATTGATCTCGTGGGGGATCGATGACCGGCCGCGTGAGTTTTTCGCCTTCCTCTTTATCCTGGCGACCGGCGTATTCGGTGTCTTCGTGGCGCAGGACCTTTTCATGCTTATCTTCTTCTATGAAATTGCGGTCTTCCCAATGTTCCTGTTGATCGCCATCTGGGGGTGGAAACAGACGCGCGAATATGCTGCCATGAAACTTACCTTGTACTTGTTCATCGGCTCGGTGTTCTCCTTGGTCGGTGGGCTGGCAATGTATTTCAGCTCAGGCCTGAACACCTTCGATATGCAACAGCTGGCTACCGCAAATTTCTCTACCAACTTTCAGATCTTCTGGTTCCCCTTCGTTTTCTTCGGTTTTGCCGTCCTGGGCGGTATCTTCCCCTTCCATAACTGGAGCCCGGATGGCCACGTGGCAGCTCCTACAGCCGTCTCGATGTTCCATGCGGGCGTGCTGATGAAGCTGGGCGCATTTGCTGCTCTGCGAGTCGGGATCATGCTCTTACCGGAAGGGGCCATTTACTGGCGCTGGTTGATCCTGGGTCTGGCAACGGTCAATGTAGTTTACGGCGCCTTTATAGCCCTCGTACAAACAGATTTCAAATATGTTATTGGTTTCTCCTCGGTCTCCCATATGGGCCTGGTTATGCTGGGTTTCGCTACCCTGACGCGAGAGGGATTGCTTGGGGCGGGCATCCAGATGTTTTCCCACGGAGTGATGACGGCTCTCTTCTTTGCAGTCGTCGGCATGGTCTATGACCGGGCTCACACCCGCAATATCCCAGAGCTGGGTGGGTTCGTTACCAGGATGCCATGGGTGGCGATCGCCTTTATCGTGGGCGGCCTGGTATCCATGGGAATGCCGGGCCTGTCTGGCTTTGTCGCCGAATTCCCGATTTTCATGGGTGTATGGAGGGTGATGCCGATCGTAGCGATCGTGGCAGCCATATCCATCGTAATTACTGCTTCGTATATCATGCGAATTACCGGGCGAGTCTTCTTTGGACAAGTGCCCGATGAGCTAGAGCACCATAATATTGGAGATGTAACAGCTCTCGATAAAGTAGCCCTGGGGATGTTGAGCATCATCCTGATTGCATTAGGCGTTTTCCCGGCGCTGATGGTACCGTTGGTCTCCTCGGGTGTTAACCTGGTGCTGAGCCTGCTTGGAGGTGCATAAGTGATCGATTTCAGTTTCACCGCCGAAATGTTCATTGCCATTTTGCCAGAAATTGGTTTGTTGGTATTGGCAGAATTGATTCTGGTCACGGAACTGATCCTTCCCCGCGAGCAGCGCCGAATGCTGGGTTGGCTGACCGCGGGCGGACTATTCTTGATTGCGATAGTCGCCTTGTTTGCCGGGCGGCCTGGACCTGAACCAGTTTTGTTGTGGGGAGGCTTGCTGCGTTTTGACTGGTTGGCCTTCATCTTCAAGATGATTTTCCTGTTCGGAGCGGCGGTTACGGCCTTATTTGCAATGGACGTGGAAAGATTAGGGGAACGTGGGGAGTTTTACCTGCTGCTCTTGGTCGCCACCCTGGGGATGGGCTTGATGGCTTCCGCTGGTGACCTGATCATGCTCTACCTGGCAATCGAGACGACCTCCATCCCACTGTATGTATTGGCCGGTTTTGTGCTCCGGGACAAGAAATCCACCGAATCAGGCTTCAAATACCTGTTCTTCGGCGCGCTGACCTCCACCATTATGCTGTACGGTTTCAGTTTGCTATATGGATTTGCGGGTACCACCAGTATTTATAACCTGGCTCTGGTTATTCAAGAAGGTGGAGTTGCCCTGCTGCCTCTGCTTGGGGCGCTGTTGTTGGTATTGGTAGGGTTTGGTTTCAAAATTTCTGCTGTTCCTTTCCATTTCTGGGCTCCCGATGTGTACGAAGGCGCACCCACTCCGGTAACTGGTTTCCTGTCCACCGCTTCTAAGGCAGCCGGATTTGCAGTCTTGATGAGAGTCCTGCTGGTCGCTTTCCCAGAAAGCATGCCTTATTGGACGGCCATCGTGGCTGTACTATCCGTAGCAAGCATGACGCTGGGCAACTCTCTGGCTCTGGCGCAAAGAAATATCAAGCGCATGCTGGCATATTCCTCCATCGCACATGCCGGCTACGCCTTGATCGGTGTGGTAGCCTTCTCTCCTTTGGGCATGACCAGCGTGGTATATTACCTGGCGGCTTATATGCTCACCAACCTGGCAGCTTTCGGTGTCGTGGTCGCCTTCTGGAAGGTGGTAGGTTCGGATGAGATTGCAGATTACGCCGGGTTGAGCCGCCGCTCGCCCTGGCTTGCGATTGCACTACTCGTTGCTTTCCTTTCTCTGGCCGGTATGCCGCCGCTGGGCGGGTTCATCGGCAAAGTATTGGTCTTTGCAGCGGCAGTGGATGCCGAATATTACTGGCTTGCTATTGTAGGGATCATCAATTCCATTGTGGGCCTATACTACTACCTGACCGTTCTCAAGGTGGTCTACCTGTTCCGCTCGGAGCACGAGAGTGAGCCTCTTCCCATCTCTAGACCTTATGCCCTGGCGTTGACCGTACTGACGGTTGGGATCATCCTGATGGGTACGCTGATAGCCCCGTTCTTCGAATGGGGCACAACCGCAGCAGCAGCCTTGTTCTAAACGAAGAGGCGCGGAACCTGAAGCAGCATTGTAATTGGAGCAGGTTAGAATATATTGTAGAAAGACGTTCCAAATTTCACATTGACGTTCTAAATTTCACTATGATATAATCCCTGCGCATGAATGGGGATGAAAACTCGGATAAATTAGATAATCAAAAGCGAATCAGGAAAGCTCTGATTTCAGTCGGAGTACAGGTGGGCGTACTGACTTTAGTGGTGATCTTCGCCTCCCTGGTTGTAGGCCTGCTATTGGATCGAATACTGGATACCCTTCCACTATTTACCATCATTCTCCTTGTGGTCAGCATGCCCATTACCTGGGTGTTGGTCTTCCGAGTTGTAAATCGTGCCAAGCATCAACTAAATATAGGTATAACCGATACAAAACATCGCTCTGAGTAACGTTAACCACTCATTCTATACTCCATGAGGCCGGCGCTTCGTAGCATAAGCCGGAAATCGCCTGGAAGTTAAAGGATAGGGTCTGAGGAGGAATCATATTGTGACGGATAAAGCAGAAGGGAAAGGCTTTGGCCTCAATCGCTGGTTAGTCGTGTTGCTCCTGGTAGTAGGTGTTTTTCTTACCAGTAGGTTTGTGCCCATCACACCACATATCCAACTTCCAGGGGAACCGATCACGGATATCCTGTTTACCCTGCCCGTCTTGGGACCTTTTTATCTTACCAACACTCTCCTGGCCACGCTTCTGGTAGATTTGGTCCTTTTCGCGATGGCCTTTGCTGTAGTCCGCAGCATGGGAGACGCTAATACTCCTCCGCGAGGTTGGGCAAACGCTTTTGAAGCGATCCTCGGAGGTTTATATAACCTGGTCGAATCAACAGCAGGGAAGTGGGCGCGTACGATTTTCCCCTGGGTTGCGACTGCCATCTTGTTGATCCTGACCGCAAACTGGCTGCGGATCCTGCCGATATTTGAGACCATCGGGTGGATTCATGAAGCTCACGAAGGTGGGTACGAAGCCCGCCAACTGGTCCCAGGCGTGGAATATATCGTGGCTGAGGAAGCACAGGACGGTCACGGGTATGAGATCATCCCCTTCTTACGTGGCTCTTCTACCGATCTCAACTTCACCCTCGCCCTGGCTCTAACGACCATTGTCATGGTTCAGATCCTGGGCGTACGCGCCAATGGGGGGAAGTATTTCACTCGATTCTTCGCTTTCGGTCCCTTTGCCGGTATGTGGACGAAGAGAAAACTGGGACCCTTCGAAGTTATCATGCCATTTATTAATATATTCGTCGGTATCCTGGAACTGATATCCGAGTTCGCAAAGATTGTATCGTTCTCCTTCCGTCTTTTGGGCGCCATCTTTGGTGGTGCGATCCTGTTCGCGGTGATCACTACCCTGGTACCCATGGTTTCCTTCGGGATCATGTTCCTGGAACTGTTTGTGGGAGCTATCCAGGCGCTCGTATTTGGCATGCTAACCCTGGTGTTCGCTACCGTGGCTACCATGTTCCATGGAGATGAAGAGCACGGAGAGGCCCATTAAATTAAGGCAGTCCCCGGCTGCCTTTTACTTTTTATTTCTGTTATCAAAAATCTATCAGGAGGATTAATTAAATGGATCCAGAAGTTGCCGAAATTCTTGTCTCGGGTCTCAGGTATCTGGGTGCTGGTCTCGCCATGATCGGTACGCTTGGAGCTGGTTTGGGCATTGGTATCTTGGGCAGCGGTGCGATGCAAGGTATCGCTCGCAACCCGGATGCTGCAGGCGCAATCCAGATCAACATGATCCTGGCGATTGCATTTGCTGAGGCTGTAGCCATTTACGCTCTGGTTGTAGCCCTGGTTATCCTGTTCGTTGGCTGATATGGGATTTTTAGAGAGGAGGTAAGCCTTGGATGCTCTTGGGATTAACCTGGGCTTTTTGCTCGCATTTACAGTTAACTTTTTAATCGTTGTTGTTGTCCTACGGAAGTGGGTATATATTCCGATCCTGGACGCCCTGGAAAAACGCCGTGTTACGATCGCCCGCGGCCTGGAAGATGCGCGGGTGGCTGCAGAGGCGCGCGAGAACGCTGAGAGAGATGCCGCGGATATCATCTCGGAAGCACAGGCTAAAGGCGGGCAGATCGTGCGCGAAGCCAATGAGCGTGCTGAAGCGGTCGCTCGCGAAGTGAGGGCAGAAGCTGAAGCTGAAGCTGAGCGTGAACGAGAAGTAGCCCTGGCGGAGATCCAGCAGGAAAGGGAGCGTATCTTGTCCGATTTACGCGGGCAGGTGGCAGCCCTGGCGATGGCGGTCGCTCAAAAGCTGATTGGCGAATCGTTAGACGAAATACGCCAGCATGCACTTATCAATGAATTCTTCTCCGGGGTAAGAGCTGGTGAAGTCGTTGTTTTGGATGATGCTTCCAATTTGAAAGGCGCTTCAGCAGATGTGACCAGCGCTTTACCGCTCAGCTCTGAGGAGAAGGAAATCGTTCGCCGGGACCTGCTCTCCAGGATGGGGGATCAGGCAACGGTAACCTTCCGGGTTGACCCCACCATCCTGGGTGGTCTGATTGTGCGGGTTGGAGATAAAGTTTGGGATGCGTCTGTCGCCGGGCAGATGGATAACCTGCGCCAGTCGATGTTCTAAACCTATAATAAAATAAGTAAATGATTTAGTAACGCCTGGGCTATAATTGCCTGGGCGTTGTCCTTTTATATGGCAGGCGGTCCGTTCGCTACAGGAAACCTTTATCCTTAACGAGGCAAATTTTGTCCCACCCACCCAGACAGGTAACCCTGGAATCCGTTTTGCAAAATCTCCCTCAGGAGAGATTGCCTGATTTTCCAGGGACGCCGATCACAGGAATTGTTGTCGACTCCCGGCAGGTGCAACCGGGCAACCTTTTCGTTGCCCTAGTGGGTGGTAGTGTAGATGGGCACCGGTTTATCCCCCAGGCTCTCCAGCGCGGCGCTTCGGCTGTGGTAGGTATGGAACCGATCAGCGGTCTTGCGGTTCCCTATATCCAGGTAGAGGATAGCCGGTATGCCCTGGCTCACCTGGCAGCTGCCTTTTATGGCTTTCCAGCTCGTAAGATGGTCGTGATTGGGATTACGGGAACGGATGGGAAAACCACCACTGCAAACTTACTCTTTAAAATCTTGAGAACTGCTGGCTTGCGAAGCGGGATGATCTCGACGGTGAACGCGGTAATTGGGGATATGGAGTTGGACACCGGTTTCCACGTGACCACCCCAGACGCAACAGATGTCCAACGTTACCTATCGATGATGTCAGATCAGGGGACCACCCATGTCATTTTGGAAGCTACCTCTCACGGGCTGGCCCAATACCGGGTCGAAGCTTGTGATTTCGATTTAGCTATCGTCACCAATATCACCCACGAGCACCTGGATTACCACGGAAGTTACGAGGAATACCGGGCTGCCAAAGCACGTCTTTTCACTCAATTGGCCAGCTCCGCACCCAAAGGGCACTCATTCCCGAGGACGGGCATCTTGAACAGGGATGACCAGTCCTACCAGTACCTGTCCGGCCTAAATCCCGCCGTACAGCTTAGCTACGGGCTTCATTCCCAGGCGGACGTGCGCGCCTATGAGATCGACTTTACAGGTGTGGGATCGGCTTTCCAGGTCAGCGGTCCTGGTTTCGACATCCCGGCCCGAACCCGCCTGTTAGGTGCTTATAACGTCTCCAACTGCTTGGCTGCTATTGCTGCTGCGGTAGGCGTCTTGAGAGTGGAGCCGGAAGCAGCCCAATCAGCGATAACTACCTTCGAAGGGGTTCCGGGCAGGATGGAGCTCATCGACTTGGGGCAGGACTTTATTGCCATCGTGGATTTCGCCCACACCCCGAACGCGTTACGCCGGGCGTTAGAGACCGCTCGCCAGATGACGGATGGAAAAGTAATCTCCGTCTTTGGCTCAGCCGGACTGCGAGACCAGGCCAAGCGCCGGATGATGGCCGAAGTCTCGGGAGAGCTGGCGGATATTTCTATCCTGACAGCCGAAGACCCGCGTACCGAATCTCTGCACGCCATTCTGGGGGAAATGGCCAGGGGGGTAGATTCTCGAGGCGGTGTTGAGGGAGTGAATTACTGGCGCGTGCCGGACAGGGGAGATGCCATCCGCCAGGCGGTGTCGATGGCCAGGCCAGGCGACCTGGTGATTGCTTGCGGAAAAGGCCACGAACAATCCATGTGTTTCGGTGACCACGAGTATCCCTGGGATGACCGGGTAGCCATGCGGGCTGCTCTGTCCGAGCATTTGAAGGTAAGCGGGCCTGAAATGCCATACCTTCCCACGCGTAGCGATTAGATTAACAAAAGAGTGGGTGCGCCTTCCTGGCGCACCCACAATGGTAGGTATGGATGGATTATCGGCCTCTCCCGCCGCGCCTGTCGTCGCGTCTCGGGGGTCTGCCACCGCCTTCGCGGCCGCCCCCTGGCCTGCCACCACCAGGCCTGCCTCCACCCGACCGCTGCATGGGGCGGTCGTGCTGGACGGCTTCTTCCATGGTCCAACCCTCTAAGACAGCCTGGCGTGAAAGGCGGATCTTACCTTGCTGGTCGATGCCTGTGACCATCACCGTGATTTCATCACCCATACTGACAACGTCTTCGACTCGCTCTACTCGCTCCGTATCCAGTTGCGAGATATGAACCATGCCGTCTACGTTGGGTAGGATCTCTACAAAAGCCCCAAAGTCGGTGATGCGTACTACTCTGCCGGTATAAATCCTGCCTAAGACGGGGGTCTCGGTCAGGGATTCGACCAGTTCGCGTGCCCGGCGGGCAGATTCGCCATCTGAAGAAGCAATGAAAACGGAGCCATCTTCGCCAATATCGATCTTGGCGCCGGTTTCTTCCTGGATACTGCGGATCATCTTGCCTCCCGGCCCAATGACTGCGCCGATCTTATCCACCGGGATTTGGACGACGGTGATACGGGGGGTGTGCGGCTTTAGGTCTGGCCGCGGCGCGGGCAGTACATCCATCATCTTGTCCAACACTGCCAGGCGAGCCGTACGAGCCTGTTCCAGGGCCTGTGAGAGGATTTCAAAAGTGATACCCTTGATCTTGATATCCATCTGGAGCGCCGTGATGCCTTTATCCGTGCCGGCGACTTTGAAATCCATATCCCCCAGGTGGTCTTCTGCGCCCAGGATGTCGGTGAGGATTGCATAGCGGTCGCCCTCTTTGATCAATCCCATGGCGATCCCAGCTACCGGGGCCTTGATCGGAACACCGGTGTCCATCAATGCCAGGGTCGAGCCGCAAACGGAGGCCATCGAAGAAGAGCCGTTGGAGGACAGGACTTCAGAAACAAGGCGCAGGGTGTAGGGGAATTCTGTCTCCGCCGGGATCACGGGCCGCAGAGCCTTCTCCGCCAGCGCGCCATGACCGATATCTCGGCGTGAAGCACCGCGTAATGGCTTGGCTTCACCTGTGGAGAAGGGTGGGAAGTTATAGTGGTGCATATAGCGCTTGGATTCAGAAGGCGTCAGGCTATCCAGCTCCTGAGCTTCCCGCGGGGTGCCGAGGGTCGCCAGGGTAATGACCTGCGTCTCTCCCCTGGTAAAGAGGCCCGAGCCATGCGCCCGTGGGCTTACATTGACCTGGCACCAGATCGGGCGGATCTCGGTAGTGCCGCGGCCATCCGGACGGATCCCGTCCTGGATAATGCGCTGCCGGACCACTTGCTTATACGCGCTATCGAAGGCCGTCTTTACGTCCTGTATGAGATTTTCATCTTCACCAGCAAATTCTGAGACGGTCGTTTCTCTGAGCGCATCCACTTCCAGGTTGCGCTCAGATTTATCGTAAGATTTGCCAAGGATCTCAGCCAGCGTCTCGCGCACGCGCTCCTCGAGCCTGGCCTGGAACTCCTGCTCGATTTTAAAGGGTGTGTATTCCCGTTTTGGCTTTCCTAGTTCTCTGGCCATTTGCTCCTGGATATCGATCAGCGGTTGAATGGCATCAAAGCCAAACTGAAGGGCTTTGACCATGGTCTCTTCATCGACCTCTTGTGCTCCGGATTCCACCATCAAGATGGCGTCCCGAGTAGCGGCCAGGCGCAGGTCCAACTCTGAATACTCCATATCAGGGAAGGTGGGGTTGATTACAAATTCTCCTTCCAGGTATCCTACCCGAACTGCCCCAATTGGCCCCTCCCAGGGGATATCCGAGATCATAAGTGCGGTCGAGGCGGCGTTGACTGCCAGGACGTCGATTGGGTTTTCGCCATCGGTTGAGAATGAGTAAAGGATAACCTGGACATCATTGCGCAGGTCCTTTGGGAAGAGCGGGCGCAAAGGCCGGTCTGTCAGCCGGGCAGTGAGGATTGCGTCTTCAGTTGGCCTGCCTTCACGACGGAAGAAGGAGCCTGGGATCCTCCCGCCAGCATACATTCGCTCTTCATAATCTACGGTCAAAGGGAAAAAGTCTATACCTGGACGGACGTCCGAGCTCATGGTTGCAGAGGCGAAGACGACCGTATCACCAAGCTGAATAGTCACAGCGCCGCCAGCTTGCCCGGCCAGGCGGCCTGTCTCAATCGTAAGCGTCTTGGTTCCGACAGTGACTTGGAATTGTTTTCCTTCTGGTTGCATTTTTGTCTCCTATATAAATGGTCACCAGTCAGGGACTGAGGGATGCTGGCAAAGGATAAGACCTCTTGTCATCATCTTTCAATACCCGACCGGTGGTGTGGAAAGTTATTGCGTAAAGCTATATGGCAACTTTGCTTAAGGATACCTGTCATCCTTTGGTTTAAAGACCCCCAAATCTTGAATACAATCTAGAGTACATCCCCTTGATTACCTTTACTTGCATGCTTCGGAACTGGGAACTGGATATCTGGAGAAAATACACTTCCACAAACATCCAATTCCCATTCCCTTGCATCTATGAGTACATATTTGGATATGCTTTTTACTTCCGGCGGATATTCAACCGTTCTGTCAGAGCCAGGTAGCGGTGATAATCCTGTCGCCGTACGTAAGCCAGAAGCCTGCGCCGCTGTCCTACCAGCTTGAGCAGCCCCCGCCGGGAGGATTCGTCATGTTTGTGAATCCTCAAATGGTCTGTAAGATATTGGATCCGTCCGGTCAGCAACGCTATCTGGACTTCTGGCGATCCGGTGTCGCCCTCGTGGCGCGAATATTCCTGGATTACTTGAGTTTTGGTTTCTTTGTCATAGGTCATGACGTCTGCTCTCCTAAAAGTTGATATCGGCAGGTCTCCGTTCCAGTAGCAGATGGACTTATCCAAATCCTGCCACCGGGCGGTCTAGTCGAATTGTGATTATACCAGAGAACCAATGAAAGTAAGAACAAGTGTTTACCCTAAAACTACGCCTGTGGGTTCTTCATCGCCTCCCGTAGGTTATCTTGTAAGCTGGCAGGAAATTCAGCCAGGATTTTGCGGGTCAGCCAGGCGGTATCTTGAGCGCTTAAATTGTGGCGTAAGAAGTAGGCTGTCTCTTTGGGTGATCGCTTTGCAAGAGATCGGAGCACCGGCAGAAGATCGGGGCGGATTTGAGAAGGAGCGACTCGCACTAGAGGATTCAGGACTCGGTATAGGATGGGCAAATTATTGAAGGAATGGTCCTCGATCAACGGCAGCAAAGCCTTAAGGCCCAGTTTCTGTTCCCTAAAGCTAGAACTTTTCAGCCATTCGCTTATCTGTAGAAGGTAACTGTTGGGTGCCTCATTCTTCCACCTGGTGAGTCCCTGCCTCAACAGTTCTGTGAGGACTCTTTCTTCATCTTCCATGACCCAAACCCGCAGGCGCTCATAAACCGGTTCCAGCGGTTCAATGGGTAGAAGGCCTAAAATCCGGGCAGCCAACAGCCGGCATTCGAATTGCTCTTGCTCCCAAAGCGCATCGCAAAGGGCCAGGCCCTGGTTTTGGTCAGTAGAAAGCGCTGGGGCCAGCTCACGTAGGACCTGTCTGAGAACGGGAGAAGGCACGTTGAAAGATGGCAGCAAAGGGGGAGGCTCGCCGGATTGGCCTGGGCGGTGTGTGCGGTCTGAATAGTATTCCAGGATCGTGCGCAGGCTGCGCACGAAGAGGGCCGGATTGGGGATCAGATCGGCCAATCGAGCTGCCTGGATCTTCAGACGAGAAAGCTGGATGGCTGGCATTCAGATCTGCATTTTATGAATTGGTTTTACTTTTGCAGACGCGCGGGAGTTAGTAAGCCCGGGCAAAATATACTTTCACCGATGAGGTCTGTCCACAAGAGATGCATGGCCCCCGGCCTCCAGGCTGCTCTAAGGGAATACAGCGTGCCGTGGCTTTGGTTTCTTCCTTGATTTTCGCCTCGCAATCAGCCTGGTTGCAGAACCAGGTATAAGCCCAACCCTTCTGGACGACCTGTTTGAAATCAGAATAATTCTCGGGTTCGTAGGTGTTGGCTTTGCGGAATTCTAGAGCCCGGTTGAAAAGAGAGGTCTGGATCGTGTCTAAGGCCGTGCTTACCCGGGGTAGCAACTGGTCGCGACCAACGAATGATTTACCGGCTTTGCCGGGCATATCCCGGCGGGCAAATGCTACCGCATTATTGGCCACATCCTTTGGGCCAATTTCTAAGCGTAGTGGGATGCCGCGCATCTCCCAATCGTTAAATTTGAAACCTGGTGTGACCTCATCCCGGGTATCCAAATGGACTCGGAAGGCGTTCGGGCTATCCAGCAGCTCTGTTCTTACTTGCTCGGCCACCGGCATAACGCTGGATTTTTCTTCGTCATTTTTGTAAATCGGAACGATCACCACCTGGGTGGGCGCCAACTTGGGTGGCAAGATCAGCCCCTGATCGTCTCCATGGGTCATGATAATAGCGCCAACAAAACGAGTGGAGAGACCCCAGGAAGTCGTCCAGACATGCTGGAGCTCGTTGTTCCAGTCCAGGTATTGGATATCGAAAGCTTTGGCAAAATTTTGACCAAGGAAATGAGAAGTACCTGACTGGAGCGCCCTTGTATCACCCATCATGGCTTCAATGGTGGTCGATCGAACCGCTCCGGCGAATTTTTCACTTTCGGTTTTGACGCCAGGGACAACCGGCACTGCTGCATCGTTGATGGCAAAATCTGCATAAACATCCAGCATGCCGAGTGTTTCTTGCTCGGCTTCTTCTGCGGTAGCGTGAGCGGTATGTCCTTCTTGCCAATAAAACTCCAGTGTGCGCAAGAATAGTTTTGTGCGCATCTCCCATCGCACGACGTTGCCCCATTGGTTGATCAAAACGGGTAGGTCCCGGTAGGATTTGATCCACTTAGAATACATATAGCCAATAATGGTTTCGGAGGTCGGGCGGATGATCAGCGGCTCTTCCAGCTTTTCGCCGCCCCCGATGGTCACAACCGCCAGCTCAGGTGAAAAGCCTTCCACGTGCTCTTTTTCTTTTTCCAGAAAGGACATCGGGATCAAGAGCGGAAAGGCAGCGTTTACATGACCGGTGGCTTTGAACCTGCGGTCGAGAGCAGCCTGGATATTTTCCCAAAGCGCCCAGCCGTAAGGCCTGACGATCATACATCCGCGGACCGGAGCATAATCAGCCAACTCGGCTTTTAGGACAAGCTGGTTGTACCATTCTGAGAAATTTTCTTTGCGAGAGGGGAGTTTATCGTTCGTCATGGAGGTAAATTTCTGCTTTCATCATGTGATTTGTTTGCCGGCGCTATCTTGCAGGCATTTATACGCCTCCTCAACATCGCTACAAAATATTAAGAATTTTCGTTGAGAGAGGGGAATGTAAGCTTCCTGGTGTTCAAAAAAAGCTTTGAAGGTGGCTTTCCAACCCGGACCAACCAAGATCAATGGGCGGGGTGAAAGGCTATGGGTGATCATCTGGTTCCACATTAGAGAAATTTCGGTTAACGTCCCAGGGCCTCCTGGTAAGGCAATGGCAGCATGACAGGTATCGATAAGCGTAAACAGTCGCTCCCTCAGAGTGGGAAAACGCCGTTCTTCGGTTACCCAGGCATTTGCCCCACCTGGGCGCCAGGCTTCAATTTCCCCACACGTTACCCCGATGACATTTCCGCCAGCTTCGGCTGCTCCGCGAGAAACGGCTTCCATCGTCCCGATATAGCCGCCGGTTAGAACGGTGTAGCCGGCCTTCCCAAGAAGGGCGCCCAAACGTTGGGCTTGCTGGTAAGCATGCTCCCCAGGTTTAGGACTTGATCCTCCGAATACAGTTACGAATTGTGTGCTCATGTCACGACTCTTTCAGCCAGCGAAAATATGCTTGGGAAACTGGCTCCAACCAAATGGAGGCGATTTCTGCCTGGCGGGTTTCAACGATCGGGGTGGGTATTTTGGCTAACAAGTCTACCCAATCGGTCAGGAAAATCCAAAGTAAGGCATAATCCCATTGTTTCTGCCAAAAGTTATCCTCCCAGCATACTCCGTTCTTTTCCAGGATCTTTTCACGATACCGGTTGGCCAGCTCCGGTTGGGATACAGGCAGGGGTGAAAATCCCCAGCGGGAAACCTGAAAGAACTTGACCAGGTCTAGAATCCCCGGGCCTAAGCTAACATGCTGCCAGTCATAAGCGATCAGCCGGCCTTCTGGCAAAGCCTGCAGGTTTCCAGGCCAGTAATCTCCATGTATCAGTGTGAATGGCAGGTTTCTCAACTCCTCGGCGATCGCACCGGCTTGAGCGATAAGACCCTTCAACATAATTAAGAACCCTGGATCCTGGGTGAATATAGAAGCCGGGCTTAATCCCATAAATTGGTCCACCCCGAAAGCAGCTGCCTGCACGAAAATCTCGAAGTCGCGTGTCAGGGGCCGGCCCAACCAATTATAAATGTCCAGGTATTCATCCAATGACCAGAAACGCTCGTGCAGCAGGACCAGCTGGTCGATAGCGAGATAATACTCACCAGCATTCCAGTCTTCTGGGGTCGGCCCAGTAGGAAAATGTTCTAAGAGCATCCAGTCCCCCTCAGGTTGCGTGGCCAAGACCCGGGGTATTTCAATGGGGACCTGTTCGCCCAGTGTAATGTAAAACGAGACTTCCCGCCGTCCGGCTCCCGCCATACCTGCCCGGGTGGTTCCTTGAGGTTCTTTGAGGACCAGGTCGTACTTTTGTTGCCCGCTGCTTGTCTGGCAATTCACGTGGATGCCACGGATCCGGCCAATAGATGGTCGCAGTAGGGGAAGGTCAAACTCCTTGATTTCTCTAATGGAAAGCCGGTTATCAGCTGTATACCGGCGAAGGCCGGCAGTCAGTTGTGCCCTGCTAAATGGCCACGGGCGTGCTTCTTCTAGGATAGAGCTAGATTGCATGGTGGGTATCGTATTTTGCCTGTTCTACCTGCGATCAATACCGCTTTACGAACTGCCTGGCCTTGCTCCGCCAGGCTCAGCACCTAGATCCCATTTGCGATTGTAGTTCTTATGCAACTTCTCTAAGATGGCCTGCTCGAGATCGATTCCGGAGATGCTCGCCAGCTGTAACAGGTAAAGCGCCACGTCCGCCAGCTCATCAGCCAGGGCCTGCGGGTTATGCAGGTCTTCATTCCACTGAAAATGTTCGAGCACCTCAGCTGCTTCCAGGTTGAGCGAGATGGCCAGGTTACGCAAGGACTGTGGTTTAGGACTTTCCGGCTGGTACCAACCTTGAGATCCCACGAAATTGTGCATTTCTTGAGTGAGTTCTTTGATATCCATTGGTTGTTGATTATAACTGCTCTTCACCGATCTCGCCCGGAAAAGTAAGGCGAGATCGTATTAAGCTGCTTATTGGAAGGACGCCAGAGCTTCCAGGGCTGCCCGGGCCGAAGCACGCTGCTCAGGATGCCAGCCATCCTCAACCTCCATCCGTTCCAGATGTTTCAGGATGGCTTGCTGTTCCTGGGTTTCGAGGTGGGAAAAGGCCTCTTGTACTTTGACAGCATCCCTGGAAAGTAGATCTCTCCACAAGTTTTCTAGAAAGTCTTCATCGTTCATAATCTTCTTTTTCTTTTCTCAAATCATATGCTCCCGCTTGCAATCTTGTGGCGATGATATCTGTGAAAGCAGGATTTCCAATTTCACTTGATCCGTACCAAGTATATTACAATTGTCATGGAGTGAATTGCCAGAAGCTGTACGAGGTTATGTGCGGACAGTTGGATCGATTAAAGGCGTATGCATATTATCCTGACACATGAACAAGCAGATTTCGACGCCATTGCTTCCCTGCTAGGAGCTTACCTGTTCGATGAATCTGCCTTTCCTGTCTTACCTCAGCGGATGAACCGAAATGTGCGGGCATTCCTGACCCTTTATGGGGTAGACCTTCCCTTTGTGGAACGCCGCGACTTGCCTTCGGAGCCCGTAGACTCGATCACGTTGGTGGATACACAATCCATGGTCAGCATCAAAGGGGTATACAACCAAACCCAGGTGAGAGTGATCGATCACCACCCTCTAAGGGATAACCTTCCCAATCACTGGATCGTGACCACTGAAGAAACCGGGGCAGCGGCTACACTCTTTGTAGAGGGGCTGCGTGAGCATAACGGCGCTCTGAGCATGGTGGAGGCAACTTTGCTCTTGCTCGGGATTTATGAAGACACCGGCTCTTTGACTTATTCCCGCACCACTTCCCGCGACCTGCGCGCAGCGGGTTTCCTCCTTGAGCAGGGAGCCAACCTGGGCATCTTGAACGATTTCCTAAACCATCCGCTATCCCTCGATCAGCAAATGATTTACGACCAGCTGCGCGCGGTTGCCAGAACGCATACCATCCACGGGCACTCCGTAGTTGTATCGTGTGGGGATGCCCAGAACATGGATGAGGAGCTTTCTACTATTGCTCACAAACTGCGTGACTTGTTGGATCCAGACGCACTTTTCCTCCTGATCAAAACCAAGGGCGGGATCCAATTGATCGCCCGCTCTACGAAGGATAACATCAATGTCGCAAACCTGGCTGCCCATTTCAGTGGCGGGGGTCACTCAAGAGCTGCTGCTGCATTGATCAAGGATCGTGGATTGGAGGAGGTCTGCAAAGAACTATTAGATATCCTTCCGGAATTTATCCGCCCGGCCGTTACAGTAGCCCAGATCATGTCTTACGGTCCGCAGGTGCTTACACCTGAAACGCCGGCCGAGGAGGCTGCTAGTTTGATGCAGCGCTATGGGTATGAAGGGTACCCGGTAGTCGAAAAAGGTAAGGTTGTTGGATTACTGACCCGGCGGGCAGTAGACCGCGCTCTTTCTCATCGGATGAACTTACCTGCCTCCAGCTTGATGGAGGCGGGAGAGGTCAGTGTGCAGCCTGGGGAATCCATTGAAGGACTCCAGCGCTTGATGACTACCACTGGATGGGGGCAAATACCGGTGGTTGATTCCGAAGACGGGCAGATCATCGGGATTGTGACGCGCACCGACTTACTCAAGACATTGACCCAGGTAGCAGGTTACTCCGGCCGGCAGAACCTCTCTTCTCGCTTGGAGTCCGTTCTCCCACCCGCTCGAGTGGCATTGCTGAAGGCTGTTGCAAATGCTGCTTACGAACAACGCGATTCACTCTATATCGTGGGTGGATTCGTCCGCGACCTGCTCCTGGATCGACCAGGATTGGATTTCGATTTGGTTGTGGAGGGCGATGCGATCTCCCTGGCGCGAAATTTGGTGGTACGCTATGGAGGCCGGATTACGACCCATTCGAGATTCGGAACTGCAAAATGGTTCATTGCAGGGATTGGTGACAAGTTGATCGAGGATTTGAGCACGGATGGAAATCCGCTCATCGACCAGCCTTTAGTTGCCTCCGAACTGCCAGAGTTTATCGATTTGATTTCTGCACGAACAGAGTTTTATACACATCCGACTGCTTTGCCAACCGTTCAGCGGGGCAGCATTAAACTGGACCTGCATCGCCGCGACTTTACCATCAACACTCTAGCGCTCCGCTTGGATGGGTACCATTATGGGACCCTATATGATTTTTGGGGTGGCCTGAACGACCTGCGCCAGGGACTGGTGCGGAGCTTGCACTCCTTGTCTTTTGTAGATGATCCTACCCGCATGCTGCGGGCTGTCCGCTTTGAGCAGCGCTTTGGTTTTCGGATCGAGGAAAGGACTCTCCAACTCCTGAAGGAGGCCCTCCAATTGATCGACAGGGTGTCTGGCGACCGTATCCGGCATGAGCTGGACCGTATTATTGATGAAAGTAAATCAGTGGAGATGCTGTCGCGTTTGGATGAATTGCATTTGCTCTCGGCAATCCATGAGGATCTCATATGGGATGCCTGGATTGCTAGCCGTATGGCGACTTTTTCTGGGGCTGTTTCACCGGAAGCACTCCAGGAATGGGAGCTGGGAAACTGGGAGCCAGCCGAGCTGAAGAGAGCGCTTGGTTATATACTTTGGTTGATCCGTCTGTCTTCCGAGAGAACCCGCCGGGTGCTGGGGAGGTTAAAACTTACCCGCAGCCTGGCCGAAGATGCGCTGGCTGCCTGCCGATTATGGAGAGAACTGGCCTTCCTGGGGGGCGAATCGCCTAGCACGATCACGGGCCATTTGGAGAATTATTCTCCAGTGTCCATTTACGCCGTTTACCTGGCCACGGAAGATCCAGACCAGCAGGCCACCTTGGATACTTATATGAAACAGTGGCGGAAAATTTCTCCGATTACTACGGGTCATGACTTGCGGACCATGGGCCTGGCTCCAGGGCCGGCCTACCGGCTCATCCTGGAAGCTCTGCGAGCTGCCTGGTTGGATGGGAGAGTAAAAAATGAGGCGGAAGAATCTGCTTTGCTACGGGAATTGATCAAGCAAGAATGGGTGATATCAGAGAAATAATGGATCGAATATCTAAGTTGTTCCGTCAACCTCCGGTTGGCTCAATGGTAGATCAAGGGATTTCTCCGCTGCTGGCCCGCGTCACCTTCCGCCATGCGCTTCGCCCGGACTTGTTATCGCTTGAATGGGATGGGGAGTTCTCCCATTTCCGGCGCTTATATTCAGAAGCTTACCGCTCTTCTGAGCTGGGACAGGCCATTATTTGGATTGCTGAGCTCAGCGATGTAGGTTTGGTCGGGCAATTGTTCGTACACCTGAGAAGCGACCGTAGAGAGCTGGCGGATGGCGAGACCAGCGCTTATATCTATGGTTTCCGGGTCAGGCCTGCCTACCAAAGCAAGGGCATAGGAACAAAGTTGCTTGAAATCGCCGAGAGAGACCTGATCCAGAGAGGTTATAGCATCGTGAATTTAAATGTAGGTCAAGATAACCAGCGTGCCCGATTGCTTTATGAGCGGCTTGGTTACCGCGTTATTGGCTCGGATCCAGGCCAATGGTCTTTCTATGACCAGCACGGACGGCGCCAGAATGTCAACGAGCCAGCCTGGAGGATGCAAAAAGAGCTATATGGGGGAAGTAAATAGATCTTGTTTTAGCTGTATATATTGAATATTTCCACATTATATGTAATAAACCCTTGCATGTTAATAATATCCGTGCTAGAATCAGGTACGTGTGGGGGGTAGCGAGGTGTGTTCTTGTCGAAAAGTGGGTCGTTCCCACTTTTCTTGCATATAGAGCCCTACGCCCACCCCCGGTGGAATGAATTTGGAGAAATGTGAAGTATGAAAAACGATTTTGTTTTGGCTTTCAACGAAGTTTTGGAAGAGAAGCAGCTACCGAGGGACGTGATCCTGGAAGCCCTTGAGGCAGCCATGGTTTCGGCCTACCGGAGAGCGGTTAATGCTTCCAACGCGCAGGATGTGAAAGCCAAGATTGATTCTGAGACCGGCAAAGTGTCAATATTTGCAGAGAAAGAAATTGTAGAGGTCGTTCAAGACTCTCGCACGGAAGTCTCGCTAGACGATGCTTTGAAATATGACCCTGAGGCAGAGCTGGGCGGCATGGTCCTGGTTGAATCAACCCCCAAGGATTTTGGACGTGTGGCAGCCCAAACTGCTCGCCAGGTGATCCAGCAGCGTATCCGAGAGGCCGAGCGGGACTCGCAATTGAGCCATTACAGCAAGCAGCTCGGAGAGACTGTCAACGGAGTCGTGCAGGCGATCGGACCGCAAGGGGTGACGCTTGGGTTGGATATGAAAGCGGAAGGCACCATGCCTCGCAACCAGATGATCCCAAACGAGCGTTTTCGCGTCCACGACAGGGTCCGGGCGCTATTGCTCGAGGTCAAGCATACTCCTAGAGGGCCTCAGATCATATTGTCTCGGGCTCACCGAAATTTCCTGCGCCGCCTGTTGGAAAACGAAGTCCCTGAAATCTATCATGGGCTGGTAGAAATACGCTCGATTTCTCGAGAACCGGGCCAGCGATCGAAAGTGGCAGTTGCAGCGCTTCAGGCAGGGGTGGACCCTGTTGGCGCTTGTGTAGGTATCCGGGGTGTCCGGATACAGGCTATCGTCCGCGAGCTGAATGATGAAAAGATCGATGTCATTGAATGGAATGCAGACCCGGCGGCTTTTATTGCTAAAGCGCTTAGCCCCGCCAGGGTAACCGGGGTTTATCTCAACGAACACGCCAAGGGCGCCAAAACTGCCACGGTAGTTGTTCCAGAAGACCAGTTAAGCCTGGCAATCGGACGCGATGGCCAAAACGCACGCCTGGCGGCGAAGCTGACTTCATGGCGAATTGATATCAAAAGCTTGCCGGAAGCAGCCAGCGATGCGCTTTATAAGCTGCAGAATATGGCCGAATACGCCTTTATGGTGCCTGAAGAAGAGGAAGTTATGCCTCTGGTGGAAGGTATCCTGGCGAAAAAGGCCGAAGGCCGCCCGGTAACCCCAGAGGAATACCATACGCTTAGCCAGTTTGTAGATCGAGTTGAGCGTGGTCTGATGCGCCAGCGCATGGAAGATGAGAAAGCCAAGCAAGATCGGGAGAAGGCTGCTCGCTCGCTTGTTCCGGAAGCTGCTTTTGAAATCTCTCTCGACGAGCTTGAACTTTCCGAGCGAGTACGTAACCTGCTCCAGGAATCTGGCTATCAAAATGCTGGGGACCTGATCTACCAAATGTCTACGGATGCCGATGCAATCCTGGCTTTGAGTGGTATTGGCCCGAAAGCCATGCTTGAGATCGAACAAGTCTTGCAGGCCATTACGCCACCTGAAGAAGTTACAGAAGCAGAGCCGGAAGCAGAAGTTGAGCCCGTCGCTGAGGAAGAAGTTGAAGTGGTTGAGGCGCTTGGTGAGGTAGAGACGGAAGCCGGGGTTGAAGTTCCTGAAGCCGAAGCTGCTGTCGAAGCGGTTGAAACGGAAGCTGAGGTCGTCGAGGCTCCGGAGGCTGTTGAAGCCGAAGCCGTAACAGAGGAAGCAGCTGAGGCTGAAGCGGAAGCTGGCGAACCTGTAGAGGAAGCGCCAGCAGAAGAAGAGGAAGAACTTCCCACTTCGTTGGATGAGCTCTTCGCACTCAAGCCGGAAGTCTTGGATATGATCGATACCGGTGAAGAGGAAGAAGAGGAAGAAGAAACGGGTCGTAAGAAGAAAAAGAAAAAGAAGAAATACGTTGAAATGGAGTACGATCCAGAGAAAGGCGTCACT
>CAZAQS010000033.1:0-28656 GCA_964486825.1 uncultured Anaerolineaceae bacterium | reverse complement strand
CCCTACAGATAATACTTCATCCACCAGCAGGATTTCCGGGCGCCGGCTTGTAGCAACCGAAAATCCCAACCGGGCTACCATTCCGGTTGAATAGGTCCGGATGGGTGCATCGATGAAATCATGAATTTCGGCAAAGTCCATAATCGATGGAAGTAGTTCTTCGGATTCTTTGCGTGTAAAGCCCAATAGCGCCATATTAAGGAATACGTTTTCTCTTCCAGTAAGCTCAGGATGGAAGCCAGCCCCAAGCTCTAAGAGAGGCGCCAAACGCCCGCGAGTCATAATCCTTCCACGGGTGGGTTGGAGCACGCGCGCCATCACCTTGAGCATCGTGCTTTTTCCAGACCCGTTCCGGCCGATCACCCCGAAGACCTCTCCCCGCTTGACCTCAAAAGAGACCCCCTTCAAGGCCCAAAAGTCTTCATACGCTAACCGTCTTTGCAATAAACGGATGGCATACTCCTTGATCCCGGAAACCCTTTCTCGAGGGACGCGGTACACAACCGAAACATCCTCTAACAAAACGGCTATTTTTTCCACCGGGAGTGCAGTGACTGGTTTGATCTTAGAGTCGGTAAGCATATTCATTAGACTTCCAGGTAAATATCAAGCCGCCAACGATAAAAGTCACCACAGATACAACGATCGCGATGAGCCAAACCTGCGGATCGGGCAGGACGCCGTCATAAATCGGTGTTCTAAAGACCTGGATCAGGTAATACATCGGATTTAATTTCAACACCCAGGTAAAGTTCGTTGGGATAGCATCTGCCGGATAAATAATAGGGGTTGCATACATCCATATCGTCAAGACTACCTCATAAACCGGCAGGATGTCCGCGAAATAGACCGCCGCAGCAGCCAGGATCAAGCCGATCCCCAAGGCAAATAAACTCAAAAGCAGGATCGATACCGGTAAAACAAGAAGCGCGGGTGTCAACCGCACGCCCAGGATGAGTGTTATCAGGAGCAGGGGCACCAGGGAAATCAGGATATTGACCAGCCCAACCCCGATGGCAGAGACAGCAAATACCGTCTTGGGGACATAAATACGGTTCATCAAGCTCCCGCTCCAGATCATCTCTCCCATGGCAGTGCTGGTGGTATGCGAAAAGAAACTCCATAGAATCAAGCCGCTCAACACATATACCGGGTAATGCTCGATAGCGAACTTGAAGATATGCGAAAACACAACCGTAAGGACCACCATCATCATCAGGGGGTTCAACAGGGTCCATAAAACCCCTAAGACGGACCTTTTATAGCGCGTCTTGATCGTCCGGGAAACGAATTGTTGCACCAGGCTGCGATATTTGTAGAGGGAAAGCAACTCCTCGATCAAAGGATGCCTCAGCCGGGCCGAGTCATAAACTTCTTCTGCGTAATTCACTCTATTTCTCTACTCCGTTATTCAGAAGTGCTTGTACGATCCTCTCAGCAGCTTGCCCATCGCCATACGGGTTGACCGCCTGAGCCATAGCGGCATGGGCAGCAGGATCATCCAAAAGCTGGCGAGCATGAGATACGATCTTTTCACGCTGTGTGCCCACCAGCCGTACCGTACCGGCTTCGACCCCTTCCGGTCGCTCGGTAACTTCTCTCAAAACCAACACCGGCACTCCTAACCCCGGCGCCTCTTCCTGTAGCCCACCCGAATCAGTTAGCAGGACAGCCGTCCTCTTAAGCAGGTGCACCAGTGGCAGGTATTCCAATGGGGGTAGCAAGGTAACCCAAGGCCTCCCATCCAAAATGCGGTATACCGTTCCCTGCACATTGGGGTTAAGGTGAACCGGATAAACGATCTGGATTCCACCCCGGTAATGCTCAGCCAGCTCTTTAAGCCCCAGGCAAATTTGCTCCAACGGCTCACCAAAGTTTTCTCGCCGGTGGGCTGTTACCAGTACCAGGCGGGGGAGTGTGTCAGAAGGCTGGTTACCCTCGATCAGTCCGAGCTGCTTGAACAGGTCCAAAGTTTGCTGGTTAGGAGGCTGGTTGGCCACGTAATGCAGCGCGTCGATCACCGTATTCCCGGTCACCAGGATGCGGTTAGAAGGAACGTTTTCCATGATTAAATTCTGGCGGGACCATTCAGTGGGAGCAAAGTGCAGGTCCGCAACGACGCCCGCTACCCGGCGGTTTACTTCTTCCGGAAAGGGCTGCCATTTATCTCCTGTCCTAAGACCTGCTTCGACATGGCCAACTTTTATGCGGTGGTAGTAGGAAAGAAGTGCAGCAGCCATAACTGTCGTGGTGTCCCCTTGCACCAGTACCCAATCCGGCTTCAGATCGGTCAGGACAGGATCGAGACGCGCAAAGATATTGGCGGTTAGTTGAGCCAGGGATTGATCTGGCTGCATCAGGTTTAGATCAAGGTCGGGCCTGATCTCAAACAGGTCCAATACCTGGTCGAGCATCTGGCGGTGCTGGGCGGTCACACAGACAAGCGCTTCTATTCCTTGTGTGCGCTTCAGACAACGCACAACAGGCGCCATCTTGACCGCTTCAGGACGCGTGCCGAAGATAGAAAGGACACGGATTGGTTTCATCAACTAGTTTTAAAATTCCTAAGCTCTTCCTGGATTAATATGGAAACGTCCCAGCATTATATCAACGATTTCGAGCATCGCCCGAAGCCCTTACCCAGTTGGATCCATTAGCTCTTCAGAACGGTATGTGGTTGGCCTTGAAGGGCTTGAAGGATCTGCCTGGCGCGAGCGTCCCAGGTGTTGCTCAGGGCGATCTGCTTTAGACGGTTTATATACTTCTGGTCGGTTTTCAACAGTAAGGCATGGTCCAGTTGGCGGCAGAATTCTTCCACTTCCCTGGCATGTAGTGCTACATTCAGCTGGACGCTTTCCTGCATCGGTGTCATTACGACCGGCTTCCCGGCTGCCAGGTATTCGTAAAGCTTGATCGGGGAGGTGGAGTGAGTAATTTCATTTAGCTTAAAAGGGATTACGGCAGCATCAAAGTGGCTGACATACTCCGGCAGCTCCTGATAAGATTTCACGCCTAGCCAATGGATATTCTGAACCTTCAGTAAGTCGCTATCTCGCAGGCTACCATCTATGTCTGGTCCAATCAGAAGGAAGGTCAGATCCTGGCGTTTTAGCGCCACCTGCTCGAATAACTCATAGTCAAACCAGCGTGCCAGGGCGCCATGATACCCAACAAGCGGCTTCCTTATAGCCAATACGGGATCGAGGTCAGCCGGGACAGGCAGGATTCCCTCCAGTTTCAGCGGGGAGAAATGGTTGTAATCGACGCCGTTGGGAACCAAGAGAGCGTCCGGGCGGGCTAATTGGATCGCCTGAAAAAGCCGCCTGGCTGTCGCCAGTACCAGATATGCATTCTTCAACATCTGCTGGTGATCGCTTTCCAATCTCTCCCGGCTACCTTCAAAAGCGTCCAGGTCGTCCACATAGTCATAGATAACCCGCGGCCCATTAAATTTCCCGGCAGCCCTGGCATTCCAGGTCATCACATGAACGTATGGCTCCTCAAGAATCCGGAAGGTCTCTAAAGGCATGTGGCATAAGTAAAAATTATCAGCCTTCTGGTGAAAACCCCTGCTGGTACTTGGATGGACTGGCTCCAGGTAAAAAACCAGCGCTCCCTGCCTGGCTAAAGCGAGCGCCAACTGCTGGGGACGCTGGAAAAGTTGGATTACCCAACCCAGGCCTGGGGGAAATATGACAACCGGTTTATCCTCTTTAGCCTCCAGGATTTGCTGCAATTGTCCCTGGTAGGCCGGAATAGAAGCCTTGTTTGCAGCCAGCCAAACCCTAGCGTAAATGCTATTCAGAAACCTTGCCATGGCCTTGTGAGTATTCTGCCAGGCTCACGAGTTTGTTCACCCTTACAGTCCAGTTGTTTTCCTGAATGAACCTCTGAGCTTCAGTTTGTGGAAATTTCACACCCCGTACAGCCCCTACCTGCTGTATAAAATCCAACCTATCCTTGGCAAGATGGACGCCAGGTATTCCAGACAGGGGTTCGATATCGGGCGCCACAACAGGTACCCGCATGGCGATATATTCGTATACTTTGAGGGGACTGGTCGCCTGGGTGACCGGCGACACGATCCAGGGCACAATCGCCACATCCGCATGAGATAGATAGGCCGGCAAGCTCGCCTGGGATTTCAAGCCCAGGAAATGCAGGTTAGCGGGTGCGCCTGGGCACTGCTCGTGATAATCCCCGATCACAACGACAGCAGCTTCAGTATAATGCTTGGCAAGCTGAACCAGTAAATCCCAATCGAACCAATCTCCCCATAAAGCCCCGATATAGATCATATGCCATTTAGCGGGTGGAAAATCATCTGGGCGTAAGAAACAACGCTCAGGGTTGAACAAGTAACTATTGACAGCGTTAGGAAGCAACAGTGGTTTTCTTCCACTGGCCTCTTCCAGCCTGGCAGCCAGGTTCGGCGCAGTGGCGATCAAGTTATCACTTGCCTCGATGATCTCCGTTTCGATATCCTCCGAATACCACTTGCCTCCCAGGGAGGTCGTCCAGTCATCCAACAGGTCATAGAAGACCGTCCCCTCCATATCCTTGACCCGGCGGATCAAGGGTAAAAAATCCCTCTCAGGAAGCTCAACCAGGGCGCTGATCGGTTTCTGCTCGAAATACCCGGCGTATTCCCGGTTGAATTTCTCGAGATCAAAGGAAGACAGCCTGGCGGTGATCAAGTTCGGGTGACGGATGACGAGGTTCAGCTCTTTGCTCTCGTACTTCGGAAATTTATTTATATATAAAACCACGAAGCCTCTGCGCAAGAGTTCGAGGGCTACTTGAGCGCTGCGCGCTCCGCCTCCCGTATCATCGATAGGGACAACCGACAAGATGAAGAAAAGGCCAGCACTGGCCTGAAATCGCCGGGCGGAGATCTCACTACGCCGGCGGGCTCCCTTTAGAAATCCAGCCAGCATGGCATACTCAGCTCCCAGTTCCCATACCAGGTCACTGCTCTTACGCAGCAGCTTGAACATCCCCCGGTATACAAACGCAAATGCGCTCAGAAAAGCGAAAAGGGTAATCAGGATGGCTGGAACCAGGCTCACCAGGCCAGCCAGCCAGATTATAAGAGCTACAATCCCTACCGGCAGGGAAAACAGCCCTACGCTCCCTACTCGAACGAATCTCCACCAATACCATTGGGTTACTGCCCCTGTTTCCCCATCCCCAATAGACCAGCTATAGATCTTACGCCAGTATTCAGAAGGTGTGGAGGGACTGGGCCAATCGACAACCGCATCGGGAACGAAAGCCCAACGGGGACAGCAACGCTTCAACTCCATGGCAAAGTACGTATCTTCACCGGTCAGAGTCAGCCATTCTGGATAACCGCGTACTTTGCGCCAGGCGTGCTTGGTGAAAGCTATCGAGCGAGAGGAGGGCAGAAAAGTCTGCGGATCGACTATTTCGAGGTCTGCCCACCCCAGGCGATGCGATGGTTTCCCATTTTCCAGGGAATGAAACCATCCGCTCACCACCTCGGTTCGGGGATCGTCTTCAAACGGAAGGGCGATTTTCTCCAACCAATCCGGATGCGGCCGGCAACCAAAATCGGTAACTGCGATCACATCATGACGGGCTTGCTCGATGGCGATATTCCTGCCCCTGGCGATATTTGCGCCGGGTTCAGATATTACTTTGAGCGGGATCGAGCTGGTTCTAGCGTACTCTTGAAGTAGATCCAGTGTCCCATCCCTGGATCCGCCATCCACAATCACAACTTCATCCGGTTGGCGAGTTTGTAGGGTAAGGCTTTCCAGCCACGCCGCAACACTGGCTTTTTCGTTATAGGTGGTCGCGATCAGAGATACAGGACGCCTGGGCGCCTGCAAGGCAGATAAGCGCTTTTGAGGTTGGTAGGCCGGGTATAAAAGAAGCTGGTCGGTATACACAGTGACGATGCTGTAGTCTTCCAATGCGTATTGAAGCTCAAAAATGCCCCTGGGCTTTCGCAACCTGCGCGACCCTTTCCGAACCGCATTCCCTAGCCGGCGCGCATAAACTCCTACCCCTTCCTCACGCAAGAGTTTTAGCTCCCTCTTAAGAAACGCTAAGACCAGCCTTTGACGGCTACCAGAGCGAACCAGCTTTTTTGCCCAAGAAGCCAGGCTATTTTCCGTCATGTACCAGATTTTCTAGTTTACGGATGAAGGGCTTTAATTTACGAACCCCACTCCCTGTGATGCCGAGCCAATGATAAGTCAAAGGGATCCTTTTACTTTGAAACGCAGCTACATACCATACTTCTTCCAGGTACTCCCTTTCCAGATGCCATCCCAGACGATCCTTGGCTGTTCCATCCGGAAGCTTTTCATAATAAAAAACACAACTCTCGATCTGCTGGATAAATAGCTCAAACACCTTTTCAAGTTTAGGTGCTATCGATAATGGCGCCTGTCCGGATCGAAGCACCGCTTCGAATTCCTTTTTGAGCTATGCTACATGAGCCTGTAATGCTTTTCCTAAACCTCTTTTCAGCGTTGGAGAATTGATAATCAAGGGCTTTAGGTTATATTTCCTAAAAAACTGAGATATTCTTCGAGGCGGTGGTAAACCGATACATCATACGATGTCTGGCCTAAGGCATATAAGCAAACCCACCTTTTCTCAGCAGCAAGCTGAAATGGGCTATCAAGCGCTCGGGCACGGCTACATGCTCGATAACGTTATCGCAGGTGATCAACTCGAAATGGCCCAGCCTCTTCGCTTGCTCCCAATCCAATATATCCATCTGGAAGAAGGTGGTTGCAAGGTGTGGGTGGTCCTGCCGGTTGATATCGGCCAGCTCGATCAATTTCGGATCGATTTCGATGCCTACACACTGGGCTCCTCTTTGAGCTGCTGCGATGCAAGTACCACCGTAGCCACTCCCGATATCCAAGAGCCTCTTACCTTTCAAGGAAAAAGTAAACTTCAGCAGCTTATCGATTGCATAACGGCCACGTTGGTTGGTGGACAGAGCATAATTTAGCCACACATCATACTGTTGATGGCTTTTACTGCTCTTGTAATAATCCAAAATGGCCTGATGAAACAGGCTTGACATTCTGCCAGAAACCCCTGATTAAACCACACTACATCCTAAGCAGGCATGGTACCATGCTCAGGTTACAGGCGCTGACCTACGGGGATAAATTATAGTCTTTCAGTTCAGCAGGGGATAAGTACTCGTAGGCCGAGTATAAAACACCCTCCCGGTATCCCGGGTATTGCCTGGTTGTATCTCCTGGCACATAGAAAGGCCAATCCACTTGCTGTTCATTGACTCGATTGAAATAAATTACCGCCCGGACACCGGGGGCCTCGGCCAGATATTGGTAGGCCTCTCTTAGCCAACGATTCTTTGCTTCGGTACTTGCACCCGAGCTTGTATAAGCGCTTGTGCCAGTTTGGGCGACAAATATCGGCTTGGAGGGAGCCATTGCCCTCATCCGATCTATATACTTCCCAAACACTTCCGCCGGGCTATACCATACGCCAGCCGGTGTATGTGGGTTGTAACCAAAATTATAGGCGCTGAAGGCGACAACATCAACGACCGAATCACCTGGGTAGTAAGTTTCAAACCCTGGAGTCCCGGGCCTGGACCAGCCGTTTGGAGCGAATACCCAGCGAACCGCTCCCTCGTGTACGCCTTTACGAGCAAATATCGTCTGGATCCGGATAAAGGCTCGCTTATAGTTTTCAGGATCCAACTTATACGGAACCCAATCTCCGTTCATCTCTGGGAAGGGAGCCAGGTAGGCCATGCGAGTGTTCCCTCGAGCATATTCGGCATAGAGAGAAGCCATCGTTTCTATTGCCTCATCGATGGTGCCATTGGCTACTTCTGCTGCCGTGCGAGAGGTAGACAGGTTGACGAAAGGGGTGTAACCGTTATTCCACAGGATTTCCATCTGGCCTTTGAAATTTGCTCGTGGGTTGGTTCCTTCAATGCCGATAAACGTCGCACCAATGGATAGTTTTTGTCCCGCCCATTCATCGATGGCCTTGAATTCATTGTCTATCGTGCTCTGGATACCAGGAAAACCTTGCGAATAGATACCGGTTAGGACCGTCGGCGCTGATCTGGTAACGATCAAAGGCAGGTATATATTCCGGTTATTGGACTGCTGCCAGCTCCCCAGCTCACTCCGGCTACTCTCGTTTAACCCTTTGCTTTGTTCAGAGGCAAATGTGCTGCCAGTCACCAGCACGAATACCAAAAGCAAGGTAATTGTCTGCGTTAATTTTCTCGCAAGAGAAGCTACTCCCCAATCGAATTGATTACTTCCTACCTGACTTGTTTTCAATCCTTATCCTTTCTTCCCGCATACCTGGTAAAAAAGTTCACTATACCTTTTCATGAAAACATCCATACCAAAAGAATTCAATGCATAGCTGCGGATAGCGCTGCGCCTGGCATTCCATTCTTCTTTGTTTTGGATCAACTGGCCCATGGCCGCCACCAGAGCTGGCGTTGATCTTTGCTGTTTCTGAGGGATAGCTTGCCGGATCACATCCCAGGTGAGCTCTAGCGGATCCCCAGCTGGGTTCGGGATTAAGATACCACGCTCCCCGTGATCTCCGACCAGCTCACGGGCCGACCCGCACTCCGTATGGATCAGCGGAACACCGGCGCTTAGAGCTTCAGTGGCAGCCAGGCTCCATCCTTCAAAAAACGAATTGATCACGAATGCATCCGCTCCTGAAAGCATTAAACCAACGTCCGTCCTGAATTCGAAAAGCTCAATATGGTCTTTGGACTTTAACGAATTTAGAAATGTTACTACTTGAGCGTAATACTCTGAATCCCCTATTTGTCCTACGCAGAACAGGCGCGCCTGAGGATGCACCCGGGTTAACTGGTCAAAGGCGGCTAACAGTCCAAGCTGGTTTTTCCCACCGTGAAAGCTCGCCAGGGATAAGAACATGGTTTCCCCTTCTCGAATACCCAACTCCCGGCGAGCTTCACAATACTCTCTTAGCACAAGACGACTGGTATCGACGGTATTGGGTAACACAGAAATCCATTCGGGCTTAATCGCCGTATTCCACTTCAGTGTATACTGCCTTACCAGTTCGCTTACGGCAGCCATCCGGTAGAAATAGAAGCTGCGTTGCTTTTCTTTCTGCCACCCTTCCCGGTCCAGCCAAACGTAAGTGTTTTGAACCGTTTCAACGATGGGCAGGCCGAATTCACTGGCTACCTGGAGAAAGCTCAGGTCTGCCCAGTGAGTGCTTGCCAGGTCAGGTTTTTCCTTGCGCAGGATATCCCGGATAACAGACTTCTGTTCGTTGGCGTTGTAGATCCGAACTCCTTGGGCGCCTAGTTTATCCGCCGTCGTGCCTCCACTCTTAACACACAATACAAAGGGATCGATGCCATACTCCGGCAGATAACGAGCCAAGTAGGCAATCGTCTCTTCAAGACCACCCTTATCCAGGGTATCGGTTACCAGTGCGCATTTCAACGGCCCATTCGTAGATAGAGCAGGCGCTTTCCATTCTAATGGAGGTGTTTTGCTGACCGGCATTATCCCAAAGTCTGGTCTGGGAACTGAATGCTCCAGCGTCACTGCATTCGCCAGGTTCAGGACCTGCTCTAGGCGCCCTGCTGGACTCCAGGTCTCCAGGTAGCGGTCCAGCAAGTCTGGCTCCATATTTGTCCGCTCGAACTCACGCGTAAAGGTCAGTGATCTATCCAGGTCACGGTAGTAGAATTGGTAAGGAGCACTGACAAAATCGACCTCCTTAGGAGCGATCAAGGGTCGAGAGATCGAATAGGCCAGGGACAAATAGGATCTGTACGTGGCCCAAGGCATAGGTCCTTCCAGGGGCGGGATCCAAAGCCAATCAAAACCTCCATAGACCTGATAGATCTCGCCAAACGTGTGCGATCCCAGGTAAAGCGCATTTTCCAAACCCGAGACCAATTCCTGCCCAGACTGGGCACGGTCAAAACCCGGTATATCTATGAAGACAAAATAGGCCCAGGTATTCTTTTGAATGTACTGCCGTACTTTTTCCAGATCCAGAGGGTTATCCCCGAACCCGATATGGCAGCCAAATACCAGGCGCTCTTGGGCCAGGGGGAACAGGTCCGGACCAGGCCGGTACTCACGAGCTTTCAATGCCAGGGGAGAGATGTTCTGCCCGCTCCAGATATCTACTGTCTTCCACTCCTCAGATTCCTGCGCCCGCCACACGAGCTGCCAGGAATTCGTATAAACGCGGACATAAACCATATCCACCCCAGTCTCCGAACTGGGCAAAAAGCGCAAAGACTTACGAGCGGGCCGCAAACCGGTTGAACGGTGATGCAAATCCACCGGTAACTGGCTCGCCGCCTCACGGATCTGCCGGTTATTCTCTGGTAAAAGATTCTCATCCAGAATAATAGACCAGCGCTGCTCGGTGTAGGCGCGCCGGCTGGCTTCGAATTCGATCAACTGCCTGCCACGTTCTAAATGAGAGTCGCGCTCTTTTGAGAGAAGATCATGGCTCATTGTACGTCTGTGGACTCGGTAGTAATAAAGGGCTGTCTCATTCCGGATATGCTTGATCTCCCCACACTTCTGTAAGCGCAGCCAGAAGTCGTAATCCTCTAAACCGCGCAAATCATCCGCAAAACGCCCTTCCAAGGCCTGAACCGCTTCCCGCCGGTACAGGAAACATGCGTTGATATAGTTGTCCAGCTCGTAACCAAGCGGGCGAGTATTCTGGTGCAGCCGAACCAGGCCTGGATGCCTTTCGTCTAGGTTCTGTGGGCGGTAAGAGCCATCTAACAACTGCTCCCCTTGATCGTCAATCAGGCTGACATCCGCATACACCATGACCGCTTCCGGGTTTGCCAGCAGGGCTTCCACCATGGTCTGGATGCCATTTTCTTCCATCCGGTTATCGGCTGAGATCCAGGTGACGAGCTCACCGTGCGCTTGCTGGTGCCCATGTGTTAGGGTACGGGGCAGTTTCTGGTTAGGCTGCCGGTAAATCCGCACGCGTGGATTGCTGGACAACCGGGCAAGAGCTGGTTCGATACCGTCCTCGGAACCGTCATCGATTATGATCAGCTCGATATTATCATAGCTTCCATACAAGACGCTGTGTGCAGCCTGTTCGACCATATCGGCATGGTTGTAAACCGGCAAGATTACGGACACCAGGGGCCAGGGAAAATGCTCCGGGAGCCAGGTGCTTTGATCACCGAACAGTGGTGTCCTAGAGGTTTGCGCTTGGGTGGCTTGAGCTCTAGAACCAGGCCTGGTTTGAGAGATTGGTACAACCCGAGCCCGGGCTATTTCAGCGCCACTCTCCCTCGAAGCAGGTTTAGGCAATTTCACGCCTCTTACCGAGCGGATAAAAGATTGGAAATACCGCTCGCGTTTGCTGTTCTCAGGGACTACCCAACGCCTCAACCGCATGATCGACTGGAGGAATGCCCACCCGTTGCTGCTCTTGATCCATTCCAGCTCAGCTTTGGCGCTCATAAGCCTGTTCACCTGCCCGGCCATTGCCATCGAGCCATCCAAAAGCTGCCGGTACTGTTGGGGAATAAATTCTGGTCGCTGAGTATGAGGGATCCAACTGATCCCCCACTTATCTTCGAACTTTTGCAGGTTGGTCTTAAAAAGATCCCAATATTCAGTGTAAATTAGTTTCGAAAAACTTGCGCTTCCCCAATGGTGGATGAAAACGTCTTCAGCGCAAAGAATACGGTAGCCTTTGCGTTTTACTCTCAGGGCGTAATCATCATCTTCGAACATCCCGATGCCAAAGCGCTCATCCAACGGGCCAACCTCTTCGTAGAGAGATTTGCGCGTGGCAACACATTGGAAAGGCAGCATCCTTATCTCGAATGACTTCCCTTGATGTTCGTTGACATATCGTTCCGCAAAGTCCTCCAGGCCATCCAGGTCTTCGTAATCCACCTGGATCTGGCATTCGTTGCCGGATGAATTCGTGACAGGGCCTACCATGCCAACGTTCGGGTCTTGCAGATAGCTAATCAGAGTGGATAGCCATCCTCGGGTGACAACCACGTCGTTATTCAAGAAAACCAGGTAATCGCCTGTCGCTTCGGCAGCTCCTTGGTTGTTCCCCCTCGAAAAACCCTGGTTGACAGTATTGAGGACCAACTTAAGGCCAGGCTTTGTTTCTGTGTATGTCCTCAGGAAATCCGGAGTGCCATCCCTGGAGGCGTTATCGACGACGATAACCTCAAACTCGGGCGCATCCGTTATTGAATAGATGCTCTCGAGGCATAAACGCGTGTAATCCAGGTTGTTATATGTAAGGATTATGATGCTGGCTTTCGACATGGTTGGGAATTTACCGTTCTAGTGGTACCGCCCAGGGTACCATCCTACGATTTGCGCCAGTTCCTCGGGTCAAGCTTTATCCGAAATCCCCACAAAGCTTTCACCACGCGCCAGGCTGTGCTGCCCTTGATCTCATTCAGCTCCGCTTCCTTTTCTCTCAGGTTCGTCTCTAGCTTCTCCTGCCAGTCCTGGACCTCTTGGGAAACCCTCAGAACCACTCTCACCTGGTGCTGGTTTTGCTCTCGCTCCGTCTGTGAGATCCGCCCAACCTGGTTATAGAAATCCTCCCATAAGGTTGCGTTTTGAGAAAGCCTCCATTTCTCCTGAACCGATTGTTGAGCCAGAGCGCCCATCTTGCATCTCAACTCAGGCGACTCGATCAACTCAACCAGGCAGGCCTCCCATTCATCATTCGACCGGGCCAGGAACCCGTTTTCAGCATGCCTGACCACCTCCTGGTAAGGCAGGATATGGCTGTAGACACCTGGTATTGCCATAGAGCTGTATTCGAGGAATTTGATCGGGCTTTTGCACTGGTTGAAATAAGTATCCGCAAGCGGTGCTATAAAGATATCACTCTCTTGTTGTGAGAAAGTCGAAACAAACTTGGGATAATCTGGCAGGGATAGAGGCATCCACTCGACATTGGGAAATTTACGGATTTGAAGGGGAGGCTCCCCACCCCAAAAGCGCAGGATTACCTTTACTTTATATCGAACGATCAAGTGCTGTAGGACGGGAAGGATCTGCTCCAGGTCCGGCTTGTGACTGGTGGAGCCCATATACCCGATCACGACCGGCTCTCCAGGAACTTTTTGCTTCAGCGTCCGGAAGGACCACAACCTGTCATCCAGGAAATTAGGAAGCAATACCGTGTTGGCATTGAAAGACCGCAAATAGGATTGCAATGCAGAAGTTGTGGTCGTCACTGCATCGGCTTCTACGATCGCTCTAAGCATTGGAAACAGCGCCGGTGTGTAGTAATAGATAGGGCGGTCGGGGTGCTCTGCCGGGAGTTCCAAAAGGAGATCGTCGATTTCATATACTACCGGCTTACCTTCCAGGCGAGCTCGATCGACGACCTCCTGGTAGTAGCGTGTAAATCGAGGGAAATCTCGCTGGATCAATACGATATCGCCCAGGGAAACCCGCTCAGGATATATCTTATCCAGCTCATTACCGTGGATCAGCCGAAAACCAGCTTGTTGGAGGGGACCCACCACCCTGAGAACCACCAATGCGTGATTCCAATCGTAAGCAGTGAAAGCCACGATTGTTTTTCCTGGGCTGGTCATTGTCAGCCTCTTCTCTGCAGGCTGGTTCTCCATAGATCTTAACCTGTACTCGCGCTATCCATTGCCAGTTTCAGCGCATCCTGCCAGTCTGGCAGGCGCAGACCGAAAGTGGTCGAAAAAAGGTCGCAATTCAAAGCCGAAAATAAAGGCCTGACAGCCGGCGCCGGGAATTCGGCTGTCAATGCTGGAAGCACTTCCTCTACCACTTGTTCTTCCTTATTTCGATCCAAAGATAAAATCTCATTCCCCCATTCCATACGGCTGGCATATCCCCATCCGGCCAGGTGGTACAATCCCTTGCGCTCACCGATCCAGCCTGCTGGATCCTTGAAAGCCATAGAGAGGAGCAGTGCCGAAACTTCCGCTAACATACGGCACCAGGTCGGGTTGCTGACCTGGTCTGTCACCAGCTTCAAGGAACGGTGCTGTCGCGACCACTGCAACACCTTGGTAACGAAACTGTCCCGTCGCAAGCTGTACACCCAACTTGTGCGAAAAATCAGGTATGCACCTCCAACAGCGCTCACCGATCTTTCTCCCGCCAGCTTACTATCACCATAAGTGCCCAGTGGACAAGGCTCGTCAGTCTCCAAATAGGGCTCACCCTTGGCGCCATCAAATACATAATCGGTGGAGTAATGGACCAACGCAGCCCCCATGGAAAGGGCTTCTTCTGCTAATAGACCAGGAGCGCGCCCGTTGATCGCTTCCGCCAACTCTCGTTCCTGTTCGGCCTTGTCGACGGCAGTGTACGCCGTTGCGTTGACAATTACACTCGGCCTGGTTTCTCGAACTAAACGTACGGTCCCGTCCACGTCCGCCAGGTTAAGCTCCGGGAAGTCGATCGCATGCACCTCCCCTAAAGGAGCCAGAGCCCGCTCTAATTCCCAGCCCAGCTGTCCAGTGTTCCCCAACAAAAGGATTTTCACATTCCCTCCTGGTAGAAGGGGATGTCTTCTCCACTTAGCCGCAACAAGTATTCACTATATTGGTTCTGTCCAAGTTCTCTAGCCAGGACTCTCAGCTGGTTCACATCGATATAGCTCATCCGGTAGGCAATTTCTTCAACACAAGAGATCATCATTCCCTGCCGGTCTTCCACCGCCTGTACGAAATTAGCCGCCTTGAGCAAGGATTCGTGCGTACCGGCGTCCAGCCATGCTACTCCCCGCCCGAGGGGCTCGACGTGCAGCTGGCCCCGCTGGAGATAAACGCAATTCAAATCTGTGATTTCAAGCTCGCCGCGCTTAGAGGGTTCCAGCCGGGAGGCGATTTCGACGACCTCCCCATCGTAAAAGTAGATGCCTGGTACTGCATAATGGGAACGCGGCTTTTCTGGTTTTTCTTCGATACTGATCGCCATGCCGCTCTCATCGAATTCGATAACCCCGTAACGTTGCGGGTCTCTTACAGGATATGCAAACACGCACGCGCCCTGGGTTAACTTAGCTGCACTGCGCAACAGGTCCGGAAGGCCGTGCCCGAAAAAGATATTGTCACCCAGGATCAGACAAACGGGTTCATTAACAACAAATTCCCGCCCCACCAAGAACGCATCTGCCAGGCCGCGCGGTTCCGCCTGTTCCGCGTATTGAAAGCTGACTCCCCATTGGCGACCGTCTTTTAACAAGCTTTGAAAGCCGGGCATGGCATCAGGTGTGCTGATCACCAATATCTCACGGATTCCCGCCAGCATCAACATCGATAAAGGATAATAAATCATCGGCTTGTCGTACACAGGAAGCATCTGCTTGCTTACCCCGATTGTCAGCGGGTAGAGGCGCGTCCCTTTACCGCCTGCCAAAATGATTCCCTTCATTGATCAGCCTCCTCTTTTAGCGTAGTTCTTGTCGAGCCACTGCTGGTAATCTTGCTTCTTTTGGATATTTTCAATCCAATCCTGATGGTCTAGATACCATTGGACGGTCTTCTCGAGCCCACTGAAGAGCGATTGGTCCGGCTCCCAGCCCAGCTCTTGCTTGACCTTGTCGATATTCATCGCATAGCGCCGGTCATGGCCGGGACGATCCGGGACATAAAGGATCAGGTTTTCATGGGGCGTATAAGGAGAATCGGGGAGCACTTTATCCATAATCGCGCAGATCGAGCGAACTACTTCCAGGTTGGTTGGCTGGTTGTCCCCGCCGATATTATAGGTCTCACCCACCTTGCCGTCCTTAAGCACCCTGCAGATGGCTTCACAATGGTCTTCTACATACAACCAATCCCGGATCTGCTTTCCGTCCCCATAAACGGGTAACGGGCGACCCTCGATGGCATTCATAATCATCAACGGGATCAACTTCTCCGGAAATTGGTAAGGGCCGTAGTTATTTGAACAATTTGTAATGGTTGTCTTAAGGCCATAGGTGTGATGGTAGGCTCGTACCAGGTGGTCACTGGAAGCTTTGGAGGCTGCGTATGGTGAGTTTGGAGCATAAGGAGTGCTCTCTGAAAAAGCCGGAGCGTCCGGCTCGAGGGTCCCATACACCTCATCGGTCGAGACGTGATGGAAACGAGTGCCCTCGACATGGAGGCTCTTTTCCTCCAGCCAATACTGGCGAGCGGCTTCCAGCAAGGTAAAGGTACCGACAACGTTGGTCTGGATGAATTGAGCCGGTCCCAGGATCGAGCGATCCACGTGAGTTTCAGCGGCAAAATGGACGATCGTATCGATCTCGTGCTGCCGTAGGAGTCCATCGACCAGAGCTCGATCGCTGATATCCCCCAGGATGAACGTATGCCTGTCCTCTCCCGGCAGCTCGTTTAAATTTTCAAGGCTGCCAGCATATGTGAGCGCATCTAAATTTAGGATCTTGATATCCCCTTCCACCCGTAATAAAGAACGCACAAAATTAGAACCGATGAAGCCGGCTCCCCCGGTCACTAACACATTTTGCATGATTTCCTCCGATGGTCTGCAAAACTCATTCATACACCTCGGCTTCCAGCAGAGTTTTCCCCCGAGCGTCTTTTTCGGAAAGGATGACCTGGTCGTCAGCCCTGGATAGTGGCCAATCGATACCCAGGACTGGATCATTCCATAGCAACGTCCGCTCCCATTCAGGGGCGTAAAAATCGGTTGTTTTATAGATCACCTCAGCCCAGGGGCTCAGCACATAGAACCCGTGGGCAAATCCAGGCGGCACCCATAGCTGCTGCTTCTTCTCAGCACTCAGACAATAGCCCTCCCCTTTTCCGAAAGTAGGTGAGCTACGGCGTAGATCAACTACTACATCATAGACCTCTCCGACTACCACTCTCACCAACTTCCCCTGCGCCTGGCGAATCTGGTAATGCAAACCGCGCAGGGTGCCTCTCTCAGAACCAGAATGGTTATCTTGAACGAAATCCGTTGGAATACCAGCTTCGGCAAATTTCCGCGCCTGGAAAGTCTCCATAAAAAAGCCACGCTCATCGCCAAATACCCTTGGCTCAATTAATAGAATACCCGGTAAAGATGTTGGAATAAATTGCATTGTTCTAGGTCCTTTTATTGATCCCCCCCTTCATTGTAACCTAAGAAAGTTTGAATGCAGTAGGGATTATGGCAAGCTCATTAGATTCGTATAACGAATGCTGTACATCACTTATTGGCAAGCAAATATAACCATATTATAAGGATAAGGATGATGCTCCTTAGATATGGTCTCTACCGGAAGGCAGTTTTCGGATAGAAAAGCCCGTTCTACCGCTGGAAATAACCCTTCCTGGAGCGCTACGTATCGAGGCTGGTATTTCTCTAGCGCCCAAAGAGCAGAATCCTCATATGTAGTATGTATATTAAATTGCCGGGCCACCTCCGGTTGGATCAAACCGGCGAAATCCACCATCGGTCTTTTGGCATAGTACCCGATAATGCCGACCTCAAAAGCCCCTACTGTATCCCCAGAGGCGGTATTAGCAGCCAACCACTCTCCTGTTGCCCGGTAGATCGAAAGCCTGTTGTCGCTGTTCTCACGAGTCCTCATCAGGGTACCCACCTGTCCAAAGAGCAGCAACGCCAGGAGACCGGCAGCAAGATATTTTGGTGCAATGGATGCCAGCCCAGGCCTCCGCCACCAGTCCCTGCCTACGAAGGATATCCCCAAGCCCGCTGCCACAATGAAACCAGGCACCAGAGGTGCGTAATACCAGAAATACCGGCTGACTCCTAAGAATGAATAAGCAACGAAATAAAGCACTGCCCAGGTTAAAAATAAAACGGCCGGGCGAGCGGATCTGAACAAGATGGAAAGCCCAAGCAATCCCAAGAAAGCTTCCAGCTTATAAGGCCAGCCTGAATACCAGCGTATTATCGTAAGCATGCCTGGCAGGAAACGCTGGCTGATGGCCATCTCGCCCTGGGCCTGCTTGGCTGTCAGGGTGACAGGCACCAGGGAGCCGAAGTAAACCCAGGAGAAAACGAACCACGGTACGATGATCGCGAAGAACAACACGATCGACGACCAGGGAATTTGAGCCATGAACTCCTGGGTATGTTTCCGGTTCACACCTCCGAACCCTAAACGACCTCCCGTACCAAAAAAACCCATTCCAGTGAGACAGTAATGCCCTGCCAACAAAGCCGGAACCAGGATACCATCCGGGCGGGTAAGGACCGCTAGTGCTGAGAACAGCGCTGCAACCGAAATCCTGCGCCTGGTATAGGCTGCAAATGCGCCCAGGCACAAGGCGAGATAGAGCGGAGTCTCGGATCCGGTCGTGGAAAGGACAAGGGGAAAGGTAGGGAAGAGCAGCAGCCCAGACCATGCTACCCAGGGCAGCTTCCAGGAACGGCCCAAATCCCACAGGAATATCCCCGAGAAAGCCATGCTGACCGAGCTAAGCAATATTGCCAGGTGAGGCAGCGGAATCCAAGGATTGGATAGACCAGACAGAATGAGAGCGAATAATGGCGTCGTCGTGCTTAATACCTGTTCACCAGGGTTATAGACGAAACCCCTTCCCAGGCGGATATTCTCCGCATAGCGATAAGTGATATAAGGGTCATCATAACCCCAATGAGAAAAGGCCAGGAATAACACGCCCGACATGAGAAGCATGTAGATGGCAAAGCCCGACCAAAGACGGTATGTCCTTGATAGGCGGGAGTCCATCACTGCATCTTTCCCCAGGATTGATAAATCTGACATTTATACAGGTATCATTTGGGTTTCAAACCCTTCAAGGGATCATCCTGCGAAGGCGGATGCGCAAGCCGAGGGGCAACCAGGCATAGGCAGCGCGCCGGAAAGCTGCTTTCATTCGCAACCGTGATAACCAGCGCCCACCTTCTCTCCGGTGGACCCGCAACATTTCTGGATAGCAGCGATCATCGCTGGCAACGCTTTTCCCTGCGCCATGCAGGCGGAAATTAGCCCACAGTTTAGGGCAATAGTGGAGTGGAGCGATTTTCGCCAGGCGGACCCACAGGTCATAATCCATAGCAAAATAAAAGCTTGGATCCAACGGGCCAACCTTACGCCACAGGTGTGCCCGGAAAAACGCAGCTTGCTGCGGGATATGAACCGAACCCCGCAACAGGTGTTGGTAATCCGTCTGCCGTGCTGGAAAGCGGCCCATCACTGCTCCGGTCTCATCCACCAGGTTTGCATCACCATATACCATACCCGCTTCTGGATGAGCCATCAAGTATTCCACGGCGCTTGAGACAGCTCCTGGCAAATAGGTATCATCTGAGTTGATCCAGGCCAGAATCTCCCCAGTTGCCCTGCTGAAGCCCTTATTGATGGCGTCGGTCTGGCCTCGATCGGGTTCCGAGACCCACCAGGCCAACCGGCTTGCATAGCGCTGGATGATCTCCACGCTCCCATCCGTTGAGCCGCCGTCCACGATGATGTACTCGACGTCGGGATAATCCTGTTCGAGCACAGAGCGTATGGTTTCCTCCAGGAATGGCGCCTGGTTATAGGAAGGGGTGATGATCGAGACGTGAGGATAGTCTTCATCCATCAGGGAATCTTATCACTGGATCCAACGTACTCCTGCTGCTCCAACTTCCAGTCGCTGTGTGCGGTGTTGGATCTTCCGGCGGCTGCTCCTGTACAGGAGGAATAGGCGGGTCAATCCCAGGGCTCCACCTAAAGCCTGGGCTACTTTATACCAGGCCCTGCTGACTGTTTTAGGGGAGAGGAGAAAGGCTTGCCGAAAATGTGAAAGGGCCTGACCGGGTTCGCCGGCATCGATCAGGCGCCTGGCTGCAAAGACATGTAAGCCAGCCATAATCTCTTGCTTATGAGCGGCGAGGACTTGATCGAAGGGAGACGTCGACTGGAGGGAGTGAACCAAAGCAAAGGCCTCTTCCACAAAACCGGCCGCCTGGGCGATCGTCTTGGCCTCGCCGTGGGATCGCTCTACCGCCCAAAACTCATCCACGTGCAGGATCGTGCTACGGGAGGCAATTTGGATCCATAGGTAATGATCGAGGATCAAGTTCAGGTTAGCGCTTAAAAAACCAGCCTGCTCCAACATTGCCCAACGCATGAAGACGGCGGGCTGAAGTAACACCTTGAAGGCTAGCAAATCCAGAAGGGTGTACTGGGGGTAGGTGTGCCAGTCCAACAGGTAGCCTTCCCCATCCACCATAACCCCGTCCCCGTAAACCATCCCCACTTGCGGGTTGTCCTGTAAGACATCTACGGCTCGTGAGACGACATCAGAGCGGTAGTACAGGTCATCGGAATTCAGCCAGGCCACATATTCGCCTCGCGCTTGCGCAAAGCCCTTGTTGATGGCGTCCGCCTGTCCCTGGTCTGGTTCTGAAACCCACCATGCCAGGCGATCAGCATAACGGTGGATGATTTCCAGGCTGCCGTCTGTCGAGCCGCCATCTACTACAAGGTACTCAAAGTTCGGATAATCCTGGCATAACACCGACAGCATGGTTTGCTCCAGGAACTGGGCCTGGTTGAAAGAAGGGGTGACGATCGATACAAGAGGAAAGGATGAATTCATAAGGCATCCATCATATAACCCGTAGCATTTATTTTAAAGGTTCAGTACCAATCCCGTAAATCGAATAGGGCATAATCGTCCCCTACAATTGGAAATATTAATGATCATGTAGGTGAAACATCAACTAAAGCTGCTCTTCAAGCTTAATGAACAGGATGAGGCAAATATAGGCTCCACTGGTTGGCGAGCAATTTGCCAAGCGGCACCAATCGGTTACGCTCCAACCAGCGAATTTTAGCCGAATCAGCAATAAATGTACCGGACTCCAAAATCAAAGCATCAGTAGGGATGTTTTTGTTCAACCAATAGATGTATTTATATGGTTTACCTTTATGGGGCGATTATTCCAAAGTAAAGTTATATACCGGCACGGGATTCACGTCTGCGCCTGGACCGAAGGATTGAAGTCATTTTCCAATCACTTTGGAGAGACCATAAGATGAGGCCAGGCATCGATTGACCCAATAATTTGGATCTACACTCAACTCTGCTAAGCCTGGTGATATATGGGGCAATGATGCTGCACTTATTTCTGTAGCCCCCGAAGCTACTTCTTGACGGATATTTTTATCACGCGCATCCCATAGACTGGCGAACATCTGCGCATCAGGTAATCTACCCAAAGTCTGTTGGGAGGAGGTAATAGATCCTGATATAAGGAATAATACAATTAATAATAAGATTATCGGAGAATGGTTAGCAGTTTTCCTGAAACACCATCGAAAGAAGATACCGAGAAGGAGACTCCAGGAGGTGAAAGCAAGAACAAGGATGAATTGGGCCGTTATCAGTGCTCGTCCGACCGGATAATCTGCGGTAGCGTAAAAAGACGGCGCCATGATCCCTGCGATTAGAAGGTACACTATTATTGGGATACCCATAAGAAGTGGAATTGCCTTATTCGGCTGACTAATCGTTGAGGACTCATCGCGGTTTTTCCTGATTGGAAGATACAGTGCAAGCAATGCGGGCACTAGGAGAGCTATCGAGGAAGAAATTGGGTTATTGTAAAAGGATAGTTTTGTAAATGTGAACGTATTTCTCAAAGACAAACAAATCAGATCAGGGAAGACCAACCGCTCTGGCATAAAACTCATTCTGCCGGAATTTCCTGGTGCAGTAACGACCAGGATCAACGCAACAACAGCGCCTACGAGTCCTGAACTCAAAAAAAGCATCACTGAGCGGCGCGATTCTCCGCTCAACAACAAGGAAACCATCATTAGGAATGCTAATAAAGCAACAATTTGTACAGTTACATAAGTTTCGGAAAAACCCCCCGCAAAAAATGTGATCCCAGCACTAACCACCATTCCTTTCCAACTCGTTTGTGTTTCTATAGATATTCTGTTAAGTGTTAATGCCCCATAAATGGTTAGAATAAGCAACGGTGTTACGTAGGTAACAAGTCCCGTTTGCCAATAAAGAGATTGGTAAATATCGGGAGTACCGTTAAGTGTTGAAAATATGACAATGGATGCTAGCAAAAGGGTGGGAAGGATGGTATTCGATACCCTAATAATCTGTAATAACTGGCTCATCAAAAGGTACACAGCCAATAACCAAATCGCTATTGCTATCGCAGTCAAGTAGGGTGTGATCCATTGGCCGATAAAGTGAGTTATGTTGATGAAAAAAAAGAACGAGTAGCGCCCTGACCATGCCAGGCGCCAGAAGTGCATACTGGAGATGAATCCCTGAGACAAGTATTGCCCGGCCGTACAAAAATCATCGGCTAAATAGCGAGAGAATAAACCGTAGTAACTGTGTAACAGAAGGGGAACAAGAAGCACTATGTTCGATAGAACCAGGAGCGGTCCTTGGAGTTTCATTTGTTTAAGCATAGTAATTGTCCTGATTAGCAACCTGACCGGTATAGCGAACATTCACTATCCTGGTTGCCAATTCCCTCCGGTCGAGTCCATCCTGCAAAGCTAGAAGGAGCCCGCCAGTAATTAAGGTTTCTCTCCGGCCACTTATCAACCCATCGATGCTCCATAGAGTTCCCAACACCAGGTACGTTTTGACCGGTGGAAGTAGAATCTCGGTTGGAGTAGCAGGCTTCTCGTATCCAGGATCCAGAACTGGAAATAGTCTGCAGAACGCTCTCCTATTCCCAATATATAAAGCGTTGGAAGGAAAAGCATCAAGCCTGCCATCGCCCATACCTGGCGTTGGCGAGGAATATCTTTATAGCTAAAAACCGTTAGGACAGCGGCTGCAGCCATCATTCCAACCATCAGGATAGCTACACTTTTTACCAGGATAGCCATGCTGGCCAATACCACCACTCAAGACAGTCCATTTCCAGGTAGGACTCTCCATCCAGCGGTTAAGCGACCAAGCCGAGATTAAGATCCACATGATCATGAATGGATCTGGTTGGAAAGACCGGCTGGCACTGATCCCAAAAGTGGTATCCATGGAAGGCGACATCTCGTAATACATGCCGCGGGCGATGGTCGCGGCCCTTAACTGGCGGGTACCATGGAAATCCATGGGGGGATCGGTCAAATCGAGCAAGCGAATCCCAAAGCCAACAACAATCACCAAAAGGATTGCGATTATACGAGAGACTCTACTATCCAGAAGAGTGTTGGAACTAGCTAAGCGGGCAAAAGCAACCATCTATCGAATTATTTCAGCAAGTTATTCAGCCAGTTGGAGAGGACTGCATGTACAGGAAGTATTTGCCCTGGTAAACCGTAGCCAATGGAAGGCCGTGTTGGCTTTCGTCCCCGCAATAGCTGCAAACGAGAGCGCAGGGGTGGCTGTCCAAAGGCAAATACCTGGCAGAGCCTCCCTGAACATCCAGATGTTCAATCCTTGCACCGGACCTGGGCGCCTCTAACAGGAACCAAAAAGGATATTCGATATCGCTGGAATCGATCTTGATCCCGATATCCAGGCAACCGCTAGCCCGGATGTCTGAGGCCAGGGAGTGATAAGCAGGCATCACTTCCGGAGAGCTGGCAAACAAGAGCTGCTCACGCGGTTCGGCGAAGAGGCTGGCGAAATCCGCCGAAAGGGGCAACAGAGCCCGCGACGGGTTGGATATCAGGGGATGCAACCCAGCCGCGATCAGGATGATTGCGGCTGCCATCCTGGCATAGCGCAAACCCGGCCTATCGAAGGCCGCTCCAACAAGCGGCGCCCAGGCTACGAAGAAAGGCAAGAGCAGCCGGCTTCCCGTGGATTGCCATTTATATACAGCAGAGAAGATCAAGAAGGTCGAAAGGATCAGCAGCGCAAAAAGAACCTGCGTATTGAACCTCAACCTGCCAGAGGCCGGCCTCCATAACAAGAAGAAGGCAGTTGGGATCAGTAAAAAGTGGAAGGGGTTTCCCGCCCGATCCTCGTGCAAATAGCGCTTGACCCTGTACTCGTCCAGGGTCGTACGGGGGTCCTGAGGGTCCAGCCCGATGACCCCATGGATTAGATCAACCAGCTCCCGGGCCGGCCCGTTGATAACCCCGTAAGGCGTCCCCAGGTGCAGGGTTGAGTTCCGGATCAAATTGGAAACCAATATCCCAGGGCTCAAGGCGTCATTGGATAACGCCGCGATCGCCTGGCGCGGGCCCAGGGGGAATCCATACGTAATCGTATTCCTCACCCAGGCGCCTGCATTTAGCACGCCGACTATGAAGAAGCCCAGCAAGATATACCTGGTGGACCCCTGCCATCCTGCCCTTCGCCATGTAGAGACCAGCAACCAGGCCAGGAAAGGCAGGGCAAAGGTGTAAAAGGTGCCCTTGGTTAAAACCCCTAAGGCGACCACCAGGCACAGGAGCGCCCATTCAAGCCCTGAAAGCTGGCGTTGGTGGGCGAGGAGGGAATAATAGGCCAGGCTTAACAACCACAGGGCAGTCACATAGTCCGTCTGGCTGCTGCTGGCTTGCAGGATCCCCATCGGCAGGGTTACGCAGAACAATACGGCGAATAGCTGTCCCATCCTTCCCGCGCCCAGGCGTTTGGCAATTAAAGACACCAGTACCAGGGAAGCGGTCATGCTGAACCACTGGACCATATTCGAGAGACCGTCATCCCCCTTCAATAAATGGAGCTGTAAGACAGCCATTTCAGCCCAAGGAGGCATCCATAGCTGGCGGTCAATGGCGGTAGGGTAGTGCATAACCCCCTGGTTCTGGATCCAATGCATGACGCGGCCCAAATGGTAACTGAGCGAGTCGTTTGTGTTGGGGGGAGCAAGTCTGGCAACCACGAACAGGATTGCCGAAAATAGTGCGCTCGCCAACAGGAAAAGGCGCTCGGTAACAGACAAAAACCTCCAGTCCAGCCTCTCCCAGGTCCGCACAAAGCGCTTGAAAGCTCCACGCCTCCATGTGAGGGCAAGCACCACGAAGAAAACAGCCAGCCACACGATGACCAGGCCTACCTGGGTGAGCGCTTTCAGCAAGCTGAGCGCCTCGCTGCTCAGCGCGATCCCTGCCCCCATGGTTACGACAGCCGCTAAAAATGCCTCTCGCCAAGCAGTTGGAGGATCCGAATCCCTGTCCAGAAGCTCCTTATACAGGATGATGCTGATGAACAGGACTGCCAGGAGGATGAAGACCAGCATGAAAGATTTTGGCTATTCGATCAGAAAAGATCGTTGTAGTTCACTTTTGGGAAGATATCCAGCTTCCCATCCACGGTAGCATCCAGCACCCGGCGGCCTGCCTGAGAATATGCATTTCTTGCGAGGAGATAGGCCCTTTCCGATCCATCCAGGTCTGGCAATTGCCAGCGAAAGCCTTTTCCGAAATAACCCGGCGCAAAATGATTGGGGTCCTCGCCCGTGGAGACCACGGTGGCGTTCGGGGTTCCTTTCGTTGCGAAGTTATGGTCTACTCCAATCAGGATGGCTTCAGTAAAACCCATATAAAAAGCCAGTTGTAGGGCAGCGAACGTAACCGTAAACCCCTCGAAGACACGCCCGGTCATATCGGCTGAAAAGCGTTCTGGGGCAGTGAAATCAGTATCGATAAAGATGGTCTGCGGGTCATCCCTTAACCAACGCCGCGCTCGCCAGGTGATGAACTTGGGCATGTCAAGGCTCCGCATTTCTCCTGCACACTGCTCCAGGACGAGCTCGTTGACCGAGACGAGGTAAGATGTCTGGAAACCCAGCTCTGGGAAAAGCAGGTAGATCCTGTTCATGCCAAAGGTATACTCGCTCTGCAGGCATGAGAGGTCCATCTGTTTCAGGCTCGGTCCATTCCCGATGATAAAGCAGCGCTTTCCGCTGTGCAGGCCCTGGTACTTCTGCAGCCCGCGCAGACTGTGGCGCCAGGCCGGGCTTGTAGCCCGCGCCCAGGCGTGCCGGCCCCGGTTGCGCCACCACCAGTAGCTGTCTGAACCCAACTTCCAGACTGGGGTAGGGATGATCCGTTTTAAGATTCGACGGTCCATTGAAAGCCTCGACTTATCAAGAACATGCTACCCAGGGCTATTCAGTGCTCAGGCGCGCTGTCGCGCCGCCATCTACAATCATGGCTTGCCCGGTCATAAAGGAGGATTGCTCCTCATCCGCCAGAAAATAGATCGCTCGGGCGATTTCGCCGGGCTGTCCTACCCTGCCGTTGACGGTTTTGCGGGCCAGGTTATCCAAACGCTGGACAATGTCACCGCCTTGCACATGGCCCCGCCCTAAGCCCGAGCGAAGCATGGGTGTGTCGACCGCGCCCGGGAGGATGGCATTCACGCGGATATTATCGGGAGCAAACTCGATCGCCATGGCGCGGGTCAACGCCAGCAAGCCTCCCTTGCTGGCTGCATATGCAGCAATATTGGCGGATGTGGCAACCGCATGGACAGAAGAGACATTCACAACCGCCCCTCCCCCCGCTGTCACGAGCATGGGATGCGCCAGCTTGATCCCTAAAAATACCGACCGCAGGTTCGAGGCCATGACGGAATCCCATTCTTCCACACTGGTTTCTAACACCGGCTTGGCGATCTGCACGGCAGCATTATTGACCAGGGCGCTCAAATGTTCCGTAAAGGTCCTAACCCGTTCGAAGATGGACTCCAGCTGTTCTCCAATCGAGATATCAGCCTGGATAAAGTACCCATCTTTGGGGAAGCCATCCGGGCAGGGAGAGCGGTCCACACCGATGACTCGCCAGCCCATCTGGGAAAAATGGCTAACGGTCGCAGCCCCAATCCCACCGGCTGCGCCGGTAATCAATAACGTACGCGTTTCGATTGAGTCATTCATGGCAGATCCCCTTGATTGTCGATTTTCATGGTTTGCAACTCCGGTGAGCCGGCTCCTGGGAATCCCATTATCCCCAAGCCATTCAGCAAGTTTTTGATTGTATTTTGATGGACGCGTTCCCAGGCCAACGGGCTGGAATTGGAATTATGGGGGGCGAGAATGACGTGATCCATCTTCAAAAGCGGGCTATCAGCTGGTAGAGGCTCCACCTCGAATACGTCCAGGGCAGCCCCGGCAATAGCGCCAGAAGACAAGGCCTCAACCAGGGCTGGTTCGTCCACGATAGCCCCTCGCGCAGTATTGATCAAGATTGCGCCTGGCTTGATGAGGGACAGAGTCTGCTGGTTGATCATATGGTAGCTAGAAGGATTAAGGTCACAATGCAGACTGACGAAATCAGACCGTTCCAGCAGCTCCTCCAACTCCACCATCTGCACCCGCTGCTCGCGAATAAAATCAGGCGCGATCTCCACGACATCGTTGCCCAGCAGCTCCATACCGAAAGCACGCGCACGCCGCAATACGGCTTTTCCGATATTGCCCACCCCAACAACACCCAGCGTGCATTCGCAAAGGGAGCGCCCGGGTAGCTTTCCCCATTCACCAGCCTTCATAGCCCTGTCCATCCAGGGCTGCTGCCGGGCAAAGGCCAGTATGAACCCGAAGACTGTATCGGCAACCGGGAGTGTAAAGGCATTGGGTGTGTTGCATACCTGAATGTTGAGACAGGCAGCCGCCTCCTGGTCGATGGAATCGATCCCCGTGCCCCATTTCGAAATCACTTTCAAACGTGGGGCGCAGGCCTGCAGCACGGTTGCGCTGTACCGGTCATCGCCGCAGATTGTTCCGTCGAACTGACCGGCGTACTTGATCAGGTCCTCCTCTGAAAGCCGTTCCTGGACGTCCGGGACGATCAAATCCAGGCCGTAGCTCTCCAGCAGCGGGCGAAAGCGGTCCAGAAAAGGTACCATATACGGAGCAGAAAACAGGATGGTATACATATATCGAACTCCCGGTCAGGTTTGCCTTCCCCGCCTCATCAGGTACTCCACTACTTCAAAATCGATTTCTTCATCGATGTCCCAAGCTTCATCAGCCTGGATCTCATACATCAACGGTCGCTCGCCCAGGCGGTTACGCCTGGACAACAGGGTTTGGCGTGAAAAGATATACAGGCAAGAGTTTTCCTCAAATACCGGCGGCAAGTCCTGGGTTTGGAGCAAAACGGCGGGGTTGTGGTTGATAGCCCGGCCTAACTGGTCCCACAGGCGAGTTTGCAGCCTGGTTACAGAGAAGAGCGAATCATAAGCCGGGTAAGCTTCGATAAACTCTACGATTGCATTGCGGATCGTGTGCGTAGTTAAGAGCGGGTTGGTGGTATGGGTCTGTAAGTAGAAATCAGCTTCCACTTGAGAGGTGTCGTACGCCAATATTTCATTCATCGGTACGCCATCCCCGGATAGATGTTCTGGGCGTTTGAGAATCAGCACCGTCGGGTAGCTCTCCCGCAAGCCTTCCAGCACTGGCGGACTATTGGTGTCCACCACGACCTGGGCGATCTCCGGGCATGACAGCAGCGAGGCAAGGATATGGTGAAAGAGCGGTTTACCATGCAACAGACGATAATTCTTACCGGGTACCCGCTGCGAATGGTGCCGGATGGGGACTAAGGCAACGATCTTCTGCATTATTTCTCCACCACCTCATTGTATTGGATCGGCTCGACCGGACGGGGAATAGGAGCCGAGGTAGGACTGAGGCCGCGCGGGTAATAGAAGGTCTGGCGTAAGCGCCAGGTAAGCGGGCCGGATTGGCGAAAGCCCTGGTACGTACCCCAAAACTGCATGAACCGGAACCATAA
>CAZAQS010000032.1:0-28780 GCA_964486825.1 uncultured Anaerolineaceae bacterium | reverse complement strand
CCGCCAGCCCTTCGTTCACCACAGCCAGCAAGATCGTCATCACCGAGCAGCCAATATCCATATACCAGTAAGGGACGGGCCATTCGATCTCGCTGCCGTCCTCCTGTACTTTATCGGGCTCCTGATAGCGGCGGTGGTAGGCCTCTTCGCTGGTGCAGGGCACAACCAGCACGGGCGCGCCGGATATGAAGGGGTGAAAACCGGCCTGCGTGTAATGCATCTCCCCGCACAGCTCAGCGACCTTAAGCTTGGTAGAGGGATCCACAACCACTACAAATGACTGTCCCTGTGTGAACCCGGCGCTGGGAGCGCGGCGGGCCAGGTCCAGGATGCGCTCGAGCGTCTCTCGCTCGACGGGATCCGGTTTGAAGTGGCGGACCATGCGTCTCGACCGGACGACCTGCTCAAACTCCATACGACTCTCCTTTCAACCCTCAGCTAGCAACTGTCAGGAAACTCATTCTAATCTAGAAACAGGCCTCTGTTTAGCAAAAAAACCCTTTCCGTCGGCCAGCAGCTACTGGCCGAGCAAGATACGGGAGATCCGTTTTTTGACCTGGTCGTTGCCAGCATGCGCTTCGCCAAGGAATACAGCCAGCTTTTCAGGGACCTGATGTTGAAGACTAACACCGTATGGGGTGTTGGCGGGATCGTAAGCCTCTTCAGGGGCCGCGGTTCCTCGGTATCGAAAGCAGCTTTGGCTGCCCGCTGGGCAGGAGCGGCTTTCGCCCTTTTTCGCTCATCTACCTGGTAGGGATTGTGGTAGTGAGTGAGATCGATCCGGTCTATAACCTGCCCATGACAGCCTTAGGTGTGTTACCTGCCTGGAACACGCTCCTGCTTCTGCTCTGGATTTTCATGTATTGGAACGTCTATTAGAAGCCTTGCCTTTGCACAGGATTGAGCATAATAAAACAAACAAGGGCGCAGAGTGTTCTACCAACACCCTGCGCCCCTGCTCTGCTCCCCACAACATTGGACTCACTGTGCTGTGCTGGCGGCTTCCTCCTTGAGCCGGGCGAGCTCGCTTTCGACGGCCTGGGCTCTTTGCAATGAGCTCAGCTGGCAGTCGATATCGTCGCTCTTGGTCTCCAATACATCCTTCAATATCCCCTCAGAAACCAGCTGGTTGATAGCCGAGCTGCGGGCGCGCAGTTTGGCGATCCGTCCCTCGATGCGCTGAATGGTGTGGCCCACATCTGCCAGGTCGGATAAAACTCCTGAGAGCGCCTCACGCACTCGCAGCTGGGCTTTAGAAGACTCGTACATCGATTTCAGCTCTTCCTTGCGGGCGTGGAAAAGGTTGATCTTGCTCTCCAAAGCCCGCTGGTTCTGCTTCATGATCTCCAATTGGTGATCCAAATTCGTCAGGTCGTTCTCCATCTCCACCAAGCGCTTCCCCAGCTCCCCTTTGCGCTCCAAGAGCCCGCGGGACAAATCTTCATCGCCCGAGCCCACTGACAGCTCGGCTTGCTCCTGGTACTTGCGAATTCCATTAGTAGCCTGGTCGCGCTGTTCTACCAGGCTCAAGCGGGCCGCGGCCATCTCAACGATCCCCCGGCTAAGCTCGCGGCGATGGCCCTCCAGCTTAGAAAGGCTATATTCGAGGCTGGCATGCGGATCTTCAAACGCCTCCAGGCCATCGCTGGCGCGTGGAGAAAGGGCAGCCCTAAACCTGGCCATCATATCGCTCATATTTTACCTTCATGCGTCCGATTCTCTATTCGCCTGCAGCTCTTGTGGGCCCATCTCGTTCTGGTTGAGCATGCCTTCCCAAACCATGTATTCGTTTCTTGCTAATCCCGCCTGTGCCCCCAGAGCTCTGAGCTCAGCTTCCCGAGCATACAACTCTCCCTGTAATACCTCCAGGCGCCGGATAGCTTGTTCTAGCGAGCGTTTGTGCGCTTCCAGCACTTGTATCCGCTCCAACATATTCTGACGAATTTCTAACACGGCGCGCGCTTCGCTTTCATCAGGTAGAGTCCTACGCGCTATTTCCTCCGCAGAACTGGCGTATTCCCGTATACGTTTCAAATCTGCTTCCAGGCTCTTAACAGCATGCTCCGCTTCCCGGCGAGCGTCCTCCAGGCTGGCAATCCTGATATACAGGCGGTCCAGTCCGTCTGCAACGCCAGGTTCCCGAAAGCTGGGCCCTTCACCCACCCGCTTATAGGCCCGATTCCGGGCTTGCCTGCGTAAAAGCTCCAGGTCGCCGCGCCCCAGGCTGTTGTATTTAAGTTTTCGATTCAACTGTTCGTACTGTTCCTGGGAAATCTCGCCTCGGCCGAGCATAATCTTGATTTCTTCAGCCAACCCCTCAGCCGGGTCGCGCAGGCTTGAAAAGTTGTCCTCGATGAAACCGGCAAAAGCCGAGCGCATTTCATTAAGCAAAGCTTGTACTAAATCCTGGATTGTGTTTCCAATTCTCACCGTTGATCTCCACCTATCCCCCCATCCTACTCATTCTTTCATTAAGCATACGACACCCTGCACAGGGGGCAATAGGGGATCTCCCCACCTCCAAATAGGGAATAACCCGAAAGCAGAACCTGGCACGACAGTTGCAATGGATAGTAGCATGGAGGGCTTATTCATCCCCACCTGGGGAAGTTCACAAGGTACAGATAGCATGCCGATCAATCTCCGGCCGGCGGAGTCCAGCGACCATCCATTCCTGCTTGAGCTTTACACCTCCACTCGTATCGAGGAGGTTTCTGCGCGCGGCTGGGACGTCCTGCAGCAGCAAGCCTTCATGCGAATGCAGTACAGGGCTCAACAGTGGCAGTACCGGGGCCAATTAAATCAGATCGAGGATTACCTGGTCCTGGAGGGGGACCAACCGGTAGGCCGGCTCTTGATATCCCACGAAAGGGGCTATATTCACCTGGCCGATATCGCTTTGCTGGCGCCTTATCGCGATAAGGGTATCGGGACGGAATTGATCCGGGCGCTACAGGCTAAAGCCGCCCGGTCAGGGAAGGCCATCCAGCTCAACGCTCCGGAATTAAGCCGCGCCATAACTCTTTTCAAACGCCTCGGTTTCGAGGTCATCGGGAATCAAGGTCCTTCCCTGGAGATGGAGTGGCGGCCGCCTTCCCGCACATTGAAGCTTGGGAAAACGGGAAGAGCCAGCAAGAAACGACCCGGCAGGCGCGCCGGGCAAGTGTAATCGGTACCCCTTCACCCCTCCATTAACTACCTTTGATATACTTACTCAATGGAGCAGTACTTCGCCTATACCTATACTGGCGCGCCCTTCATTCAGTGGGGGGAAGCGCATTTAGGCGTGCTGGGAGTGATCACCCTGTTGGTGCTGGCAAGCCGGTGGCTAAGGCTGGAAGCCAGGCAACAGAGAGGCTTGCGAATGATGCTGGCAGGCCTGCTGCTTCTCAACGAGCTGGGCTGGCATGCCTGGCATCTCTATCACGGGCTTTGGACCCTGGAGAGTATGCTGCCGCTCGAGCTGTGCAACCTGATGGTCCTGGCCAGCGCCTGGACGCTGTTGACCCGTAGCCAGGTAGGGTTCGAGTTCATTTACTTGCTCGGCATCCCGGCCGCTTCGCAGGTCCTGATCACACCTGCGCTGGGCCCGTACGGCTTCCCGCATCTCCTCTTCTTCCAGATCTTCATTTCCCACGGCGGGGTAGTGCTGGCAGCCCTTTACCTGGCCCTGCAGGAAGGCATGCGACCGCGTGGCTGGCGCTCGATCCGCAGGGTAGCCGGTTGGACGATGCTCTATGCGTTGGCAATCTTCTGGCTGAACCAGTTCCTGGGGAGTAATTACCTGTTCCTGGCCCACAAACCGCCCGCCGTAACCCTGCTGGACTACCTTGGCCCGTGGCCCTGGTATATTCTATCGATGGTAGCTATCGGACTGCTCCTGGCGACAGCGCTATATTTGCCATACCACCTGGCCGACCGGCACAAACCCAAGGTCGTGGTAAAAATTTAACGCCATTGGATGCATAGTTGACAGTTTACACGAAGCGCGGTTTGCTTTCGTAGGGCGATTCCAGGTTTGGCCCAAAATGCTTGAGCATTACGATGGAATCGGTTTTGCTTGGGTTGTGGATGCTAACCCCTTCTTGCGCAGCCCGGCACGATACGAAGTATTCGTCGTGTGTGAGCTGCCCGAAGCGGATCAAGGCGGGAGCCTCGATCGGGAACCTGCCCATCGTCCCATGGCCTTGCAAGACGATCAATCCGTAGGGTCCAACGTCCCGGATGGTGGCGCTGCGTCCCGGTAGTACGGTCAGCTCCTTCGCTGCAAAGTATGGATTGCCGTAGGTAATCCAGCTCTCGTAATATCCCTCTTCCGCCATCTCGCCCACCTCTTTAACCGGCAGCGGGGGCCGGAAGAAGGTGGCTTTGAAGTCGGCATTTGTGTTGGCTTCCCAATCCAGCATAGAGATCAGGTAGTCGAGATCCTGGGCTTTATCTGCAGGCACATCTTTGACCAACAGGTCCCGGCTGATGGGCATCTCGTTCGTCATGGATTCGAACATCGAGAAGACATCGCTGGCCCATTGGGGTTCGTAGGTGCACAGGCTACCGGGTGCATGCAGGACCCCAGGGGGTACGTACCAGCCCGTGCCCACCTCCAACCGATATGCCCTGGACAGGTCTGTAATGCGGTTATCACCCTGTTCCCAATTCTCCAGGCAGTGCTGCACCTGTACCTTGCGGGTGCCCGGCTCCAACCCGAAAAAGGTGTGCGGGAAATCTGCCCCGTAGTTATTGAGCTGGGGCGGGAAGAAGTAGGCTTCCGGCTTATGGTCCTGCCCAACCTGCTCGGCGTGCTCCTGCTTTTGGTGCAGATGGTGGGGCAGGGGGCCCTTGTTGTCGAAGAATTTGGAGTAGATCGGCCATTTGCCGTACTTCTCCCACATCTCGCTGCCCAACAGCTCGGCGCCCAGGTCATCGATCAGTTCTTTCAACAAGACTTTTTGATCCGCCCCGTGCTCTTCGTAAACCACATAGCTCAAACCCTCATCCGGAGTGGTCAACGGGCCGTTGTCTGCCTTCGTAGTGGAGGAAAACCAGCGCTCATCGATCCCACCTCGATGCCCGCCAAAGGCATAGTAATCGTTTGGATGCAGCTTGATCCGGCGGCCCGGGATACAAAAAACACGCGGCACCCAGGTAGGCGCCAGCCGGAGTAGCCCTTCTCCCTGCTCAAGAATTTGTATGTTGTTCATCATATTCCTTTATATATAGGATTATCGTTTTTCGGTCCTATATATTCTATAACATTTATACAGCATACGAGGACGCTGCTTCTGTAGGGCTTCCCCTTATTCCAGTTCTGGAGGATTCGCAGGCGTGACCAGCACTTTGTCCACCCGGTGCCCGTCCATGTCCATCACCTCCAGATCCAACCCTTCCAGCTCGATGCGGTCTCCACTGGAGGGGATGCGGCCCAGGCTGGTGATAACGAAACCGCCCAGGGTGTTGTAATGGCCCTCTTGCTCTCCAGCCAGACTTTTCAACCCAAAAATCTGGCGAAACTCATGGATTGGCACCATCCCATCGATCAGCCAGGAGCCATCCGGTCGCTGAAGGATATCCGGATCACGCTCATCTTCTGGCTCGCGGATATCCCCGATGATGGCTTCGAGGATATCGGTGTGGGTGAGCAACCCCTGGATACCGCCGAATTCATCCACCACGAATGCGATCTGGGCGCCCGTGCCCTTGAAGCGCTCCAGGACGTCGAAGACCGGCGCCCTTTCCGGCACGAACAAGGCTGTGCGCATGACTGCCCGGTAATCCAGGTCCTGCCCGAGCAAAGCCTGGGCCAGCAGGTCAACGGCTCGTACATACCCGAGCACATGGTCCAGGTCGCCCTGGATAACAGGCAGGTAAGAATGCCCGTAGTCGATGATGGCCCGGCGATTGTTCTCGTCCTGTACATCCAGATCGATCGAGACCACTTCCGGGCGGGGTGTGATCAGGCCCTCGGCGCGCTGGTCGCTCAGGCGGAAAACCTGGCGGACCATTTCCTCTTCGATCGGCTCGAAGACGCCCATCTCGGTGCCCTGACCGATGAGCATTTCGACGTCCTGCTCGGTCACTTCGCTTTCCTCCCGCTCACCGATGCCCAGCAGCTTCAGCACGAAGGCAGTGGACAGGCTGAGCAGCCGCACCAGCGGGTTCGCCAGGCGAGAGAAGCGCGCCATGGGCAGAGCGACCAGGGAAGCGGCCCGCTCGGGGTTGGTCAGAGCGACCTGCTTGGGCACCAGCTCACCGATCACCAGGGACAGGTAGGTAATGGTTACCACCACAATGGCGATGGCCAGCGGGCCGCTGTAGCGATCCAGGGGCTCGAACTGGCTGAGGAACCCCGACAGCGGTCCCGCCAGCGTGGCGCCGCCGAATGCCCCGGTAAAGATCCCCACCAACGTGATCCCGATTTGGACTGTAGATAGGAAGCGGCCCGGGTCATTGGCCAACTGCAAGGCTGCCTCGGCGCCTTTGCTGCCGGCAGCTGCCCGCTGTTGCAGGCGGATGGTCCGAGAAGAAACGATGGCGATCTCGGACAGGGCCAGCAGGCCGTTGGCCAGGATCAAGAGCAGGATAATCACGATTTCGACCAATACCCCATCCATGTGCTTTCTACCCTTCCAGTCTATTAAGATCTTTCGCACTTATGATGTCTCTAGCAAGCTGCCAGAGGCTGGGTAAAGCCCGGGCCCTACCGGTTGTTTGTACCGGTTCGGAAAGCGAGGCAAGCAGGAAAGAAGCCCGCGTTTTGACTTCCCTCCAGCTGGCGTAGTGGTTCTTTACTACCGAACCCAGTAGCGCAGCCTGCTCAACCATACCAAAAACCGCATACAGCTCAGCCATAGCGCACAAAGCCACCAGGAGTATCCCTGGTCCCATGTACGCTTCTGCGGCTAATGCAATTGATAATGCTTGTTTGAGATGTTCTTCTGCTTGCGCGAGCTCCCCAAGCCCGATCTCTGCCCGGGCTAATCCACTCAGTGTGTAAATCATCAACCAGTTGTGGGCTGAGGTTTCAGCCCAGCGGATGCTTTCCAAGAATTCTGCCTGGGCGGAAGCAAAATCTCTTTTCGCAAGAGCCAGGTCTCCCATCCCGCGGTGGTAGAATGCATAGCCGCTCGTATCTTGGACCTTTAGAAAAAGGATATAAGCCTGCTCGAACCAGCTCCTGGCTGCCCGGGTATCTCCCAAAACGCGCTGGGCTTCCCCCATTTCCCAGGCGTTCCAGGCATCTCCGTAATCGTCTTTTAAGCCCTGGATGATCTCTATCGCTTTTTCTCTTAACCGCAGGGCCTCTCCCAGGTCTCCGTAACGGACCAGCTCGTAGCTCTCCTTCGACATTCGATAGGCAGCCAGCCTTTTATTACCGCGCTGTTCATAAAACTCTCGGACTGCCTGGTAGCTGCGGAAAGCCTCCTGAAATTCTCCCAGCGCCAGTTGAACATCCCCGATCTGGGTGTGGATATCCGCCGCCAGGGTAGGCTCACCGGCCGCCTCCAGCTGCTGCTGGGCTGCCCGCCAATGCTGGATCGCTTGCCTGTAGTTGCCTTCTAGGTTGCGTAAATTCCCCAGGGCGCGCTGTGTATTTCCAGCCTCCCGTTCATCCCCCAATTCGTTAAAAATGGATAGAGCTAACGATAGGCACTCCCCGGTTTCTGAATATGTGGAAGGATCGGCATGCATTTGAGTCAGGATGACCTCCAGCAAATTGCCCATGAAATACAGCGATAAGGCATGCTCCCAGCGTTTATCTTCGGCATTGAAGAGCGGCGCCAGCTGGCGTAAATATTCAGCTCCCGAGGCCGGGTCCAGCATCCGCCCGTACAGGTAGGCCAACAAAATTCCCCAGAAACCGCTCGATTTCAAGGACGGAAGATCCCCTATCTGCGACCAGGCCTGGCGCAGGGCCTTCATCTCGCCTGGGACCATCAAACCGTAGGATTCGAACCGGACAGGGTACAGGTCTTCGTAAAAGGCAGCCTTGACGGTGAGCAGCACCGGCAGCAGCGAAGCGGCTGGATCACCTTGCGGTAGCTTCTTATATGCTTCCCGGGCGATCTCAACCAGGCTTAACAGTTCCTCGGCCCGGGCACGCGCTTCGCAATACAGGTACATTGCCGGCAGCATGTCTTTAATGAGCGTCTCGAAATCAGCGCGGCTCATTCCCCAGCTCCAAGCGGTGCGGATATTCTCGAATTCCATCTCCACGTCCCGGAAGGCCTCCTGCTGCCGTGGTCCGCGCATCAGCTGCGCCTGCTGGCTCAAGAAGGAGGCGTAGAAATGCAAATGCCCATCTTTGGCTTGCCGGTATGCCCCGGGGTCAGCTTGCAACTTTTCTGCCGCGTACTGGCGGAGCAGCTCGTGGATCTGATAGCGCTCCGGCGGAGGACCTTGTCCGGGATAGACGCTGCTCTGGTCGCGCTGGAGCCAGGATTTGTTCAGCAGCGCCAGGAGCATGGCAAGCTGAATACCGGCTGCGGAAGTGGCCGCCTGGTGGGTAAAGCTTCCCATGAACACGGATAAGGCAGCAACCCCTTTACGCTCCTCCTCCCCTAGCAGCTTCCAGGAGCTATCGAAGACCGCCCGCAGGCTGCGCTGACGTTCAGGCATATCGTCCCAGCTCCCCTCCAGGAAATCCAGACTGCGCTCGATCTCGCCCGCAATCTCTTCAGGAGAGAGTAGTTCCATCCAGGAAGAAGCCATTTCGATCCCCAGGGGCATCCCCTGCACCAGCCGGCAGATCCTGGCAACCGCGGAATAATTTTTCCGGTCGATTACAAAACCAGGTCTGGTGCGCGCTAAGCAGGCCTGGAAGAGCCCAACGGCACTGTACTCGGCTAAGTCTTCCGGAAGAGCCGTGCCTAGGAGGAGCGCGCTTTCAGGAGGCACCGGCAGTCCCTCTACGGGGAAGACCTGCTCGGCGCGCAGGTTGAGACGGCTGCGGGAAGTCACCAACAGCCGCGTTTTGGGCGAACCGGATAACAGAGCACCGGCCAGGTCCAGGCTGAGCGGGTCGATCAGGTGTTCCATATTATCCAGCAGCAAGAGCAGGTTTTTATCGCGCAGGTAGTCCAGTAGCTGCTCCTGGCGCTGAGCCGGGTCGCCCGAAATCGGATAGTTGAACGTCTGGGCAACGGTAGGCAAGATTGCACCGCTCTCACTGAGCGGCGCCAGGTTTATGAACCATATCCCATCTTTGAATGCCCCGGGATTTGCATCCAGCAGCAAGCGGGCTGTTTCCAGTGCTAGCCTGGTCTTGCCGCTGCCGCCCGGCCCAAGCAGGGTAAGCAGCCGGCAGTTAGGATCTTCACGCAGCAGGCCGGTTAAGGTTGCCAGCTCACGCTCCCGCCCGAGGATCGGCGTCAGCGCAACGGGCAAATTATGTCCTCGTCGCGTTGGATATGAAGTGTGCACCGGCAAGCGCGGGTGGTCTGCAGCTGGTAGGCCGGGTACGGCCGTGGCTGGAGGCGTGAAAGCAGGCCGACTAAGCTGCCGGGATTGGATGGCCTGGTACAGCTCGATTGTCTCGATCTCTGGTTCCACACCCAGCTGCTCCTCGAGCAGTCGCCGGCATTCCTTGTACTGGCGCAGGGCAGGGGCCTGCTGCCCGGATGCATAGTACAGCTGCATCAAAGCCCGGTGGGCAGGCTCGTGCAGGTTATCTAGTGCCAGCCAGCGGCGGGCATAAACGATGGCAGGCGGGTAGCTGCCCTGCCCGGCGTGCCAGGTAGATAGTCTTTGCAAGGCTTGCGCCAGCTGCATTCGCAGCTTCTCCCCTTGAAAGAACTGCCATTCGTCAAAATCTGCGCTGTCAGAGAGCGAGAATCCAGCCATAAAATTCGCTTTGTATAAGGCAGCGGCTGTTTCCAGCTGGGGCAGGCATTTTGGGCAAGTCTCATCTGGCGCCAGCGGGTTAAGGTCGTGACCGTGCTCTCGTACGCGCTCGATCAGACTTTCGAACTCGTGCTCATCCACCCACAGCTCCGCATCCTGGGCCAGGCCGACATGCTCACTGCTGATGTCCAGAAATTGCTCTGGCAGGGTCTTTTTCAGATTATGCAGCTCGCGGCGCAGACCAGCACGGGCGCTGGCAGTGTCGCTCTCGGGCCAGAACAGGGTGGCTAACAGGTCGCGGGAATGAAGGTGGCGCGTCACCGCCAGGTAGGCCAATAACGCCAGGCTCCGGCGCCGCTCGATATTAACCCTCTGGCCTTCTTCGACCAGCTGGGGCATACCAAACAGGAAAAGCTGCCACCTGCTCATTAATTTATTCTACTCCAGAAGTGGACCTTTTCTGGGGAAACAGTGTTGAGCGGGACAGTAAACTGGCCAGAATTTGGACCAATTTTCCAAATTCCTACCAGGGGACGGGTTTTGGGACGCAGTCTGGAACGCTGGTGAGATGCCCTGCACATATACTGGACTTATAAGATAAATATTCATTAGATTATACAACGGAGACCTGATGTGGAAGCAGAATTCAAAACCGACCAGGCGTTTTACCGGATACCAGACACAAATAAAGGAGACAGAGAAATGAAAACACAAATCAAAACCAAACAGGTAGTGATCCGCAATACCAAAACAAATGAAGGAGACAACAACATGAAAGCTAATAAATTATCCTATCAAAGATTCATCTCAGGCATGGCTCTGGCCATTGTCCTTCTGGCAAGCGCCCTGTCAGGTAGGGTGGTTGCAAATGCCAGCGCCAATTCAGAAGAGGACATCACCACCACCCGCCACATGACAATGGTTTACGAGGAACCCGAGACGACCAGCCGGGTGGAAGCTGTGCTCATGCCTTCCACTGAAGTAAGCCTGGCGGGCCGCAGCCCCGATGGCAACTGGCTGGCTTTGGGGATAGGCTGGATCCAGAAAGACGATGTTCAAATCAACGGCAGTTTTGCCTCCTTGCCGGTGATGGCTGCGCCCAAGCCAAACCAGACCTTCCTCGCCACCACCCGGCACATGACCATGGTCTATGAGACCCCCAAGAAGACCAGCCGGGTGGAAACCATGCTCATGCCCTCCACAGAAGTAAGCCTGGCAGGTCGCAGCGCAGATGGTGAATGGCTGGCCCTGGGAAGGGGCTGGGTCCAGGCGGGCGACGTCCGCACCCAGATCGACCTGGCAGCCCTGCCCATCTTGAACATCGTCTCGGCCTCGGAATCAATTGCCAGAAGCCGGTAGACAGCAGGTTTGACCCCGGGATAAACGCCTGCAAATTTCAGAAGAACGGAGCTAAATTGGGAGGCTCCGTTCTTCGTTAACTGCTGTTCCCGGGTATACCTTCTAATTCCTTATCGACAGCCGTTCATTGAAGATAGCATGCAGTAGAGACGCGTGGCATTCCCTCGGAAGGCTGAGCGTCTCTACTAGCTCGAGGCGCTGTGGTAACGGGCCAGGCCCCAGCGGAACAACACGCTGGAGGCTAGCAGAAGGGTGCCCGCCAGGGCGAGCATGCCCAGCAGAGCGGGCAGAGCCAACCGCCCCGTCAGGGCCTGGGCGGGCACGGTGGTGATCAGACCGACTGGGATGATCCAGGTCAGCACCAGGCGCGCCCAGCCAGGATAAAGTCCGAGCGGGTAGCGCGCCATCTGGAACAGGCCATCGAAGACCCAGGTGAACAGGAAGCCGGGCGAGATGAAAACCAGTGCGGTGGAGGCCAGCAGGATGGCGTACAGGATGACCACGCCGGCTGATAAGGCCAGGGTGAAGGCCAGCAGTTGGGCCGGCGAGGGCGTCTGCCCGGGCTGCGCCAGGGCCGCCCCTACCACCAGCATCCCCAGGGCCAGGTCCAACAGGGAGAACAGCCGCCAGTGCCGGAAACTGGCCAGGAACTGGGTCGAGACCGGGCGCAGCAGGGTGAAATCGAACCGCCCGGTCCACACCTCGCCTTCCATTCCGGCCATCGACTCCAGGCTGGGCCCGATGAACAGGCCGCGCAGCGCCCCTACCACCAGGTAGATCCCCAGCAGGGCCAGCGTCGAAGCGAAGTCCCAACCCCGCAAGGTCTCTACCTGCCCGAAGACCACCATCACCCCCAGGAGGCCCGCCCCGAAGCTGAGCAGGGAGTGTAGCAGGCTTAAGAAGAAATCGGCCCGGTAGGCCAGCTCCTGTTGGAGTGAAGCCCGGATGAAGGCTCGGATCAAGCGCAGGCTGTACATTTTAGCCTCCCACGGCGGTGTAGCGTTTGGTTCCCTGAACCCACACCAGGCGGCTGAGCAGCACTGCCAGCGCCAGCCAGCCGGCCTGGATGGCAAAGCCCCGGAGCAGATCAGGGCCGGCCATCTGACCGGTGAGAGCTTCCACGGGGAAGCCGACCATGTACCAGAAGGGCAGCAGGCGGGCGGCGGTAGCCGGGGCCTCCGGCAGGAGGGCCCGCGGAGCGACCACGCCGGCCAGCAAGAAGACCAGCGTGTCCTGCACCGCAAGGAGCCCATCCGCCCGGCTGGCCCAGAAGGCGAGCATGGCCAGCCACAGACCCCAGGCGAAACGCAGCCCCCAGGCCATGCCGAGGGCCAGCAGGAAGGCCAACACCTGGCCTGGCCCGGCGTGCAGCTCGGGGCGCAAGACCAGCGCCAACAGCAACCCGACCGGCAGGACGAATAGCATGTAAACCACTTTTCCTGCCAGCTCGCTGGAGAGCACGTGGAAGAGGGCCGGTAGCGGTCGCAGCAGCCAGGAGCTGATCGTACCCATGCGAATGACGTCGCCCAGGGTCCAGTTGGTCTGCGAGTAGGTAATCTGGTTGACCAGGATGAGGACCAGGTAGTAGGCCACGAACTCGCCACGCGTCATACCCCCCAGAGTCTCGCCCCCGGCAGCCGTCGACCAGACGAACAGGTAGATGAGCGGCGGGATCATCCAGCCGAAAGCGAGCAGGAAGAAGAAACCCCGGTACTGCATCCACGAGCTCCAGGTGCTCTGGATGAGGGCCAAACCCCCGCGCCAGTTCACAGGCTGCCCTCCCGGTAGACCCGGTCGATGACCGCTTCGATGGGCGGGTCCTCCACCGACAGGTCGCTGACAGGCAGGCTCTGCAGCAGGTGGGCTGTCAGGGCCGCGGTCTCAGAGCGAGGCACGCGCAGGGTCAGCGTGCTGTCCTCACGGGAGAGCAGGTCGACGCCCTCTGGCAGGTCCAGCGCCTCCGGCAGGGGACCAAGCTCGGGGCGCAGCGCCAGCCGGACCAGCTTGAAGGGCGCCAGGCGCCGGGCCAACCCTGACAGCTCGCCATCGTAGAGCAACTGCCCGTGATGGATCAGGATCACGCGTGGGCACAAGGCCTGCACATCGGCCATGTAGTGGCTGGTCAGGATGATGGTGGCACCGTGGCGGCGGTTGTACTCGCCCAGGAAACCGCGCAGCCGGGCCTGCATGGACAGGTCCAGGCCCAGGGTGGGCTCGTCCAGGAAGAGCACGGAGGGGCGGTGTAACAGGCCGGCCACCAGTTCGCATTTCATACGTTCGCCCAGCGACAGGTTGCGGACGGGCTTTTTCAGCAGCTCTTCCATCTCGAGCAGAGCGACCAGCTCGTCCAGCGTGCGCCGGTATTCGGCGGGTGGGATGGCGTAGATCTCAGCCAGGACGCGGAAGGTATCCAGTGGCGGGATATCCCACAGCATCTGGGACTTATTGCCGAGCAGCATGCTGATGCCGCGCAGGAAACCGGGGCGGCGCTCCCACGGGCGCCAGCCCGAGACGAGGGCCTGCCCGGAGGTGGGGTGCAGCAGGCCAGCCAGCATCTTGAGGGTTGTGGTCTTGCCGGCGCCGTTGGGGCCGATGAAACCGACCACCTCGGCGGGCTGAATGCTGAAGCTGATCGCGCGCACGGCGGGCACCTCCCGGTAGGTGCGCCGTCCCAGCCCGCGCAGGGCTGAGAGCAGGCCGGGCTCCCGCTCGGGAACCCGGTAGGTCTTGGACAGCTCCTCGACAAGCACCTGGACCTGGCTCATGGATCGAGCACCTTGTAGCGCAGCTCGACCCGGCCGTTGGGCGCAGCCTGCGAAGAGAGCAGCTCGAGCCTGAGCGGCCGCTCAGCCTCTTGCAGGGGCGGGACGTCGAACAGGCAGGGCGTGTCGCGCCCGCCGATCAGGGCCGGGAAGAAATCGACCAGGATCTCGTCCACCAGGCCGGCCTTCAACAGGGCGCCGTTCAGCCGCCCTCCGGCAGTGGAGAGGATACAGGAGACGTCCAGATGGGAGGCCATCTTCTCGAAGGCCAGCTGCAGGTCGACCTGCCCCCGCCCGGCCACCAGGTAGGGGATCGACTCGCCGCGCAGGTAAGCCAGGTAGGCGGGCGGCGTGTCGTGGTGGACGAGCACCAGCAGGTGCCAGCCCAGCCAGTCCTGGCCGGGGAACTCTTTGTAGGTCCAGCGCACCCGGCCGCGACCGTCGACGACCGTGAACCAGCGCCGCCCGGGGACATCCGTTAAGGATTGGGGTAGGAAGTCGTGGTAATCTTCCGCGGCGTTTTCCGCCACGGGGGGCAGGGAACCGGCGCCTTCTGCGGGCGCGAGGGGTGCGCCATCTGCAACGAAGGAGCCGCTGCCCTCCAGGATGGCCTGGGGCTGGTAGAGCTGGCGGGATTTGCGGTAGGCGTCTTCGTCCGCCCCGGCGACTGCCTGCCAGCGTTCGTCCCCGAAGAGCAGCAAGACGCCCGGGGCGATGGAGAGCTTGCCGTCGAGCGAGGCTGTCTGGTGGACAACGATCCTGGGTAGGTTCATAAGCAACCCGTCCTTTCGTCAGAGGGATGAGGGGTAATCGGCTAAATTGATTGTACAACATTGGTGGGATAGTGGAGGCTTGGCCTCAAGGGAAAGGATTGAGAGGGCGTACGGAAGGAGGCTGTGATACCTGCACCTTACAAATTTGTTAGGTTTTTTTAATCTACAATCCCCAATTCATATTGCAGGATTTTTTAATCGTACTATAATATCCAAGGCTAAACCTTACCGTATCGACACTTAATGGGTAGATAAGCAACAAATTGTGCTCGATATTGGGTTTTAGGCGGTGCATCGTCGTCCATCCCCCGCTCTTCAGGGGGCCAGTCAGGCTGCACCAAAACACCCCACCGCTTTCCCCGATTCAGAGATATTTATCAGGTTTGATTCAATCTGTGCGCTAAGCGCGCGGATGACAAAAAGGGGGCAAACTGGCTGCTTTCGTTTGAGGTACACTCCTGCGGGAGCAGTTTTCCATTTTTGTAACCGGCGTTCCACTGTCGGATGGGCGGAGCATCGGGCATACACAGGGGGTCGTTCAACGAGAGCGAAAGAACTTGATAGGTGCAATAAGAATTCGTTTCAATCATTCCCCTGGAGAATTGAAATACCAATGGTAAATGACATAGCAAAATCTTAATGAGAACGCTGCTGAGGCCTGCCAGCCCCAGCAGCGTTTTGTTGCGACAAAGCCTCTCGTTTCCCGGCCTGGCATGGTCGTACTCCACAAAGTCAAACATGCCTCGCCAGCGCCCCTCACAGAGCCAGGTCCACCTAGCGTATTTAATTACGCACTCGCAAACCTGAAACGCTCGCTTTGTCATATATATTGTATGTAAAAGTCGACAAACTGCATAGTGATTTTCCATCACTTTTCATTTAATGGTACGGATAATGCAAATTCCTCTCCGTTCTTCTATTCAGCAATTAATTGCCATTGGCGGGTCCACCCGAGGGAGTGAAACATGGCCAGTACGATCTCCAGTCCAAGTGTCGGATGCGTTAGCGAACAGGACCGCGAGTTTTTCTTCTCACAGGAGGATCAAGCTGCCACAACCCACCCGCCCGAGTTTTCTAATAGGGTCATTGTAGTTGTGATACCGGCTTATAACGAGGAGCGCTTCATCGGCAGCGTTGTGCTCAAGACGCGCTTCTATGTCCCCCACGTGATCGTCGTTGACGATGGCTCGAGCGACGCTACTGCCCAGATAGCAAAGGCGGCCGGGGCTACCGTCCTGCAGCACCCGTCCAACCTCGGCAAAGGCGCTGCGCTGCGCACAGCTTTTCGAGCCGCCCGCCAAATCCATCCCGATGTGGTCGTCATGCTCGATGCAGATTACCAGCACTTGCCGGAGGAAATTAATAAAGTCGCCCAGCCGGTATTGGACAACCAGGCCGATATCTCCATCGGCTCCCGCTATCTTAACCAGGCCTGCCAGGTGCCCCGGCTGCGAGTGATGGGTCATTGGGTATTCAACTGGCTCACCCGCGCCGCTTCTGGAGTTCCGTCCAGCGATTCGCAGAGCGGTTTCCGGGCCTTCTCCCCGCGCGCACTGGAGTGTATCGATTTTTCCTCGCATGGTTTCTCGGTCGAGTGCGAGATGCAGTTCCAGGCCCGCCAGCATGACCTGAAACTGGCCGAGACATGCGTTGATATCCGCTACCCGGATAAATCCAAACGCTCTGTCATCGCCCAGGGTATGGCGGTTCTGAAAGGCGTGCTCAAGCTGACCCTGCAATACCGCCCGCTGTTGTGTTTCGGGCTTACCGGGCTTTTGTTCATGAGTGTCGGAATCCCTCGCCACCTGGCGTCCGACCACGCTCCCTTGAGTATCTTGCTCTCGATGGTCGGGTTGGTGCTGGTATCGACCGGCTTTACCCTGCACTCGCTACGCGCCTTGCTGGTCGATCTCCTCCAAGGACGCAAGTAGGGCCAGGACCCGCAGCATGCTCCAAGAACTAGGTACAACCCGCTTCACGCCGGCCCTGCCTACACAACCCCGCGCCAGCCTCATCATCGTTAGCTACAACGCCTGGAATCAGCTCGAAGCCTGCCTGCGCTCGCTGCGCGACGACCTGCACCCGGATTATGAGGTGATCGTGGTCGATAACGCGTCCAGTGACGGAAGCGCTGAAAAGGTAAGCCAACATTTCCCAGAATTTACATTGATTCCGAACGCATCAAATCTGGGCTTCGGGGGTGGCAATAACACTGGCGCCCTTTACGCCCAAGGCCAGTACCTTGCCTTTTTAAATCCGGATACAGTCGTAGAGCCGGGATGGCTGGAAAACCTCATCGCGACCCTGGAAGACGATCCTTCTGCCGGACTTGCCACCTCCAAGGTCCTGCTGATGGGCGACCCGCAACAAATCAACGCCTGCGGCAACGACCTGCATATCAGCGGCCTGACCCTGTGCCGGGGTTTGGGCATGCCGGGCAGCGCTTTCACACAGGTTGAAGAAGTCGGGGCTGTCTCCGGGGCCTCCTTTGCCATCCGCCGGGAGCTGTTCGAAATGCTGGGCGGCTTCGATGCAGGCTTTTTTCTCTACATGGAAGATACAGACCTGTCCTTGCGGGCCAGGCTGGCTGGCTACCGCTGCCTCCTGGCCCCAGCTTCGCGCGTCTACCACGACTACCGGCTGGCCTTCGGGCCTCGCAAGACCTATTACCAGGAGCGCAACCGCTACCGCATGCTGCTTAAAGTGCTGCAATGGCGTACGCTGCTGGCCTTGTTGCCGGCCTTAATCCTGGCCGAATTTGTCACCTGGGGCTTCGTGCTCCTCCACGAGCCGGGTAGAGCTGCCAATAAGCTAGACGCTTACGCTTGGGTGGTCAAGCACTGGCAAGAGACCAGCCAGTTGCGCCGTAAAACCCAGACTTTGCGAAAGGTCTCAGATGGGGAGTTGCTGGCAATCTGTACGCATAAGCTGGGATACGAACAAGCCGGGTTGAGATGGGCCAGCTGGGCTGCCCATATTATTTTTGACCCCCTCTTCGTAGCCCTCTACCGGATCCTGGATTCTTTGCTTGATGCGCAAACCCACAGGAGGTAAAACCAACCATGAAAATCTGCCTGGTATGCTCTCATGGTGGTCATTTCACAGAAACCCTGCAGATACTGCAAGCATTCCAGCAGCATGAAATTTTCTTTGTTACTTACCATAGTCCACGTGAAGCGGATGTCCTACAGCTCGCACCCGCGTACTTGACAGGAAATATCGGCACAAATCCCTGGCGGTTTTTGCTCTCGATTTTCTGGGCTTTGAAAATCTTGCTGCATGAACGGCCGCAGGTGATCGTGAGCCTGGGAGCTGAAGTGGCAATCCCATTCTTCTACCTGGGAAAGATGCTCGGGATCAGGACAGTATTCATCGAAAGCTGGTGCCGGGTGGAGAGCCTGTCCAAGACAGGTCGGCTCGTCTATCCAGTAGCAGATATTTTCCTGGTGCAGTGGCCCCAATTGCTGGGCGTCTGCGGTCAAAAGGCCATGTATTGGGGAGCAGTGATTTGATCCTCGTAACAGTCGGGACACACCCGCAAGGCTTCGACCGGTTGGTCCAGGCCATGGATGAGCTGGCTGAACAACTCGACGAGCTCGTGGTGATACAGTTTGGCAGCTCTGCTTACAGGCTGCGTTACGCTCAGGGCTTTGCGTTCGAAACCAGCCAACGCATGCATGAGCTTACGAACGAAGCGCGCGTGGTTGTAACCCATGCTGCGGCAGGCGCGATCATCCTTTGTATGCATGCCAGGAAAACGTTCGTCGTTGTCCCGCGCTTGAAACAATTCTGCGAAATCATCGATGACCATCAAATACAGCTGGCTTCTGCTCTGGAAGCACAAGGAAGGACCAAGCTGGTAATGGATCCCACCATGGAGACCTTGCGAGCAGCCCTCGACCACGCCGGGGAACTGCCCTATTTCATTGACCATTCGCAAAGCCTAATCCTTGCGCTTGAAAAACAGCTGGCTGATTGGTCCAGCAAAAGCAGTAGATAATTACCCCACCAGGCCAGGTTGAATGCAAATCTGTATGCTTGTCTCCGCTAAATTCCCGGCACGGGAAGGGATGGGTTTCTATGTCTGGAACCTTTCCAGGAGCCTGCAAAAATACGGGCACAAGGTAACCATCCTCACCAGGGGCTCGCGCGGACAGAAGGATCATGAAGTGATCGAGGGCATCCAGGTGCGGAGGCCATTTTTCTTCCCCCTTTACCCATTTCACGTACATCTTCATGCTGTGTTTGTCGACAGATTACTTCTCCAGGTGAGGTCGGAATTTGACATACTCCACCTGCACACCCCGCTGATCAAACAACCTCATGTTCCGGTTCCTTCTCTGTTGACCGTGCATACGCCAATGAAGGCAGATACAGCTTCTATCCGCGTGAGCAGTCTATACGAGTTGCTGATCAAACTTCAGGCTCCCATCAGCTACCGCCTGGAAAAAGAACTGTTCGAAAGGGCCGGTGGAATCACAGTTGTCGCCAACAGTATAGCAGCCGAGCTCAAGGCCTATGGCATCGACCCTTCTACTGTTGCCGTCATGGGCAACGGCGTGGATACAGAGATGTTTATGCCTGGCAGACTAGTGGAGAGACATCCGGCTGGGGCGTCTTTGCCGTACGTTCTGGCTGTTGGGCGCCTGGCTGCCCGCAAAGGATTTGAAGACCTGGTAGCTGCTGCTGAGCTTGTTCTTCGATCGTATCCTGGGGTTAAATTTATGATTGCCGGGGCCGGCCCGCTTGAAAGCCGGCTGGCAGACCTGATTCGGACCAGAGGCCTCGACAATAAGGTAATCCTGCTAGGGCATATTCCCGGCCGAGAGGCCCTGGTCGATCTTTATCGCCGGGCGGCGATATTCGTCCACCCGGCCCACTACGAAGGCCTACCGACCGTCCTGCTCGAGGCCATGGCCTGCGGTTGCCCGGTGGTCAGCACTGCTGTGAGCGGCGCTTTGGATGTTGTAGAAAACGGTGTAAATGGCTTGTTGGTCCCACCCCGCGCGCCTGGCCTTTTAGCAGGAACCATATTGCGTTTGCTCAAAGAGCAGGGCTACCCCCAGAGCCTGGGAGAGGCAGCCCGGCGCACAATCGAAGAGCGGTATTCCTGGAGCGTTGTGTGCCAAAATTATATAAGCCAGTACGAACAATTATTAGGCGGTTCGAGTTGACCGGAAGGAAGAGAAAAGTCTGCCTTATTTCCACAGGGCTCAGGGAAGGTAATTCGAGGCTACAACCCTGGGCATACCTCAGCCAGGTTGCAGTTCAGCTCCAAAAACTGGGGCACCTGGTCGAGTGCATCAGCGATGGTGTAGGGAGTAGACAAGACCATGCCTTCCTGGATGGGATACCGGTTTGGCGTTTGTCATCCGTCACGAACCCAAGCTGGAAGCCGAATTATGCTTTGCAAGAAGCGATCCACCATATCGATCCCGATATCATCTTGCTGCACATGGGAACGACCAGTTTCCTGTATCAGGAATGGAAAACAATATTTAAAGCTCAAGAGCGGATCGCCATCGCCATTTTTACCAGCCCCGTTTATGCTTTCCGCGATCTCGCCCGGCTTGGGATTTATAGATTAAGCCGGGGCTACCGCTTAAGCGCTGTCCCGCTGTTGGGCAGCTTGATCCCGGGCAGCTTGTTAAACAGGCAAATCGAAAAGACAGGCCTGCATTCGCTGGTCGTTCAAACCAACCATACCCGGAAGATGCTCATTTCCAAGGGCCTCCTTAATATTCCTATCGAAGTGATCCCGCCTGGAATCGATGCAGAGTGGTATCAAAATGATCCTGTCTCCCAGGCGGTTTGTCGAGCGGCGCTGGGCTTTTCTCCCGAAGATACGGTGTTTGGTTACTTTGGTTCTCTGGCGTCGCTGCGCGGCGCGGAAACGCTGCTGAAGGCATTTTCGATTGCACAGCCAACCCGCAACCAATTCAAGCTGGTGTTTTTGAGCCGACGGAGGGGGATGAGGCCCAACAGGGAGGAGATCGAGCTCGAGAAAGCGATTGCAAGGAGGGGGCTGCACGGCCCGGTGAAAATCGTGCCCGGCTTTCTGGATAGAGGTAAAGTCCGCCGGATGGTGAAGGCTTGCGATATCGTCGCCCTACCCTTCGAGATGGTTCCCTCGGACGCTCCACTATCCTTGCTGGAAGCCAAAGCTTTGGGTAAGCCCCTGGTCACGACGGAGAGCGCTTGCCTTCCAGAGCTGGCGCAAGGGAGTCGATTTTACCTGGCACAACCGGCTGACCCTTCCTCCTTAGCTATTCAGCTACGTAAGGCAGCTAACGATTTGCAGTCTGGGCGCGGAAGGGATCCTACCTGCAATGAAGCTCGAGCTCCCATCCGCAGCTGGCCCGACGTAGGATCAGAATGGTCACGCCTGATCCAATCGCTCTAGGCGTACCCGGTATGCTGTCGCGTTTTATCTATATCACCGGCTGCGACGGCACGGGAAAGTCTACTCAAGCCCGCTTGCTGATCAAGCAATTGCAGAGCCTGGGAATTCGGGTTTGCCATATCTGGCTGCGCTTCCCTTTCTTTTTTTGTTTGCCCTGGTTGGCTTACGCGCGTTGGCAAGGGTATAGCTGGTATGAAGAAAGCGGCGACGTACGCCATGGCTACTGGGATTTCCGCTGCTCCTGGATGATGAGGGTGGTATTTCCCTGGCTGCTTTTATTTGACGCCGTTCTGGCGGCGGCCTGGCGCATCTACCTGCCCCTTTTGTCCGGTAAGACCCTGGTCTGCGAGCGCTTTATTATAGATATGCTGGCAGATTTGGCTGTAGCGCTGGATGATATGGAATTTTATCGAAAGCTTCCTGGACGCCTTTATTTTAGATTGCTTCCTTCAAAAAGCAAGCTATATATACTGGATCTAGACCCTGAAAGCATTCGTTCCCGTAGACCAGACCTGATAAGCGATAATAATTTAGCCAACCGGTTGCAAGCATTTCGCTGCCTGGCTGAAGGAATGGGCTACCCACAGCTTTCCAGCCAGCCATCGATTGTCGATCTGAATAACCATCTATGCAATGATTTATTCCCCGCTCATGCCAGAGACATTCAAGACGCCTGACTACGCCAAAATACGCTTGCCACTCCTGCGTAGCCTTTTCAAAAGTCCGCTGCCAGCCATGATCTCGCATTGGACCTTCCAGGGTCTACCCTATATGGACAGGACAGAGCGCCTGTTCAAGCTTGCGCTGGATACGGTGCTAACAGCCGGAATAACTGTCCTCCTAAAAACCTGGACGCCGTGGGGGGTCGCAGCAATACTGGCCTTCCCGATCGCCCATAGCCTGAATTTTTTCTTCAACTCTCACCTGTGGGGGGTGCTCAAACACTACAGGCGTGTGAATACCACCTCGGAAGCTTTCCACAAGTATGTCGAGGGCTTAAGCCAGCGAGCCAAACACGAAACATCTATCCAGCATCTATTTGTCTACGGTAGCCTGGCCCGCCATGAATGGTCGCCGTCTTCCGATCTGGATGTACGACTCGTGCGGCGCCCAGGATTAATCAATGGTCTGCGCGCCTGCTGGTTTGCGCTCTGTGAGCGCAGCCGGGCCTTGTTCGCCAAATTCCCCCTGGATATGTATGTGATCGATCGTAACGAGCATCTGTGTAAGCTGAGCTCCCATGAGCAAGCTGTGGATATCTTCGTGCAGTCCATCAGCCTGTACGACCCCGACCTGGCTCCAGAAGCCGTTGCCAGGCACCCTTAGGGAGCTATCGCATAACAAGAAAAATGAGGCTCTATTTCTACCAGTACCAGGCCGTAATCCTGAAAAATTACGTACTGATTGCTTTCTTTATCCTTTCAGCCTGGAGTTTAATCGCTACCGCCCGCTTAAACCGGTTCTACCAGGACAGCTGGATACTCGAAGATATAGAGATCTATATCCTTGGGTTGATCTTGTTATACATTTTCAGCACCAGTAGACAAACTGACCTGAAGAAGGTGTCAATTTTAACCTGCTGGCTATCATTCTTATTATTTGCTTTGCCTGCCCTCAAATATACCTACCCCTATCTGTCTACGTCAGATGTATCGGTCCATATTTCATTATCAAAATCCCTGCACTCGTCAGGGCGATTGATAACGAATGAAGGTTATGGAAGTACACCGGGCTTTCATATGCTCTTAGCCGTTCTATCGATACTTACGGGCATAGAAGTTGAGAATACGGCCAAGATATTACCGGGATTGCTGGGAAGCTTTGTGCCTCTCGCTTTTTACATGCTCTGTAAACGATCTTGCCTGTCCACAGGCGTGTCGAAATGGATCATCCTGCTATCCGGTCTATGCTTGCCATTGCTCTATACGTTGAATGGCACCAGCTTTACGATCCCTGTATTTATTTTTTTAACCGTATTCGTGATCTTAAGTGTTTCAGAAGAAAACGACACCCGCATTCGATACATTTTACTGGCCTTACTTTTTATGACCCAAATAATTTTCTGGCACCCAAGCACCTGCCTGGTTATGTCCGTTTTCTTCCTGTCCGCAGGTATTATGGGGTATATTTTGCGAAATCCAAGGATTCAGAGCTTTTTAACCTGGGGGGTTCTATCCCTGGTGTGCACCTTGTCCTACTGGATGCATACCGCAAACTATGTCTGGGAAAAATTCCTTCTTAACCTGCAAAGATTTCTAACCGAAGACCCCACACCAAACCTGATCCCGGTCCGGTTCTTTCAAATATCGCTTGCTGATAAAGCCATCATCACATGGATGTACCACGCCCGGGACGCGTTATTCCTAATAACTGCGATCTTTGGGTTCGTCATGTTCTATAGAGTCAGGCGGATCTATAGAAAAAATCTTAGTATAGAGTCCTACGCGGTCTTTTTCCTGGCATCCATCGCGCTCCTGGGGGGAATATTTATCTTTGATTTCGGAGCACAGGGATATAAACGATTTCTTCTCTATTGTGTGGCCCTCGCACCGGTTCTCGCCGGATATTTTATTTGGAGAGGCATAGCGCTAATAAAAATGTTCATTCCCATAAAAGAGTGGATATTGTTTTCCCTGGTTATCTTCCTGATATTCTCGATTTCTTTTTTCCAAATTTACCCGTATCAAAACCTGGTACCTGTCTTCACGTCCAGCTTAGATGACCATGCATCGCCCATCACCTGGATTCACCAGGTAAATAGCGCTTACCAGTATCAAATGTTCGAATATTTGAATAAAAACATGGGGAATGGTAAATATCTCCTGTCCGATTATGTGGGCGTCCGGCAGGAAGGTTTATTTTTTGGTTCCGATCAGACCGACCGGAGGGTGAATACCTGGTTTGTTATCAAACCACAGCCAGCTTTGATCGCTTTGCACCGGCCTGGTAGAGGCGGCGCCTATAGCGAGCAAGTAGAATATCGCTCTACCGGTCAGATCGATCGTTGGCGTTCCTATCCCGATATGAGTACCATCTACGATAACGGGGAGTCGTTCATCCTGTTCTTCCCCGTTAACGCTCAAGTGATTAGCCTCTCAACCCATTACCAAAGCAAATAAAAATGCTCGCTTATAAGCTAATCCTGAGCTTTGCAGTTGTTTTCTTGCTGCCGGGCTTTTCATTTTGTTTTATGCTATTCCCCTCAAGCAAGCAACTAGATGGATTGGAGAGGATATTCATCGTATTGGCCAGTGGTGCAGCCATAACCAGCCTGGCGGCTGTCTCTATCGTAAAGCTAGATCTCGAATTATGCCTGATAAATATCGTTGTTGGCATTTCTGCCCTCTCGATAACTTTTTTACTGGTTGCAGTCTTCCAAAGAAGAAGGGGCTCATATCCCGCCAAAATCCACATTCCTATAGAATTTACCCGCTTACTTCCCAACCCGCTTGTATTCACCATTATCCTGGTCTTCACAGGCACGCTATCCCTTGCTGGCCTGCTAATCCCATCTCGACCTGTCACGCTGACGGAATTTTATATTTCGCCGGCCTGGTTCGAGTCAACCTACTACCAGAGCCCCGATCCTGCAGGTCTCTCGAGCATTCCCGTGGAGATACATAACATGGAGGCTGCAGCTACAGATTATTGGGTAGATGCCTTTGGAGATGCTTCCCTTATTTGGACAAGCGGAAGGATTACCGTGCAGAATAACGATACGGAACGAATACCGGTCCCCGCGCTTGCCTGTGACGGGTCCTGCCCTCGCTCCATAACGATCCATCTCTATAAACATACCCCGGATAATTTATGCGCCTCTTTGAAAATTTGGCGCCGCCAATTGGACGGTTAGGGCAATCCCGAAAGACATAGCATGCGATCCAGGATAACCAGCAATCTGACCAGCTCTTTGGCAGTCAACGGTTATTTGATTATGAGCATCCGTTTGACCAGCTCGCTGACATCTTTCATTTTTTGGGCATTGGCGGCCCGCCTGGTCCGGGCGGAAAATATCGGTTTGGCTTCCAGCGCCATCTCAGCCAGCGTGCTGATTGCTGGACTGGCGCAATTTGGCTACGGGTATGGGTTGGTGCGGTTTTTACCGGGCTCGGACAGGCCCTCCAGGTTGATAAATCTGGCCTTCGAAACCGCGGCGCTGGCAGGTTTGGTCCTCTCGATATCATTCATCTTGTCGCTACAATATCTCTCCCCCGCATTACTACCCCTGCGCGCCAACCTATGGTCTAGCTTTAGTTTCGCTAGCTTATCCATAACCAGTAGCCTTGGCATGGTTTTAAATTGGAGCTTTATGGCGCGCCGAAAATTTCTTTATTCCCTATTCTATTTGTCCCTGGGCTCGGTTCTGGCAATTATATTCTTGATTGTTTTTTCTCCTTTTTCTACAGGGGCGCTTTCTTTATTCCATGCATACTCCCTGTCCTCACTCTTGAGTTTGATGATTGCGTTTGCCCTCTTCATGCGGAAAAGTGAGCCCGGTTACCGGTTCACTTTTGAAGTTCCTGATTTTCATCGATCCACGCTGAACACCTACCTGCTGTCCAGTTTTTTTACCGACCAATTTCAGAAGGGCTCGCATACTTTTCTAGCCATCCTGGTTTTGAATATGCTCGGAGCTGAACGGGGCGCGTATTTCTTTTTGACGTGGTCCATTTGCATAGGCTTGATCAGCCTCATGGGAGGCTTTTCGACCTCCCTGTTCGTGGAGGGCTCGAACGATCCCCAAAAAACAAACCAGTACCTGGTGGCTTCTTTAAGGCTTGGGGCTGTTTTTTCTATCGCCCTGACTTTGGTTGTGGGGGCTTTCAGCAAGATAATATTAGGCCTATATGGCGCTGAATATATCCTCAACGCCAGCACGCTTTTTGTGTTGCTGTTGATTTCCATCCTGCCAGGGATCCTGACGTATATCTTCCTTGCTTATTTAAGAATCAGGGCAAACTCAAGATTGTTGGTGCTGTTTGCGGGTTTCGATTTTTGTTCGGCAATGACGGCTTCCTTTATTTGCTTGTCCTTCTATGGGCTGATCGGTGTGGGGTATGGATGGTTGATTTCCAGGCTGGTCATGATGATTAGCGGTTTCGTGATTTGGAAAATAAATCAAGAACAGAGCGACCGGAATCCACTCGTATCGGGCTACGCCAATTAACCCATACCTCTGTTTCCCCCACCAGGACCTCTTATCTTAGATAGGCAAACCCTTATGGCGATCGCCTGCCCCTCCTGCCGCCATCCTCTCGATTCTTCCATTACAAACGACGGGCGCCATCCCTGTCCTGGCTGTGGAGTAGAGCTCCGTACCCGCCAGGGGGTGGTCGATTTCATTCCCTGGGATGACTTCTACTGGGGGGAAATCGATGATCGGAAAATGCGCAAGCTAAACGATGAGGCCGATCAAGGCCAGGATTGGTACCGCTCGCTAAAGGATAACCTGGCAGACCATCCCAGCCTGATCCGGTACGCCACCGATCCAGCCCGGTCAGGTTGGTTGTTCCATTGTTACGATCCGGGACAAAACCAGGCCTGCCTGGATATCGGCAGCGGGCTTGGTCTATTGAGCTTTTGCTTGAGCCGCTATTACCAGGCGGTTTACAGCCTGGACGGTGTCTTCGAAAGGCTGCGATTCCAGGCTATCCGGGCGAAAATCGACGGGGTCCGGAACATTGCCTTTCTTCGCAGTTCTTTATTAAAGCTACCTTTAGAAGATCGATCGATGGACCTGGTTGTTCTCAACGGCGTTTTCGAGTGGGTAGGCCTGAGCAACCCACACGAAAAGCCCGGGGATCTGCAAAGATGCCTTTTTAGTGAAATCAAGCGTGTTTTGAAGCCCGGCGGACGCATTTACCTGGGCATCGAAAATCGACTGAGTTTGCTCTATTTCCTGGGAGGCAGGGACCACAGCGGGTTGCGGTATACCAGCCTGGTCCCGCGAGCAATCGCAAGCCGGATGGTCAGAAAGGCTCACCGGAAGAAAGTCTCCCAGGGTAGCCAGAGGCATGTCTTTTGCGGCGCGGAATCAGAATACAGGACCTATACCTATTCCCTGGGCGGGTATAGAAGACTCTTGCAACAGGCAGGCTTTTCAAATATCCACCTTTATTGGGCCTGGCAAAGCTACAGCTACCCCAGGATGAGCGGTCCATTCGACGGGAAAAGCATTCGCTATACCGGTCTGAGCCTGCTGAACTTAACCGATAACAAGTGGAGAAGATTATTGCTGCGTGCAGGCCTGCTGCTACCGGACCGGTTGATCGCCCTGCTGACACGCGTATTCTGGCCTCACTTCCTGATCATTGCCGGTCAAAACAACAGCCCTGAAACCAACTTGCAAAAAAGAATTACGGATGAAAATACTAAAACCAGAAGTTTCGTCAGGTTGGCACTGGGGGCGAACGGGGAAGTTAAATCGACCTTTTTATTGCTCAGTGACAGGGGCAAAGTGCTGACGTCCATCCGCGTTTCAGAAGAAGCCCGGGATTCAAGCCCGGCTTATGCTCTGACCTGCCGGGCAGAGCAGGGCGTGGAGGGGCGTTCAATCCGTCCCTATAACAAAAAAGACATCCAGAAAGCCGCAAGGTGGTTAGCCGCGTACCAGATGTCAGCCGGTGATCGTTACTGGCCCGAGCAGGACTTGATCGACGAAATCAGGCGCCTGGTCCAAATGGCCCTCTCGATGCCAGGTTATGATCACGATCGAGCTCTATTGAAAGGGTTCGAAGATATATATATCCGGCTGATCAAAAAGCATACCTATCGAGTGGTAGGTGAACATGGAGATTTCACCCCTCCCAATCTCCTGGTCACACCTGAAAAGGAGTTGGTCGTGCTGGATTGGGAGTTCAAAAAGACGAATGGCAACCCGCTCATGGATGTGGGTGGATTTTACCTGTCCCTGTTGCGTCGCGCCGGCGCCGACGATAAATGCATTAACCAATCAAAGACGGACGGTCCCATTGCCTGGTTTACGGGCGGATTGAGCCCATGCATGAATATTCCATTCACGCTTTCGCCATCTTATTACCTGTTGAGAGTGATGGAGCGCTTTCTAGGTCAGAAGAATGCCGCCTGTCGTTTAGCGACCTTCGAGCTGGAATGGGGTCCATTGATGTGCCCTACCCTGGAATATAGCCTGGGTGCAGGCGACCCAACTGCCTGATCCATCGGCCCATCAGGGCTGAGATGGCTTCGGCCGGCAAAGAAAGCCGGTTCGCAAAAAACGCCGGGTTCGCAATGACGGTTTCACCTGGAGATGGATCGCCATTACAGGCAACGATGTCGCTATCCAAAGTGTACCTGGGCGCTATAACGTACCTGATTGCGCTGGCGGCGGCTGAAGCGTTGACCGTCTTCAGCGATCCACGCCTGGGCATGCTTTTGCACGGGCTGCTCCTGTTTAGCCTGCTGGCCCAGGCCGCCGCCTCCCGGGACGAAGACCTGACCCGCTTTCTTTCAGCGCTGGCCCTGGCCCCGCTGTTGCGCCTGGTCAGCCTGGCCCTGCCCCTGCAACCCCTGCCGCTGGCCTACGCCTACCTGGCAGCCGGCGCGGCGCTGCTGCTCCCGGTCGGATTGGCGGCCCGCCTGGCGGGGCTGAGCCGGCAGGATGTGGGCCTGCACGGGCGCGGACTGCG
>CAZAQS010000031.1:0-28910 GCA_964486825.1 uncultured Anaerolineaceae bacterium | reverse complement strand
GGATAGAGGCATCCACACGGCTATCGCGAGTCTGAACCAGGAGCAAGCCCTGCCCGGGATTTAGATTCCGACGGAAGGTAAGGCCTCTCAACCGGCACAGAAAGGTGTCACAATAGAGCGCGTGGAGGGATGGGTTTAGGGGCCGGTCCAGGTTTTGGACGGTGACTTGTTTCATGTGTCGGGTTGCTGGTATTTGTCCAGCACCCGTTCGATGCTTTCTACCAGCTCTTGAGGGCTGAAAGGTTTGGAAATATAGTCATCTACCTTAGCAATATGAAGACCAAGCACTTTATCGATACTTTGAGCTTTCGCGGTTACAACGATAACCGGGATATCCTGGGTGGTTTCATCGGCTTTCATCTGCTGGTAAACATCCCAACCATCCATGTCCGGCATCATAAGATCCAATAAGACAAGATCCGGAAGCAGGTTGCGAACAGCTTCCAAACCTTCGCGACCCCCATTTGCACCAACGACCTCAAAACCTCGGCGGGCAAGGATCAACCGGACAAGCTCGATCATCTCTTGCTCATCTTCGATATAGAGCAAACGCCGCTTGGTCTCCATCGCCTGCCTCCATTGAAAATTACCTTACAGTTAATTTCAAGAATAGGGAAAGTTTACCACATGGATAATTGAAATGTCATGCTTTGCTGCTCACAGGATTGTGGGCCATCCGGATGGCAACCCTTCGGGGGATTTCAACTGCCTCTTGCCACCCCCTTATCCGTGGGCTATAATTTGAGATTGCGCCAGATGGCAGGGTAAATAGAAGCTGCTGCTCCGAGAGTGGTTATTTTTCGGGTTTTTTCCTCAAGTAGGACAGAAAATTAAATTAGAACGAGGCATTAATTATGATAGATGTAAACGATTTACGAAAAGGCGTCACCTTCGAGTTGGACGGAAATTTATACAAAGTGCTTGACTACCATCACCATAAGCCTGGACGTGGCAACGCTACCATCCGGATCAAAGCTGTAGAGCTTCGAAACGGGACCACACTGGAGAAGACCTTCACTTCAGGTGACCGTGTCCAGGATATCCGCCTGGATTATCACAACGTGCAGTACCTCTATAATGACGGTGAGCTGTATCACTTCATGGACCTCGAGACTTTCGAACAGCCTGCCTTGAGCGCCAGGATGCTGGGTGATCTCGCTTTATACCTTACTGAAAACCTGGAAGTTAAGCTGACATTTTACGATGGTGAACCTTTAGACGTAGAGCTACCTACTTCGGTGGATTTAAAAGTTGTCCAGGCTGATGTAGCAGTCAGGGGAGATACAGCCACCGGTGTAACAAAACGCGTCCAAACCGAAACGGGCCTTACCGTTCAGGTGCCAAATTTTGTTGAGGAAGGCGACAAGATACGGGTAGATACTCGAACCGGAAATTACGTGACCCGAGTGTAACCCGCTTATCCCCAAGACATGCGCACTCCAGCAGGAAAAGAATGCCGCTATTTTTATGGAAATTATTACCGCGGCCGGACAAAAGAAGAATGCCGTCTGCTCGACAGCACCAGCCCACCCTTGCGTTGGGCGCCAGATTTATGCTTCACTTGCCCTGTCCCGGAAATATTACGCGCAAACGCTTGTCCCCATATGGTCCTGGAGCCAAAACTAGAACGGCCCTTTCCCTTCCTAAAACGCAGGGTATTCGTCAACACCCATTGCACCAAGACATCACGGGAGAGCTTCGACCCCCATATAGGCTGTGGTGAATGCCATCCTGTCCCACCAGTTTTCAGTGGAAAAAACAATGACCCTGACTCTGTTGCTTGATCTTGACGAAACTCTTCTCGAAAATCAGATGGGGGGATTTCTGGAGGCCTATTTTAGCGGTCTTGGGCAGTATGTACGTTCAGCCATAGACCCAGATATATTACTTCCTGCCCTGCTATCAGCTACCCAGAAAATGGTAGCAAACCGTCGTCCTGACCGCATGCTTCAAGAAGTATTTGATGAAACTTTCTTCCCAATCCTGAAACAAAGCCGAGCAGAGTTGCAGGGATTATTTGACTCTTTTTACACTGAGATCTTTCCTACTTTCAAAGATTTAACAAGAGCCAAACCAGAAGCTGTTGAGATGGTGGAAGAGGCGTTTGAAAGGGGTTACCGGGTAGGCATAGCCACCAATCCCCTCTTTCCACGCACTGCTATCCTTCAACGCTTAAGTTGGGCCGGCCTCCCAGCTCAAGATTATCCTTTTGCTTTGATCCCCTCCTATGAAAGCTTCCACTTTTCAAAGCCTAACCCAGCCTTTTTCATTGAGTTTTTAGCGAATATCGGGCAACCAGATGAACCTGTGCTAATGGTTGGCGACGACTTTAGCAATGACATTGTTGCTGCCCACCAGGCCGGGATAGCAACCTTCTGGGTGGATGATAGGGGTCGAACGAATGGAGACGCCAAGGAAGTAACGGCGCGTGGAAAAATAACTGACCTGATACCCTGGCTTGACTCTACCCCGACAGAATCACTTAAGCCAGATTATTCCTCACAGAGCGCGGTGATCGCTAACCTGTCTGGTGTAGCTGCTGCTTTTGATACTTTAGGCCGTAATCTGCCTGACCCGTATTGGACCAAAAAACCTAATCCCAACGAATGGTGTTTAGCTGAGATTATGTGCCATTTAAGAGATGTAGAAGCTGAAGTAAACCTGCCTCGTCTCCAAAAAGTGATCTCAGAAATTAATCCTTTCATACCTGGAAAAGATACTGATCCGTGGGCGAATGAACGCCAGTACATTCTCCAAGATTGCCTGGAAGCGCGAGATAGTTTTATAGCCTCTCGCATCGAATTGCTATCTATTTTACACAACCTGGAATTGGATAAATGGCAGCGGCCGGCGCGGCATGCTATTTTAGGCCCAACCCATATCCAAGAATTGGCCGGGATTATCGCTTCCCATGACCGGCTCCATATCCAACAGGCTCACCAGGTTATCAAAACATTATCCTAAGAATCGCGCTAATAGAAAGTCTCTTCCTGCCAAGTGTTAATCCTCTTTAATGCCGCCTCCATTATTTGAAGCTGGTGTTAGATAGTAGTAAGGTTATCGTATTTCCTGGATAGACCAGGTGGACTAGAAGGAGTAAAGAAGCAGCATGAGCAGACGTACCGTAGTTACAGGTTTAGGATGCATTACCCCCCTCGGGAACGACGAGTTAACGATGTGGGAGAGCCTCCTGGCAGGGAAATCGGGAATTGGCCGGATCACATTATACGAACCAGACGGATACGAATGTCAGATAGCTGCCGAAGTTAAGCATTTTGATGCTGTCGAGCTTTATGGAAGCCGAGAAGCCCGACGCATGGATCGTTATAGCCAGTTTGCCGTGGCAGCAGCAGGACAAGCGCTAAAAAATTCCGGCATAGACATCACCGATAGCAACCGCGACAGGGTCGGAGCAATAATTGGCAGTGGAATTGGAGGGATCGGAACGCTCCTCGAGCAAATGATCGTGTTTATGGAACGCGGACCCAAGCGAGTCAGTCCCTTCCTGGTGCCGATGATGTTAGCTGACTCCGCCGCCGCGATGGTGGCTATTCATATGGGTTTGCGTGGTCCAAATATGGCTGTGGTTACTGCCTGCGCAACCGGCACAAATGCCATCGGAGAAGCAGCTCAAATGATCAAGCGTGGAGATGCGGATGTCATCCTCGCCGGCGGGTCGGAGGCATCCATTGTCCCACTCGCGATTTCCGGGTTAAGCGTCATGAATGCAGTTTCCACTCGCAACCACGAGCCCGTACGCGCCTCCAGGCCATTCGACATGCATAGGGACGGTTTTGTTATGGGAGAGGGGGCAGCGATCCTCGTGTTGGAGGAGCTGGAACATGCCCAGGCACGCGGTGCTCAAATCCTGGGAGAGATAAGCGGGTATGGGACGACAAACGATGCTTATCACATTTCTGCGCCAGCGGAAAACGGGGCAGGAGCCGCCCGCTGCATGTACCTGGCATTAGAAGATGCCCAACTGGGTATAGAAGATATCAGTTATATCAACGCGCATGGCACAAGTACGCCTCTGAATGATAAAAGTGAAACCGCCGCCATCAAAAAAGTATTTGGAGAGCAGGCTTATCAAATTCCGGTATCATCAACAAAATCAATGACCGGACACCTACTAGGGGCATCTGGAGCCTTAGAAGCTATGATATGCGTTAAGGTAATCAACGAGGGTTATATCCCTCCAACAATTAATTACGAGACCCCAGATCCAGAGTGTGACCTGGATTATGTGCCTAACCAGGCCCGGCCTGCTAGCGTTGACCATATCATGTCCAACTCATTCGGTTTCGGCGGGCATAATGCCTCTATTATCATCAGCAGATATAAACAGGTGCAACCATGAACCGATATGCACATATCACTGGATGGGGGATGGCAGTTCCCGATAAGGTTATGACGAATTTGGACCTTATGGAAATCGTCGACACCAATGACGAGTGGATCGTATCACGCACCGGGATTCGGGAAAGGCGCATCGCAACCCCCGATCAAACCACCGCCTCCCTGGCTACACAGGCAGCTTTGAATGCCCTGGAGGTAGCTAATATGCTGCCGGCGGATGTGGATATGATCGTTGTGGCTACATCTTCGCCTGAGCATATCTTCCCTGCTACCGCGTGCATCGTACAAGATCGTTTAGGTGCAGCAAAAGCCGGTGCTTTTGACCTCTTAGCTGCTTGTACAGGCTTCATATTTGCTTTGAATATCGCCAGCCAGGCAATCAGGAGCGGCTCGATTGACAACGCCTTGGTCATCGGAGCTGAAACCCTCTCAAAGATTGTTAATTGGCAGGACAGGGAGACCTGTATCCTATTCGGTGACGGGGCAGGTGCTTTCGTACTCCAGGGTAACGACGAGCCAGGTGGACAACTCTCTTCTGTAATGCGTTCGGACGGCTCAGGAGGCGATTATTTATCCTTACCTGCTGGCGGGAGCCGCTATCCTACCAATTCGGACACTATAAAGAACGGCTACCATTATATTCATATGAATGGGCGCGAGGTCTTCCGGTTTGCTACCCGGGTCATGGCCCAGGCCACCAAAGAGGCCATACAAGCTGCTGAGCTCACAATGGAAGACATCGACCTGGTCATCCCCCACCAGGCCAACAGACGCATCATCGAAGCCGCTGCGCGTGGCCTGAACATTCCCATTGAGAAGTTTAAGATCAATCTAGATCGCTATGGAAATACCTCCACAGCCTCTATACCCATTGCAGTATGCGAAGCCGTCGAAGAAGGATTGCTCAAACCTGACGATAAGGTCGTATTCGTTGGATTTGGAGCAGGCTTAACCTGGGGAGCAGCGGTAGCCCAATGGAACGGGCCAATACCAAGCAAGCGCCGAATAAGCCCTCAGCGCTACAGATTTTGGGCCAGGATTCGCTCTTTTCTGTTACGCCTTTTGAGGCTGCTAGACTGGTAAGGGGGCAAACCAGAAAAAGTGAACCAATTGTAAGAATGCTATTAGAAATACTAATTTTAAAGTCTAATAGCTACCAGGTTGGGTAATAGGTTGGTATAATTCCCCTGCAGATTAGAGTTCTGCTATCTAATTTGGAGGTATCAGTGAATCCGCCACGTAACAGATATTCCATTATTTACTTATTGTTGTTTGTTGCCATTATCGCAATGGTAGTGTACAACTTCCAACAACAAGCATCCATACAAGAAGCGTTAACCATCAGCGAAGTAGCTGCTGATATTAGAGCTGGTAATATCACCCGTATCCGGGAGGACGATAACCGCCTAACCGTTATCTATACGAATGGTACAGAACGAACCTCTCATAAAGAATCAACCGCTACCCTGGTAGAACAGTTGATTTCACTGGGGGTTACTACCGAGCAACTCCATCCAGATAATGTGAAAATCGAGATCCGTCCCCCTAGCGCCTGGCTTGGCATAGCGACTGCCTTAGGCTATATCCTGCCGTTCTTGATACTGGCAGGTGTCTTCTGGTTCGTTTTCCGCCAGGCCCAAGGCAGCAATAATGCTGCCATGTCATTTGGTAAATCCCGAGCGCGCATGTTTACTGGCGATCAACCTACCGTGACTTTCGAAGATGTCGCGGGTGTTGAAGAGGCCAAAGAAGAGCTGCGTGAGGTAGTTGAGTTCTTGCGCGAGCCCGAGAAATTCATCTCCCTGGGAGCTCGCATCCCTAAAGGCGTCCTCCTGGTAGGGCCACCTGGCACCGGTAAAACACTCATGGCTAAAGCGGTTTCTGGAGAAGCCGGGGTACCCTTCTTCTCCATTTCAGGTTCCGAATTCGTCGAGATGTTCGTCGGTGTAGGCGCAAGCCGCGTACGCGATCTGTTTGACCAGGCTAAACGGCATTCACCCTGCATTGTTTTCGTAGACGAAATTGATGCAGTCGGCCGCCAGCGTGGCGCCGGACTCGGTGGAAGCCATGATGAGCGTGAACAAACCCTCAACCAAATGCTCGTTGAGATGGACGGCTTTGATACAGACACGAGCGTTATCATCGTAGCCGCTACAAACCGCCCCGACATCCTCGATCCGGCCTTGCTCCGTCCCGGTCGTTTCGACCGGCGGGTGGTTCTTGACCGCCCAGATATGCGCGGGCGGGAAGCTATCCTCAAAGTCCATGTCAAAGGCAAACCCTTGTCCCCGGACGTCAACCTGTCCACCCTTGCAAAATCGACTCCCGGTTTTGTCGGTGCTGACCTGGAAAACCTGGTGAATGAAGCTGCTATTCTGGCAGCCAGAAGGAACAAGAAGATTATCGGCCACTCTGAGTTGGAAGAAGCCATCGAGAGGGTCATCGCCGGACCAGAGCGACGGAGCCGTCTGATCAGTGAAGAAGAAAAGCGTGTGGTAGCATATCACGAGGCAGGTCACGCAGTTGTTGCCCACGTGCTCCCGAATACCGACCCAGTCCACAAGATTACCATTGTGGCCCGCGGTATGGCAGGTGGCTACACAATGGCGCTGCCTCAAGAAGACCGCACGCTGATGAGCCGTGCGAAATTCCTGGATGATCTGGCGTTTACGCTGGGGGGACGGGCTGCAGAAGAGCTTGTCTTTACCGATATCACTTCGGGCGCATCCAATGACCTGGAGCGAGTAACGAAGATGGCCAGGTCTATGGTAACGCGGCTCGGTATGAGCGCCCAGCTTGGTCCAATGGTTTACGGCCAGAAAGAGGAATTGATCTTCTTAGGTCGTGAGATCTCCGAACAACGCGATTATTCAGAGGCAGTCGCCGAGCTGATCGATAAAGAAGTCCGTACCATCGTGAGTGAATCCTACGAGCGAGCAAAGACGATCCTGACCGAGTACCGTGATAAGCTTGATGCAGTCGCCGAGCGGCTCCTTGAAGTAGAAACGATGTCTCGGGAAGAATTCGAAAGCATCTTCCCGCCCCCGATCACCAAAAAGAGCGGTACGCCACTTCCTATGGCGATCGACTAAAGTTTACAATAATAGCCGGTAATAGGCGGGCATTCGAATGCCCGCCTATTTTATCAACAAGGGCAAGATAAGATGGAAAGCGATTTCAGAAATACACAATTATCAGGTCCAGTTTATATGGAACAACCGCATAGAGGCGTGATCATTTTCACCGGCAACGATCGGATCGACTTCTTGCAGAGGCAAACAACCAACGACGCCAGCCAAGTAAACCAAGAAAGGATCCTCACAACCGTCCTCACTTCGCCAACTGGTCGAATTTTGGATGTACTGCTTTTGATCGAAGAGGAACATCGAGGCGAAGCACAAATTCACGCCATCTCGCTGCCAGGACGCTCTACGGTTGTTACTGCCTACTTCAAGAGCCGTATCTTCTTCATGGATAAGGTGGATGTTAGGGACGCGAGCAATGATTACGCCCATTTCGACCTGGCAGGGCAGGGTCTCGGGCATCTGCTAGGACAGATTGGCATCCCAATCCTTCCGGATGACGACCGGGTTGTTTCTGCTGAGTTTAACGGAAGCAAATTAAAGGTCTTCCGCCAAAATCATCGCCTTGGTATAGGATTTCAAGTCATAGTAGCACGAGATCAAGGTGAACAGTTCCAGAGCTGGTTAACTGGGCATGGCGTCGAGCCCTTGAGCCAAGAGGGATATGAGGTGATGCGGGTAGAAGCGGGGATCCCTGGGGTAGAACGAGAGCTTACTGAAGAGCATACTCCCCTCGAAGTTAATCTCCAATCTGCCATATCTAACAACAAAGGCTGTTATACAGGTCAAGAGGTTATTGCTAGGCAAATGAATTATGATAAGGTTACCCGAAAGTTGGTAGGGCTGTTCTTGGATAAGAGTGTAACAGCCGGATCTCAATTGGAAGCTGAAGGAAAACCTGCCGGTAAGCTGACATCCTTCGTATTTTCGCCTCGCTTCGGTCCGATTGCTCTGGCTATGGTAAGGCGTCCTTATCACCAAGACAGGCAAGAATTAACCGTCAAAGATGGGGAGTTAACGGTGAATGCCAGACTCAAATCTCTACCCTTTCTTGGATAATACCCACAACGCCAACTCCAAATTCGACTCCCGATCTCTCGTGTTATACTTAGGCATCCGAGTTCTCTTCTCCCGCTTCCTGTTTATACAGATTCCTTCCAAAAGGCGGTAGCAGCCTGGACCGGTCATCGCTTAGATTAAAGCTAGCGACACGCAATAGACCGCATTCATCTAGGGGGCTTAAAAAAAACCTGGGGTTCTTTGACTTTTTCCTCATCCCACGGTATAATTCCCGGTCGCGTGAAAACTGGAAGAATGGAGAGTGGCGCTATGGAAACGAACGAAATGGCGACCCCAAGTAATTTAGAAGAAATCCAACGAAAGATGCATTACACCGGTAAAGTAGTCAAAACGACACTGGCCGGTGCGATTGTTGATATTGGCCTGGATACCCCCGGTGTAGTCCATATCTCACAGCTTACAAAAGAATCTGTCAACCGGGTCGAAGATGTGGTTCAGGTAGGCCAGGAAGTTGATGTATGGGTCCGGCGCGTTCAACCTCAAAAAGGACGCCTCGAGCTGACCATGATCAAGCCTTTAGACCTGGAGTGGCGTGAGATTAAAAAAGATATGGTACTTAAGGGTAAAGTCACCCGCATGGAGAAATTCGGTGTTTTTGTCGAAATTGGAGCAGAGCGTCCAGGCCTGGTGCATGTAAGTGAACTGACCCATGATTATATCCACAGCCCGAGTGATGTGGTAAAAGAAGGCGACGAAGTTGATGTCATGGTTCTGGGTGTGAACCGGCAGAAAAAGCAAATTAAGCTAAGTATGAAAGCTTTGGAAGAAAAACCTGTCAAAGAAGTAAAAGTGATCCAGGAAAAATCTAAGGAAGCCGCCGAACCCGAGAAAGAAAAAGATGAACCCGTCCCGACGGCTATGGAGATGGCATTAAGAGAAGCCATGGAACGAGTAAAGACTACCGAGAAAGTAGCCGAAACTAAAGAAAAACGCAAGGCCGCGGGTCAAGACGAGTTAGAAAAAATACTATCTCGAACGCTGAAACAGAAAGTTAATACCCCCTCCAAACAATAATTGGTTAGTTGTATCTTGTTTGACTTTTGAAGCACCCCAGGTATGACCTGGGTGCTTTTATTTATATAAAACCTGGCAACCGGGAGTAATGCGAAGACTTGCACGAAGAGAACGAGATATATTTCCAGCTTAAATCTAAAATGGCCCTTAAGGCCATTTTATCTGTCGGGGCGGGCGGACTCGAACCGCCGACCCCCGCGTCCCAAACGCGGTGCGCTACCGGACTGCGCTACGCCCCGAGCGGTATGAGTATAATGGACAGGTAAACAAGAGTCAAGATGACAAACTATTTTGATCAGCCAGATGACCCTGCCGCTATGGATCATTTTCCGGCCCTATACCATCGCCATCATAACCGTAACCTTGAAGACCTCCCCTATTGGTCAGGTCTTGCACAGGCACATGGTGATCCCATCCTGGAATTAGGGTGTGGGACAGGCAGGGTTTTGGTGCATCTTACTTTAGATGGCTACCAGACCTTTGGATTAGATAATTCATCCAGTATGCTCTCCTACCTTCAAAAAAACCTTCCGCTGGAGGTAGAGCTTCTACCGTTGTTGTTTCAAGCCGATATGTCTTCCTTCCACCTGGCAATTCGTTTCCCCCTCATATTAATGCCATGTAATACTTTGAGCACGCTTATGGATAGCGCCCGCAAGAAAACGATTGAAAATGTGGCCAGGCATCTCGAAAAGGGGGGATGTTTTTCTTTCAGTATCCCTAATCCCGCCCTCCTCACCATGTTGCCCGCCCGTGGAGAAAGCGAGGTAGAAGAAATATTCAATCATCCAATGGATGGAGAACCGGTTCAAGTCTCGAGCGCCTGGGAAAAGACCTCTGGTAAATTTATCCTTCGATGGCATTACGATCACCTGCTCCCCAATGGGAAAGTGGATCGTCATACCATCCAGGTCAGTCATTGGATCGTCCCCATACACATCTATATTGAAGAAATCCAGGCCACAGGTATGAAAATCGATAAGGTATACGGGGATTTCGATCGCTCTCCATATGCGAATCAATCTCCCAACCTCATCATTAGGGCTGTCCTACCTTTGGAAATATAAATTGAATGCAACTGTATGTTCAAGCCCCGCTGCTCACCTTGCAGCGGGGCTCTATTATATATTTTGAGACAATGGTTAACTCGCAGAAAAGGTTAGTAGCGCAGCAGTGCACCAATATTACCAATTTCTTCGGTCACCTTCTCATCGTGCAAAACTTCTACATCTCCTCCCAACTGCATGACCTTATGGACGGCAAGTTCAACCGCATCCGGAATATTTTCCATCGTTTTTCCACAGAATGGGCAGGTATCGATTTCATTAGCCGTTAGATATCCACAACCACGACAGCTGTAGCCAGGCGCACGGAAGCCTTCCTGGATCAGGAGGGTATGTACCCTACCATCGTGAAGTGCAGACAAAGTTCCAGCCAGGCTGGTTACCCCGCCTCGCCCTTTGGCTGCACCGTTCACGACAGTCTTGACCAGGTGTGCTTCACGGCGTTTCTCCGCCTGCAGCCCCACCTCCATTGCCCTGCTCTGGACTTCATCCTTACTGGCTGTCATTGCCATCGGGAATTGTCCAACGATCAAGCTTTGCCAGGCTTTCGGTAACAAGCTGCGGAAAGAGGCGATATTGTCCTCCGTACCACCGATCAGCACACGCCTTACGTTCTTGTCTGAGAAAAAACGAGCCGCAAATTCTGCCGCATCTCGCATATTCCTGTCCGCAACTTCTTCAGCGTAATTCGTCTGACCAGCGGTGCCTCCTCGCCTGCCCGGAAATTGGGAAGAACCACCTCGCTTGGTTCGTCGCACAGTTTCACCTACCGTCCCTTCCTGTTCGATAAGCTCTCCGAGATGGAAATAGAACAGTCTTGCACCTTGTTTATCCACTAAAGCAACCCCATAACCACCAAACGCATCCAAGATATCGGCCAAGGGCTTCACATGCGGCTGATTACTCACCCTGACACGGCTGCGTAACGGGACAGCCAGTGGGAAGGCTTTCAAATACCCTTCCGCTGCGCAAGAGAAAATTGCTACGCTTCGCCCTGACCAGTCATATTCGTGATCAAAGAAGCGTTCCACAGTAAACACATCGTCCTGCAGATCTATATCCTTTAGCAAGCTTCGCAGGTTGCGCCGGTAGTAGTCTGCAGTCCCTTCAGTGGTATCGGTGTTCAAGTATACGCTGAGTACGGGATGGGACGACTGAAACTTAAGCAAATCTTGTAAATCGGTTTCTGTGAACATCTTCAGCTCCTTCGTAATCTAACTTCCGCCATAATCCTATGGTGAAGCGAGATAACTTGAGTCGATTAGCACTAAGTCGATAGCCATGTATATGCCATGCTTACTCAGGGCCGCTTGTCTAAGGTCAGTTGCACCTCCATTTCCTCACCCTCTCTTAAAACGGTGAGACTCACGCTTTCACCAGGTTCTTTATATATGAGCAGGTAAGTGAGCATCTCACCAAAAGTGCGTACACGGACTCCATCAATCAATGTAATTAAATCTCCCCCTGAATTTAATCCTTCGATCCCAGTAGGGATCGTTCCCTCTCTTAGCCCCGCTCTATCAGCCGGGCTGCCAGGAGTCACCACAGTGATATAAACCCCCGTGGCTTGGGGCAGACCCAATACTTCCTGCTCTATTAGGGTAATTTCACGCATACTTGAAATTCCCAAATAGGGATAGTTATAATTGCCTTGGGAAATCAAGCTTGGCACAACTCGCCTGGCGATATTGCTGGAAATCGCGAAACCAATTCCGGAATTAACCGGCCCATTCGAACTGAAACTCTCTGTCCGGATTGCTCGGTTAACGCCAATGACCTCCCCTTTTAGATTAATGAGGGGCCCTCCCGAATTACCCGGGTTGATAGCAGTATCCGTCTGTATAAGATCGCCAGCCGTGAAGTATGCCCCTCCCGGAGCCTCTCGCATCGAATCCAGGGTCCTTCCGGTTGCTGAGACAATACCCACTGTCATTGAGCCACTCAACCCGAATGGGTTCCCAATCGCCATTACAGTCTGACCCACCAGAATTTCGTCCGAATTCCCAAAAGTTTGTGGGTGGAGCTCTTCGGTTGGCACATCTACTTTTAGCACAGCCAGATCTGAATCAAGGTCGATGCCAATGACTGTACCCCGTGCCCTGTAACCGGTCGGAAATATCACTTCAAAATCTTGAAAACCTTCTACTACATGGTAGTTGGTAACGATATGGCCATCTTCATCAACCACAAAACCAGAACCCAAGGCATCTCCTGCCTGGGTAAGGACTCTCAGTGAAACTACCCCAGGACTTACCAATTCATATACTTCTATCAACCTGTCCTGGATGTCTACTTGATTCGCAATCACAGGCGGTAGTGGGCTGGTATCAGGAATCACATGCTCGGCGGCTGGGATATTATTCGCAGGTGAAGGATTAATTACTCCCGTTGCTGCCCGGCAGGCCAGGCCCGCCGTCATTAGAACCATAGCTACCGCAAAAAGTCCAACGTAACGTCTCATTTTGCGTTATATCTCCCGTATTAATTCACCCCCAAGTGTTGTTAGGAGCAACCTTCCTTCTGTACAGCACAGGAAGAAGGGAAAAAAGAAACTCAACGATAAGGAGGCCTTACCCCTTGCTCAATCTGGCTAACTCCTCGAACAGCTCTCGTTCTCTATCTGTCAGCTTTCTGGGGATATTCACTCTGGCCCGTACAAACAGATCACCTCTCTTTTGAGGGTTTCTGAGCTGGGGCATGCCCCTGCCTGCCAGGCGGAAGGTTTGAGCAGGCTGTGTCCCGATCGGAATGGTCAATACCACGTTTCCGTTCATGGTCTCGACCGTAACCTCACCCCCTAAAACCGCCGTATATAGATCGACGGGCACATCCATATATAGATCATCACCCTTACGCTCAAAGCGTGGATCATCAGCCACCTGCAGAACCAGGTAAAGATCTCCTTTTTGTCCCTCTGGAGTGGTTACCGCATCTGCAACTCTCACTTTCGTGCCAGTCTTGGCGCCTGGAGGTGTTTTTACCTCCAACCGTCGCCCATCCACCTCGATCAGCCGGGTGCTGCCTTGAAAAGCCTCTTGTAAGCTAATGGTGGTCTGCTGTTCATAAGATGGTCGTTGAGTGGGAGCCTGTGGTCTGCCTGTTGGACCCCTACGTGCGTAGGTTGGTCCCATATCCGGTCTACCCCCAAATATCCTTTGAAAAAACTCCGAGAACCCCGTGCCTTCGAAAAGATCGCTCAGGTCACCGTATTCCACACGGACATTCCCACCCTGGCCTGGCCCTGTAGTAGCCCATTCTTCCCAGTTAAAACCACCCTGCGGCGCGCCCCTTTGCTGCCACCTTGAATAAGATTCACCCAACTGGTCGTAGCGGGCCCGTTTTGCTGGATCGCTAAGCACCTGATAGGCTTCGTTGATTTCTTTGAAACTTTCCTCTGCTTTTGTATCACCTGGATTCCGGTCAGGGTGATACTGCAGAGCTAATTTCCGATATGCGCGTTTTATGTCTTCTTCACTTGCTTTACGTTCTACCCCTAAAGTCCTATAGTAATCTTTATATTCCATGAAAAACCATCAGCGTGAAAAGATAAGTTCTATTAAAGTTCTATTCGTATTCTATTCGCGTCGAGTACCCTGCGTCAAGCGTTTTAGCTGAGTCTTATAAAATTCTAACCAATACCACTACACCCCACGGCACCCATATTGCACTGTCTAGTTAGAAGCTTTTATTTTTGTTGTTTTTCCTAACCCATGCTATCATTATAATATGACCTCAACGAAAGAGCGCATTCTGTTAGTTGAAAATGACTTGAACATTGCCGACCTCATTGCCCGGCAAACACTCCAACCTATGGGCTATCAGGTGGAAGTAGCCAGGGCAGCTGGGCCGGCGATACAGTTTGCGCTTCAGAACCATCCAGACCTGATCCTGGCCAACCTCAATTTGCCGGGAATCAGTGGGAAAGATTTGTTGGTGGCCCTTTCATCTCAAAAGATCGGCGCGCCAGTGATCATGATTGCGGAAAAGGATGAAGAACGTGATATCCTCCAGGCATTCCGCTTGGGAGCCATTGATTACCTGTACTGTCCATTACGTGAAGCCGAGGTGCTGGCTGCCGTGGAGCGAGCGCTGGAGCATGTCCGTGGGAAAAAGGAGCGTGAGCGGCTGGCTCTACAGCTTCAGCAAACCAATGAAATGCTCCAGCAAAGGATACGCGAGCTAACCACAATTTTCGCCATTGGCAAAGCGGTTACATCAATTACCGACCAGCATGCACTATTAGAAAAGCTGGTCGAAGCTACGGTATTTATTACTGATGCAGACACAGGCTGGATTTTACTGCGGGAAGAGAAAATCCCAAGCAACTTCGTATTAACCGCCAGCAGGAACCTACCACAGAGGCTGGAGCGCCGGCAGGGACGAGCCTGGGACGATGGGATCACATCCTTGGTTGCGATATCCAAAGAGTCCTTGTCGATCCATGGACAACCATTGAAACGTTTCCCGATTTGTCAGCTGGGTGGAGCTGCGCTGGCTGTACCAATTAAGGCTAAACAGGAAGTATTGGGGATGATGGTCGTGATGCGCAAGGCCGAGCGTCCCTTTTCCGGCGAGAATCAGGTTTTGCTTGAATCGGTGGCCGATTATGCTTCTATATCCCTGGTAAACGCCAGACTGTTCATACATTTATCCGATCAAGCCCGGCAATTGAAACGCACTGCAGAGAACGCCCGAATCGGCGAGCAGATTAAAAATGATCTCTTTCGCCAGTTAGGGCGGGAAATTCAAAAACCTCTCGAAAGCTCGCTCGATCAGATTATGGCCTTGATGGGTGGCCAAGCCGGAACCCTGACAGCCAGCCAGAGCGAAGCATTGCGAATTGCTAGCGAACAATTAGGTTATTTGATTGGTATAGCTGACGCGATAGACGAATACCACGAACGCTCAACGGATGCGAAAAGAATTGATTACGATATTAACAACTCGATACGAGAAGCAATGACACGCTTCCAAGGGATTGCCATGCAGCGGGGAATTGTTCTGAAGCCGGAGCTATACCCCAAACCACTGCCCGTATGTGGAAGTCCATCCCTATTAAACCGAGTTTTTGAGAGTTTGCTATCGAACGCAATCAAGTTCAGCCCCACTGGTGGAAATGTAACAGTCTTTAGCGAACAAGCAAAACAAAATGGTGTTGGTTGGGCTTCTGTCGAGGTCAGAGACCAGGGAATTGGTATGACCCAAGATCAGATAAATCATATATTCGATTTTGAAACGAGAAGCTCTCACATAGCAGCCCCTAAATATGGCGGCCTGGGTATCCGTCTACCCCTTGCTAACCAGGTTGTATCTATGTTTGGGGGCAAGCTTTGGTTTGTGAGCGAGCTCCACCATGGCGCTACAGCCCATTTAATGTTGCCATCTACCACTATCCACTCATCCTGATGATTGCCAAAAAGATCGGCCTTATTCTAAAAGATCCCCAGCTTATACAACAATTGAGTGATGAAATCCTGGCGCCTGCAGGTTATCAGGCCTTTGAATTGGACGACCGGCGAGCAGGGAATTCATTACGAGAGCGCAAAGACATCGATTTGGTCATTATTTCAGTGCCTGGATCAGAAGAAGAGGATTTAGGCCGGGTAGCATCACTCCTTGAAAGATTTCCCCTGATTCCAATCCTTGTGATTTTCAAGGCGGGGCTGGTTTCAAAACAGGTTGAAGCGTTCCGTATGGGTGTGGCGGATTGCATTACATTGCCCTTGCAAAGCCAAGAGTTGCTTGAAGCGGTTAGCCGCTCATTAAGCCGTTGGAGCTGGTTAAGATACAACAGGCTCACAGAGAGCGGGGTTGATGCAGGCTCACCCGGTGAAAATCGTGATGGTGACGCTTCCTCAGCGCATACCAATTTCGAAATCATTTTAAACTCAGCGGCGGATGCGATCATCATTCTTGATGAGAATGAACTTTTTTCATTCATAAATCAATCTGCAAAACAAATTTTTAACTTGGATGACGTGGATTTGATCGGCCAGCACCTTACAAGTATCGTTACAAACGCTGAACTGAGCGAGATGGTTAGCAGGATATCAGAAGTACGTTTCCAACACGATGAAATCTCCCTGGCAAACGGAAAAGTATACAACACCCAGTTGTCGAGCCATCCGGGTAAAGGGACATTGATTATCATGCAAGATATCAGCTTTCTCAAGGATATGGACCGTGTGAAAAGCGAATTTGTCGCTACCGTATCCCATGACCTTCGCTCACCGTTGACCGCCATACTTGGTTACACGGAGCTTATCGACCGGGTTGGGAGCATCAATGAACAGCAACGAGAGTTCATACGGCGAATACAATTCAGCACCCACAATATTACCAATCTAATCAATGATCTGTTGGACCTGGGGCGGATCGAGGCCGGTTTCGATACGCAGAAAGAATTGGTATCCCTAAGTTCTATTGCCCGTTATGCGGTAGAAGGCTTGCGTAGCCGGATCGAAGAAAAAAAGCTAGAGATCCAGCTTGAATTAGAAGAACCCCTCCCTAATGTTTTCGGCAATCCCATCAGGTTGAGGCAGATGGCAGGAAATCTGATCGGAAATGCTGTGAAATATACACCTTCAATGGGGCGCATTTGGGTACGGGTTCTCTCGGGGGATAGAATGTTGATCTTCCAGGTTCAGGATAACGGACCTGGAGTTCCCATTCAAGAACAACCTCATATCTTTAATAAATTTTACCGGGGAACAAATTTTCCCTCCGAAACACCCGGAACAGGCCTCGGGCTTGCTATCGTAAAATCCATAGCTGAGAACCACCAGGGTAGGGTGTGGGTAGAATCTAGCCCCGGTAACGGTTCAACTTTTACCGTGGTCCTACCTGAAGCCGGGTAAGCCCGGTACCCCTACTTCCCAATAACTTTAATCTTACTCCCCGTTAAAGTCGCCTCCGCCGGGGCGGTGAGGAGAAACCCGGCGGAGGCTTTCGCCAAAGGAGGAAACAGCGATATATTTGAAATTGGACTTAGCTCAGTCTGGCCCTAAGGATACTCCATTTGTGAAATTTTTATCATTGTCAAAGGTCACTTCTTGTCAATGACTTTACTCACTAGGCAAAATAATACCATTTCCAAACAACGTTTTGGATTCAGCTATTTCGACTTTAAAATATTGAGCATTTGTGGGTCTGTTCCGGCTCGACTTTGCTGGTGACGCCATTTGCCATGTAACGCGTCAATTTCCGTGCTTAATCCCATCCAATCTGGCACCAAAAACACAAAACCGGTCCTGTGTGGAAGAAATGTATTAGATCCTAGAAACATACGCAAGAACTTTTTCGACAGCGGATAACCAGACAGCTCAATCACAACTGCAGTATCACCATAATATGGTTCAAGGAACCTGCGCTCTGTCCAACTTGCTTCGTGGGGTGGAAACAGCTTTCCAAGAGAAGCAGGATGAACACTCATTACACGCCGGTAGGATACCTTCAAAGCAAATAAGGGGGTTGCTACGCGCAGGTGATCGGCCTTGGCCTGGACATAAGCAAATTTTCTAAAAATAATTCCGGTGAATGCCATACCCAGGACGATAAACGTTGCTAATAAGAGCAAGATATCGCTGTAAATATGGCTATCAGGCAGAAACCCCAGGCCAGGCCATTGTATAGCAGCCATAACCACTCCCAGGGGTAGGGTGGCAAGGATAAAACGATCCATCGTTCGGCGGTACAGTAAGAGAGGATGGCGCTTGCCTTTATTCTTCTGCTTCATTTTTTCCTCCTTGTCGAAACTGACAGTTGCTTGTATCCTCGAGGATCCAATACCTACCTGTAGTGTTAAACCTGCTGTTCCAAATGGGCAGAATAATAATCACAAAGATCGTTAACCGGGCAGCCAGGGCATTTGGGGCGTCGCGCTTGGCAAATCTCGCGGCCTAGTCGAATTAAGTTTAAATGGGCGACATAGTAAGTCTCAGGAGGAAAGAGCTTACTCAGGTGAATATGGGCTTGCTCGACATTCATCTTTTGAGGACGGACACCCAACCGTCCAGTAACCCGGTAGATATGGGTATCCACAGGCAAAGCTGGTTTCCCCAAGGAAAACAGTAAGACGATAGCTGCCGTCTTTGGACCAACTCCTTTAAAATTGGTCAACCAATCATGCGCCTCACTAACCGGTAGGCCTGCTAAGAAATCTAAATCCAGAGCGCCTCTCTCAGCAGTGATAGAAAGCAATGCTTCTTGAATGCGGGGTCCTTTCTGGTTTGCCAGCCCCGCAACCCGGATGGCCTCGATGACCTGTTCGACAGGTGCATCACGAACTTCCTCCCAGGTAGGGAAACGTTTGCGAAGCGAGTCAAATGCACGGTCCCGATTGATGTCATTGGTATTTTGGGAGAGAATCGTCGAAACCAACTCGTCCACCGGCGGTAGAGGATTTCGCCAGGTCGGCTGACCATAAACATCGACCAGGCGCAGGTGAATGGCAAGGGCACGTTTTTCTAGTTCCATACTCGATCATTCACCTCGACAGGGGGAGATCAAAACAAGGCCTCGCCTCTCCGACCTCGATCTTACGCCAGTTTTGGATAACAAATCTTGGTCCATACTCTGACAGGGCGCTCATTTCTGAAGCAGACAGCGCTCCAAGCTGGCGCAGCACTTCTAGAGAAACGGCTGGACGGGCGTGTCCATGGGGATCACCATGAGAGCGAGAGTGAGCGCCCAAATCGCCATCAGACACTTTTATCGCAATGCCCAGGGCTGGTGAACCCGGGCCCAGAGTGCCTGGAAACAATCCAATCGCCTGGAAGCCCTCTGCACCTGCCTTGCTTAAAATTTTCCCGCCTCCCACCTCCATCAAATGTGTATCGAACCTGTCCGGACCACCAACCATATCAGGATTCGAGGTCATAGCTGTAGAGATTGTTCTGCAGGCCTCGGCCCGATCAGCATTCAAACCGGCAGGGTCACAAAGCCGTGCAAACCCATAAGCTGCGTTGAAGAGAGGCGCCGCGAAGTTGGGAACCGAGCAGCCGTCGACCCCTAATGCAACCTGCTCAACTTGGAGATCGCACATATCGGCAAACGCCTTAACGATCTCCTGCTGGATTGGGTGTTTAATATTTATATATGGGAGATCCTGAGGCATCTGCTCCCCAAGCATTTGTTTTAATTGTATATACGCCAACATTCCGGTATGTTTACCCGAGCAATTATGACGATTGGGAGTTGACTGTTCACCACGGCGACGCATGGCTTCTAGCGTTGGCATATGAAAGGGAGCGTGTACCCCGCACATCAGGTCAGACTCAATCACCCCAGTTTTCTCTTGGATTCCTAAGACGGTGGTTACATGCTCATCAGTTCCGGAATGGGATGAGCAAATCAAGGCTACCTCTTTGGCTGTCAGCCCGAAAGTTTGCTGCCCGTCATGCTGAATAAAAGGCAATGCCTGAAATGGCTTGGCTGATGAACGTAAGAATGTGACCACAGACGGGTCACCATGGTAAGCAATCAATTCGCCTGTGACATCTACTATCGCAAGCGCTCCAAAATGTACGCTTTCTACAGTCCTACCTCGTGTGACTTCTAATATAGGTCGGTAAGCATAATCATGCATTACTGTTCCTCTCCATTTTCACGCAGGTGAATGGCTGCGTCTTGCGGGCGGTAGTGACGGGCGTAATATTGGATCAAGCCATGACGCAACCTTTGAGTATATTGTTCTTCTAAATGCTGGGGGAAATCCAAACCAGATACAATCCCCGGCATCAACGATTCAACCGCCTCGGAAGGGGCATTGCGTTTGGCAAGTCTTTCCATTCCCCTCAGGATGTTTTTTAATATCTGGTGTTGGGCTCGGACCGCTTCATTAGGGACGACGCCTCCCCTCCCGGTAACGAGGGTGTAATCCTGGTAGCCTTTTCGAAGCTCATCCAGGGTTTCCAACCAGGACGGAATATCGGCGTTCGTAAGGAATGGTGGTTGGTTGTGAAGAACTGCATCCCCAATAAAAACAATTTTAGAACCAGGAACGATAACCCATATTGCTCCTACAGAGGGACCCGGATGGTATTCCAACACAATATCCGGAGGTCCCCAATGCAGCAGAATTTGTGAAGTAAACGTGATATCAGGGATAGCCCAGCGTGTACCTACAGCCTCGTTGTAGGTCTCCCATTCAGATCCGCTTTCGACATTTTGACCTTTAAAGATCGAAGGACGATTTCTGAAAACTTGCCCGGTCTTTTGATGGGCAATGATGGTGGCCTCGAGGACCCTTGCCCCAAGGGTACGGTCAGGATGAGCATCCAGGTTAACCAGCATCCGGTTTGCGCCACTGCCCTGGTTAACGAGCGCAGCTCGCCATGAGCGGGCATCTTCCTGACGTAAAGGAGCGTCAATCAACAGGGTGCCCTGTGGAAGGAGGATGGCCCCCAGGGTTACCCCAGGATAAGATGTCTCGATAAAAATGCCTTGTTCAATTTCTTGCATTCTCAGTGCCCTCATGACCAGGATCTGATATCACGGGTAAGGTGATATTAAATTTTGCGCCGGAACCTGGAGTAGACTCTACCCAAATTATTCCACCATGGGCTTCGATTGCCAGGCGGCAATAATACAAGCCTAAGCCGAAGCCCCTTGCAACATCCCCGGAGCCCAGCCGAGTGTATTTATCGAAGATCCGCTCCCTTTCACTATCAGGGATGCCAGGACCATTGTCCTGCACATAGATATGCAGGCTCCCTTCCTCTTGATCACCGCCGAGCGTAATTTTGCCTTCCTGAGGCAAGTATTTAGAAGCGTTTTCAAGCAGGTTAATCATAACGCGTAGGATCATGTCAGCATTCCCCCGTATCAGAGGCAGGTCATCCGTCAACTCCAGGATAACCTCCTGCTTCTTGGCTTTTAAAATAGGATCTACGCTTTCGAGTGTCTCAGTTACCAAACGAGAGAAATTCAGATTTTCTGGTTTGATGAGTGGTTGCCCTGCTTCCAGGCGGTTGATATCGAGTAATGAGGTGGTCAACCTTTCAATTCGTTGTGAGGAGCGAATTGCAATGTTTAGTAAGGAGCTTAAATTGGGGTCCATTTGCTCGCGGAACATAGAAGCTGCCGTGTCCAGACTGGATATCACGTTGCCCAAGGGTGAACGCAAGTCATGGTATATCATCGACAGCAAATCTTCACGCAGAGAATCCAAATTTTTATGTTCTGTGATATCCCTCATGATCCATTGAAGATGTGAGACGCCATCGATAATTACTTGCCGTACGTATACCTGGACGGGTATGATTTCACCATGGCTGGAATGTAAAACCGATTCATAGGTAATTGTATCCCCTGGCAGCAAATTCTCACAGCGTTGTCCCAACTTCTTTCTATCAGAATCATGAAGTTCATGGATATTGTTATCCAATAAGAACTGGATGTCTTTCCCGATCGACAGAACTGCCTGGCGGTTTGCCTCCAAGATCTGCCCATCCCAACCTGTAATCAGAATTGGGTCGATGCTATCCTCGAACAGCTCCTGGTAACGTTGGTGAGCGGCCTGCAAACGCTCAAATAGCTGGGCATGGCGTATTGCAGTACCGGCCAGGCTTCCTATGCCGGTAAGGACAAATAGAGCATCCGCGTCAAAACTATCAGCCGAGGTGATGATCGCCTCTAAAACCCCAATCACCTGTCCTTTAGATCGTATGGGGGCGCAAGCGATCGAGTTTACATCAAGCCCTGTGCGTGTCTCTGTTTCAGGATCATATCGTGGGTATTTACCCACATCTGTTACGATAATTCCCCTTCCTTCCTTAGCCGTCCACCCGCACACTCCTTTTCCTATGGGAACACGGACCGCGATACTCTGATCTGTTTCCCATCCAATGGCGGCTTTGAAAACAAGTTCTTCTTTTTCCGGTTCGATCAAAGCCAGGGAAACTGCAGGCACCTGAAGAGCCGTGCTGATCTGCTCTAAAATTCGGACCAAAACCTCTTCCAGGTTCAAGCTGGCAGTTATCACGGCTGCACTTTCAGCAAGGGCACTCATTACGCGCGCCTGTCTTTGGCTTTCTGCATACAGGCGGGCGTTGAGAACGAAGATACCCGCCTGGTCAGCGATTGCCTGGATGAGGGAGAGATGATCTTCTTTAAAAAAACCTGCCCTCTGGTGTGATAAGGTAACTACTCCAACAAGGCGCTCGCGAACCAGGAGCGGTGCACTGACAACAGATTTGGGAACGGGTTGAGGCTCAGGATCATATCGACGAGCCAACCAGCGCTCATCCTGGCTCGTGTCCTCGATTAAAACAGCCTGGCGGTGTCTCAGTACCCAGCCTGCCAGGCCTCTCTCGAGTGTAACCCTCAACCGTTGCGTCATATGACTGTGCACCTGATCGCCGGTCACGATTTTAGACTCCACCGGTTTACCACTGTCATCGATTACGATGATACTACCGGTGGTAGCGCCAACAGTCTCCGTTGCCAGAAGTAGCACGCGCTCCAAAACCTCTTGCAAGTCCAGTGCAGCTGCGAATTCCCGGCTGATATTATACAGAAGCTCTAGAGATGTCCTGGTATTTTGCTCTTTGCCTTCTCGAATTCGTGGAGTCTGGCTTTTCTTTTTCGATTCCATAGCGCCACCGGAATATTAGGATGGTTTCCATTGAATTTTTGATGAGTAAACGGATTCCTAATGAGTATAGCATATATATTTTTTCCAAAGCCTCAATGCCAGGCTGGTTCTAGAGAATTTCAAAAATTTTCCCACAATTCAAATACCAGCCTTTTACCCATGGGAATTTCCTGGACAGGATCGAAAAACCAGGAATAAAATTTTGTGTATCGTGAGGAAAAGGATTAGTGTGACAAACCCGGCAAATCCAACAGGAGCACTTCTAAGGCTACACGGGGATTGATATTATTCTCCAAATGAGTAATCGTTCTCTCAAGAGATTTAACGGTCTCGCTGGCAGAAATGATATCCAATTTCCCCGACAGATCTTCGATTTCAGCAACCCGGTCGCTATTAATCAACGGGGCGGAGGCGCCGCTGGTCCTGAGCATGATATCTCTCCAATAAGCGAGCCATAATTCGAGCACCTGGCGAGCCACATCTTTATCTTTGCCCAACGATTCCGCATAGGAAAAGCGCTTTACTCGTCCAGAAGTTAGCAATTGGAAGTGTTCATCTAGCCATGTCTGGCGTTGTGCCAGTTTATCAGGATCAGTGTGTAATTTACATGCATACCCAACCCGGCCCGCGGACAAATGCGCCAAGAGCATCGCCTGTTCGGATGACGCCCCCTTATGTTTTTGCAGGTAATCGCTCACCGCTGGAAGAGACGCGGGACCCAAGCGCAGTACTTCACAGCGAGAGACGATGGTCGGCAAAAGGCTTTCTGGGCTCACGGCGGTAAGTACCAGAACCACATGCGGGGAGGGCTCTTCTAGTGTTTTCAACAGAGCATTGGAAGCGCTTGGATTTGCCTCCTCAAACCGAAGCAGCAGGGCCATTCGGGTTCGAGCCTCATAAGGCGTTAGAGACAGGTTGCGGTGAAGTGAGCGAATTTGATCCACTTTCAACGTGCCGCCCTCTTGCTCGGCCTGGAGTATGTCGAGGTCAGGATGTTGCCCCTTAGAAATACGGATGCAAGAGCTACAAGAGTGGCAGAACCGTCCAGGAGAAGGAGGCTCAAGGCAGTTTATGGCCTGAAAAAAACGCAACGCCAGAGTACGCTTTCCAACTCCATGAGGGCCAGTGAAAAGATAGGCATGCCTGGTCCTTCCTTTAGCAATATGGTCACTTAATAGTTGGATAGCCCAATCGTGGCCTACCATATCCCAGTTCATAGCCCCATTTTAGTCCAGGTCCAATATATTGACAACTTGAACATAGAGAGGATAAAAAACCAGCCCTGGCTAAGCGAAGCTTTGGCAAAAATGATCGACTAGGCCGAAGCATTTTGCCTCCACATGGTAAAATGGAAGGTCATTTCAGGTAAAAGTTATAAACCAGGGGATCAAGAAAGACATCGATGAATACAGAACGAGAAACACACACGGACAATTATCCTTTTTTGATTATTGGTTTGGGGAATCCTGGCCGACAATACCAGGAAAATCGCCACAATATCGGCTTTAGAGTCGTTGACCGCCTGGCACAACGGCTAGAGCTGAGCTTCTCAAGAGTAATGTTCCGTGCCTTGACAACTGATGTACGTTATAAAGGCTGCCGGATCATACTTGCGAAGCCTCAAACGTATATGAACGAATCCGGGCAATCGGTAGGCTCGCTGGTTCGCTTCTACAAGGTGCCATTGGAGCAACTGCTAGTAATTTTTGATGACGTAGATCTACCGTTCGATACATTAAGAATGAGGCCAAAAGGAGGCTCGGCAGGCCAAAAGGGCATGGCTTCTGTAATTGAACGCCTGGGAACGCAAGATTTCCCCCGCCTGAGGGTTGGGGTAGGACGTCCTCCAGGGAGGATGTTGGCGGCTGCATACGTCTTGCAGGATTTCGATCGGGATGAAAAAGAAATATTACCCGAAATCCTTGACCGTGCTGCGGAAGCAAGCCTGTTATTTATTACCGATGGTATAGATTCTGCCATGAACAAATTTAATAGTATCGGAGAAGATATCCCTTAGATGATGAAACTGGAATTCCTGGCTCGCTTAATTGCCGATTCTGCCAAAGATTTAATAGAATTAATTCGTTCTCGTCAGGAACAGCCAAGCCTGGGGCTGAGACGTTCAGCCCGCCTGGCATTTCTGGCCGCGTTAAGCGCAGAAATCAACCGCCCAATCTTGTTCCTAACCGACCGTCCAGATCATGCATTGGCCATGCTCGACGAGCTTGGTTTATGGGCTCCTGGGCTAATTCGCTTGCTATTCCCCGAACCAAACCCGCTCTTTTATGAGCAGGCCGCTTGGGGCGAGAACACACGCCGTGATCGGTTGATCGTGCTCACCACACTCGCTACCTACCAAATACCAGGTGCTACCATTCCGGAAGATCCACCCGTAATCATCGCCTCAGCCCGAGGAGTGATGGCCCGCTCTTTACCTCGCCGTGAATTCCTAAAAGCTACCCGCACGATTAAGCCGGGCCAGGTCATCAACATGGACGAGACCTTGCGTACGTTGGTTAGCTTTGGTTACGACTCCGTCAACACGGTTATCGCTTCAGGGCAATTTGCCAGACGTGGCGGGATCATGGATATATGGCCACCGGCAGAACAATTGCCTGTGCGGATCGAGTTCTATGGAGATGAAATCGATACCCTGCGCCGCTTCGACCCCGCCACCCAGCGCACTATCCGAACCATAGAACATATCCTTATCACACCCGCTCGTGAATACCTGGCGATAAACGAAAATCAAGAATTTGCAAAGGATCCGGTAACGGGAGAAGTCAATCTCTCCGAGTTTCATATTCCATATCTGCACTCCACCCCTGCCAGCGTACTGGATTATTTACCTCGTGAGGCGCTGGTGCTGGTGGATAATTGGCAGAATTTCCAGGACACGATCAACGAAATCGAAGAACAAGCGCTGAACTTGCGCAGGGATTACCAGGAGGAGGGAACACTGCCTCAAGATTTCCCGGTCCCTTACCTGACATTTTCTGAGATCGAGGATTCCCTGACCGGCCATCAGGTTTTGGAGCTCGGCCCGCTTGTCGCCACAGATGAAACCAGACTGGCCCAACGTTTCGCCTCAGGTCCTCGCTTCGGTGGTCGTCTTAAAGATCTCCTGGAGCATATGGTCGAACGCTACCTATCTTCAGAGCAGTTGGTGATCGTATCACGGCAAAAGGCGCGCCTGCAGGAATTGTGGGTGGAGAGGGTCAGAGTGGCAGGTGATCTGGAACCAGGCCTTCCAGAACCAGTGTTTATTGAAGGAAGCCTGACGGAGGGGTGGGTCTTTACACCTAACACAGGAAAGACCGTGCACCTACTCACCGACGGAGAGGTATTTGGATGGCGGCGTCCCGAACCACGCCGCCGACACCGGGCGGTGGCCGAAGCTCCTGAAGCTCCTTATGCCGACCTTCAGATAGATGATTGGGTAGTCCATGTAGACCATGGAATTGGTCGCTTCGTTGGACTTGTAAGTCGCACCGTAGAAGGATTGGAAAGAGAATACCTTTGTATAGAATATGCAGAAAACGACCAACTCTACGTGCCCGTTTACCAGGCCGACAGGCTTACCCGCTATGTTGGGCCTGACAGCAGGACGCCCTCCCCAACACGATTGGGAGGCGGGGAATGGTCAGCAGCAAAAGAGCGTACCCAGAAGGCAGTTGCAGAGATTGCTCAGGATCTCCTTGAGCTTCATGCCCGCCGCCAGGTAGTGCAAGGAATTTCCTTCGCAGCAGATACAGCCTGGCAGCAAGAGCTAGAAGCCAGTTTTCCTTATGTGGAAACCGAGGACCAGCTGCAGGTGATCCGCGAGGTGAAGCAAGATATGGAAAGCTCGCGACCGATGGATCGCTTGATCTGCGGGGATGTTGGGTATGGAAAGACTGAAGTGGCCTTGCGGGCAGCTTTCAAAGCAGTGATTTCGGGTAAACAGGTGGCTGTTTTAGTGCCAACGACCGTTTTGGCACAGCAACACTACAACACCTTCCGCGAGCGGACAGCCGCTTACCCAGTTGAAGTTGAGATGCTCTCCCGTTTCCGAAATCCGCAACAGCAACGCGAAATCATTTCACGTCTCGCGAATGGTAGCCTGGATATCGTCATTGGCACCCACCGCCTCATCCAGGGCGATGTAGAGTTCAAAGACCTGGGATTGCTGATCATTGATGAGGAACAGCGTTTTGGGGTAACTCACAAAGAGAAACTCAAACAAATGCGAACCGAGGTGGATGTACTTACGATGACAGCCACGCCAATCCCGCGCACCCTTTACATGGCGCTGACTGGCGTCCGGGATATCTCGACCATCAACACACCTCCCGAGGAGCGCCTGCCGATCATTACCCATGTAGGTCCTTATTCATCTCGCCTGGTCCGGCAGGCCATCCTGCGAGAAATGGAACGCGGAGGACAGGTTTTCTTTGTCCACAACCGCGTTCAAACCATTGGAGCCATGCACAGCCACCTGGCAAAGTTGGTTCCAGAAGCCCGGATCGCAATTGCTCATGGACAGATGGCTGAAAGCGAGTTATCGGCAAGGATGGAAAAATTTTCTGCTGGGGAGGTCGATGTGCTTCTCAGCACATCCATCATCGAATCGGGCCTCGATATCCCCAACGCAAACACATTGATCATCGATAGGGCAGATACCTTCGGTCTGGCCCAACTATACCAGCTTCGCGGCCGGGTGGGCCGTGGCGCTCAACGCGCCTATGCTTACTTCTTCCGTCACCGTAAAAAGCTTCCCACACCGGAAGGCCGTGAGAGGATGGAGACCATCGCCGAGAATACGCAATTAGGGGCTGGCTATTCCATCGCCATGAGGGACCTCGAGATTAGGGGAACGGGTGATATCCTCGGAACGCGCCAGCATGGACATATCGCTGCAGTCGGTTTCCACCTGTACACGCGCTTACTGGCTAATGCCGTTCGCCAGTTAAGGGAAAGCCACGAATTTCCAGAGACTGCTGCCGAAGAAGAAAAAGGCCAGGCCCTGCTCGCGGAAGCCGCTCAAGAAGCCCATGCCCCATTGATCAATGTGGATCTCCCCCTGCACCTGAGCATCCCTGCCAATTACGTATCCGACAAAACCATGCGGCTCCGGCTCTACAGGCGCATAGCCGGTCTTCAAAGCCTGGCAGAGGTAGATTCACTCACCGGTGAATTTTTTGACCGCTTTGGCCCACTCCCCGAACCGGTCAAGAACTTGCTTTTCCAGGTAAAGGTGAAGATCCTGGCAGAAGCCGCCTCTTTGAGCGCAGTAAGTGGAGAAAACGGTCAGATTGTGCTCCGGTATCCACCTTTGCCTGAAGGCGTCTCATCCCGACCTTTCCCCTACTTTGGTCCGGATGTTCGCACGGGGAAAAATAGTTTATGGTTACAAGCTTCTCAGCCAAACTGGCATGAGCGTTTGCTTGAAATCCTTGGTGAATTGGAGCAACACCAGCCAGTTCGAACACAAGATAAACAACACCCTGTGATCTAAAAAATTTTCATATTGGCGCTTGACAAGTGCTTCAGGACTTGCTATAGTATTAACTGGTCAGTCCACTGACCAGTTCCCAGGAGGAGAACCGTGCAGCAACGAACCCCCCCGCTAAGACCAGCCATTTATGCAGAGCAGGCTTTAGTGACCGATATCCTCAATGGTACTTTTCCTCCAGGTTCGAACTTGCCGGCTGAAAGAGAGCTTGCCCTGCAGTT